>QZIJ01000112.1 GCA_003598975.1 Anaerolineaceae bacterium | reverse complement strand
GGGCGGGCGGCGGGACGCCGTCCGACTGGGAAAATGCTGAGGCGTAGAAAAATGCTTGGAATCGCGCCAGAATCCCCAGCGTCGGGTGCACGCTTTGTTGGGCATTTTTACTTTGTGCAAGACTCGATGGCGAGTGAAAAACAATACTATTAGACTGACCTTGCTACTTGAAATAATTCAATTTTTTCTATATCACCTTTCGAGCCGATTCTGATTCGTGAATTTTTCTTGAATTCTTCACGAAATGTCTGATGAATGAACTCTTCAATTTCGGTTTTTGTTTTACCCTTTATATCTGTCAATGAAAGTTTTTCAAAGACGGAAACATAAGTTAATCCTACGATAGTGATGTAAGTTGCCGCTATTCCACCTTTTAATCCACCCCCAACAAGACTGGCTGGAGGAAAGACAGTGTTAATTAATTCCAGAACCCAACTTATACTCAATGTTAAGATTGAACCAATAGTAACGCTGCTGACCTTTTCCAGTATTTGTATCCATTCTGCATACCCATAAAGTGATGCTATTTTTGTACACAACATAACTTGAGTTGCCAGAGCATTAGATGAAGTTGTTCCAGGAATTGGGACAAAGCCTGTGGCAAAGCAAGTGGCGGCAGATAATTTTACATACTCTAAAGCCTTTTTTCTCTTAATTTCCAAATTGACGATTTGTCTTGCGATTAATGCTTCGGTATATAACTCTGGTAATAATTCGGCTGACAAATTGACAAGTTCATTAACGCCAAAAGGCTCGCCGTGCATTGGCTTTGCAGAAACTCTCAATATTCTAAAGTCTTTAAATTTGAACTCTGTGCCATAATTCCGAATTGTTTCTTCGACTTTTGCTGTTTCGCCTGTAGTTGCTAGGTCTGCTTGCGCTAAGACAATAATTACAGGTACTGTTTCTCCCCTTAATAAAGAAATAATCTCTGCGTCAAAATGTTCAAAACGCTTTACGCCTAAATTGACAACATACCAAACAAGATGAATTTGTTCTTCAATATTTGTATTAGTTTTTTTGCCTTTTAGAAAACTAATAATGTCGTTGTGAAATTTATTTTCTCTATCCATTTCATATCCTGCCGAATCATAAATCACGACAAGCGATTTTTCTTCTGCCGATTTTGGATAGCGAATAAATGCCTTGCTGACGGGTAATCCTGCGTCTGCCTTTGCGAGTTCTGACCCGAATACTGTATTAATTAGTGTGCTTTTGCCTGCACCCGTTCTGCCGATTACGGCAATATTTGGAGGCGGCATTTTATTGAGGAGTGCTTTCAAATCATCTTCTAATTGACTCATGTTGACCTCACTGTGAAATTTTGTTTTGATACAAGCCTTTAAATTTCAGTGTCTTGATTGTTCTTTTTGGAGCGCAAGCCTTTAACGAAATACCATACACCTAATGGTATTAATATGATTGCTAAACCGTAAGTGCCGCCTAATAATTGAGACCTACCAAAAATAACTGCGCAAATAACAAACACCATTATACTAAAACCTATGAGTTGAGTTCCTACTTTTGCTTTTTGCGTAACGCCACTAAATAATCCAGATTGAATCATGCCAACCCCAATGAATGCAGGTATTAGAGTCCATAAAATAGGTTCACTGTTTCCTGTTACTTTCTGATAATAAAGGATTCCGCCGACACCTGCTACAAGAGTAGCAATTGTCGCACAACCCGTGACACCCGACCAAATACTAAGAACAAAAATGACGATTCCAACCAGAATGATATTTAATGGGTATGCCGTGTTTGTGCTTACCCATTCTCTTATTGCGGGAAATTGTTTTTCAGCAACAAGAAACGCTACAAACAGTATCAAAACTATTCCAAATTTGATTTGACTACTGCCTTTCATTCCATTCTCCTTATGGCTTGCAAGATAAATGCCCAACTAGGGGTTATGCGGCGGCGGTATAACGGCTTATAGACGACCACCGCCTAATATCCGTTTTGGGACATTAGGCGGCGGAAGATTAGAGATAATACGTCATCCTCTGCAAATGCGTTGCTGGGTCTATGTGTTGTACCCTCACATCGGGCGGGACGTTCAGGCTGATCGGCGCATAATTCAGAATCGCCTTCACCCCCGCCTTTGCCAGCAAATCCGCCGCTTCCTGCGCGGCCGCGGCAGGCACCGTCAGCATGGCTACCTTCACCCCCGCCGCACGGATTCGTTCCACCATCACATCCGTGTTCTCCACCTTGAAATTCCCCGCCATCTGTCCCACTTTGGACGGGTCATTATCGAAGACCATCACGATCTGAAAGCCGCGATTCGAAAATCCCTGATAACGCGCCAGCGCGTGACCCATATCGCCTGCGCCCACCAGCGCCACATCCCAGATGCGGTCCACTTTCAGGATGGCGCGCAACTTATCCAGCAAAAACGGGATGTGATACCCTGTCCCCTGCTTGCCGAACTCGCCAAACTGCGAAATGTCCTTGCGGATTTGCGCCGCCGAAATCCCCACCCGCTCTCCCAATTCCTGGGAGGAAGTCGTCTGCACCCCCTTCTCTGCCATGCGTTGCAATGCCCTCAAATAAACGGGCAGGCGGCCAATGATAATGTCTGGGATTCGTTCTGCATTCATGGGTGTTCCCTCGCCAATCGTGAAAAGTTAATTAACTTTACCATAACACATCCGTTTTGTACAAATCAACACAATAAAATGTAGGGGCAGACCTGCGTGTCTGCCCTCTTCTTGTCTATCCCGGGCGCTCACGCAGATTCGCCCCTACTTCCAACCTTTGATCGGGTCCGCGCCCTTTCGCCCAATCACCTTATACGTGCGGACTGGCTCCGACTTGCCTTTCACCAGCACCGAATCGACAAACTCCGTCTCGAACTCGTCCTGAACCTGTCGCTGGGCGCTCTCACTGATGAGGATCGGCCACTGATAGGTTTTCGTCAAGTCTTGCAGGCGCGAGGCCAGGTTGGCCGCGTCACCGATCACCGTGTAATTGATCCGCTGTGCCGAACCGAGCAGACCCACGAACACCTCTCCCGAGTGGATGCCGATGCCCATCTCTAAATTCGGCCGCGGCGTCCCCTCCCGCTCCCAGCGGGCTTTTAGTTCGTCCAACGCCGTTCGCATGTCCACCGCCGCTCGGACGGCACGCCGCGCATGGTCAGGATACGAAACGGGTTCGCCGAAGAACGCGATGATCGCGTCGCCTTCGTACTTGTCCACCGTCCCGCCGTGCTGGTAGATCACGCCCGTCATCGCCTCGAGATATGGATTCAGCAACGCCACCACTTCCTCGGGAGCGAGTTTCTCCGAGAGGGTGGTGAAACCGCGGATGTCGGAAAACAGGATGCTGACGTTCGCGCGCTTGTTCAGCGAGTTGATATCCTGCGTGGCGATCAGTTGGTCCACCATTTCAGGCGAGATGAAGCGCGTAAACAAATTGCGGACGCGACGTTTTTCCAGTTCCTGCGAAACGGCCTGCTCGATGGTCGGCAACAGCACACCGAGGAACAACATCAACTGCGGCCCGACCATGGGCAGGTAGAGCCGCGCAAAACGGAAGGTGAGATAACCCGTCAGCGCGTAGAGCGCCATTGCCAGCCCGAGCAGGGCCAGCGTAAGCGACGGTCTTTGCAATCGGCTGATGAACGCCGCCAGAATTGCCGCAAGCAAAATCGCCAGCAGTCCCACCCACGGCGGCGACTCGCGCAGGTAACTGCCGCGCAGCATCATCTCCACCGCGCTGGCAACGATCTCCACGCCGGGCGTCGGGGCTTTCGCCGAGAAGGGCGTGGGGAAAACATCTTTCAGCGTGATGGAGGTCGGGCCGACCAGCACGATCTTGTCGCGCAGGGCCTCGGGGTTTTGCGCGAGGATGTCGCCTTCGAGCAATGCCGTCACCGAGTAGGTGGGTATCGTCCCCGCCGGGCCCGCCATGTCCACGATCAGGTCGCCGCGTTGAAGCGGCACAGTCTGTCCGTTGAACGTCAGGCTCGTGGATGTCCAATTGGCGGGCGCGTCCACGCCGAGATACAGCCGCGCAATCTCGAACGCCCAGTTGAAATAGGCATCCTCCCCAAACGTATCGTAGGCCTGCAGACTGCGCGTGATGGCATCTTCGTCGCTTTCGAGCGAAGTGATACCCACGCCGTCGAGCGAATTTAAAATAGGACGCGGCAGATTCAGCGTGACGGTCCCCGGCTGGCGGAAGATCTGCATGACCGCCACCGCGTTCTGCGACTCTTCCAGCGCCCGCGCCAGCGCCTCATCTCCCGACGGGTCGGCGGAGGCCTCGAAAAGGAGGATATCCAACCCGACGACTTTCGCGCCCGCCACGTTGACCTTGTCCACGATCTCGGCCAGGTAGGCGCGCGGCCACGGCCACTGCACCCCGACCCATTTCAGCGCGAGATCGTCAATCGCGATGACGACCACCTCTCCCGATACAGGCTGGACGCCGCGCAGGCGCATCATCGTGTCGCGCGCGCCGAATTCCAGAGTCTGCAAAGGCGAACGTCCGCTGGCGAAACTGGCAACCACCTGCAACACCAGCAGGACGAGCGCGGTGCCGATCAACAGGATGAAGCGCAGGCTGAATCTGCGATTGGATGACATGAGATGATCCTATGCGCCCGTCATTGCGGATATTCGCTGGGCGTGGGGCTGGGGAGCGGCGTTTTGGTTGGCGTGGGGGCGGGCGTTTTTGTGGGCGTTGGCTCAACAGGCAGTTTGCAGTAACGCGGATTGTTGGAACTTTCGATATTGCAGTAACAGGGCGCGCTGGGATTGCTCCATTGGGCATCATCCTGCGTGCAAACGGTTTTCCCGGATGGGGCGGGCGGTTCTAGCGCGGGCGAAACGGGTTTGGAGAACGCGAACGCTTTGGCCGTGCAGATGGGCGTCCCGTCTGCGCGCAGGGCGGTCACTTCCCACGAATAGGTCCCGCCGAGCGGGAAAATGTCAATGAAATTGGCGAGGCTGGTGCTGGTGGTGACCAGCGTATTTTGCGCGCCGCCGGGCGAGGTGAACACCACCTCATAGGAGGCCGCGCCTTCCTGCGGCTCCCACGTGAACGTGACCAGTCCCGATGCGTTGATCAACGCGCCGTCGGGCGGGGCTTGCAGGCTGAAACAATTCGGCTCGGTATCGGTGATGATGGTGGTCTGTGAAGTGGGTGTGGGAGATGCAGAGGAAGTGGGTGTGGCGGTGGGGGCCGATTTTCCTGCCAGAATCTGGTTGTAGATTTGCCGCGCTTCTGGGTTGTTTTCCAGCCAGAGTTGGAAATCCTCCTCGGTCATTTCCTCCAAAATCGGAGGGCCGTATTTTCCAGTCGCAGAATCATAATGGAACGTGATCTTTTGCCCATCGGCGAAGTTGATTCCACCCGCGGAGCAATTTCCCTCGAGGCAGGTGACGATCACATCCTGCGTGACGGGATCAATCTCCACCATCATGTACGAGCCGCGCACCGAGGCCACGCCCGAGGGGGTCTCCACGTCCACCGAGCCGCCGCTGAGGATGATGAAGATTCGACCCAGTTCGAGTTTGAGTTTGGTGGCGAGTCCGTCCTCGGCGGTTTCGTTGGACGCGAGCGTGAACAGCGAAGACGGAGCCACGCGGATGATCGTCCCGCTGGAGAGGTCCACGCGGACGCGGCCATCGTCGCCAGTCTGCACCTGGTCGTTGACCTGAATCATGTCGCCCGCTTCCACGGACTGGAAGGTGGTCTCTGCCGCCGATTTGAATTCCACCCTGCCGCTGAGTTCGCTCAGCGTCCCCGTCAGTGGGGATGCGGTTGGGGTGGGCTGGCAGGCCGAGGTCAGGAGGAGAAGCGAGACAGTCAGGAGAAGAATGTTCCGTCGAGTCGATTTCATGCTGGCTCCAAATGTCTTATGGCGAGATGGGCTGACAGGTCAACGGGGAATTGAAGAAAGTGGGGCATATGGCCCACTTCCCATCGAAGTTGACGAGCACTTCGATGTTTTCCAGGAGCCTGTCGTAGTGGCTGACCACCAGCTGGCGGTTTTCGGTCACATCCTGTTGGATGAGGCGGAAGGAGGCCAGGTGCTTTTCGCGTGAGGTGGCCTTGTCAATTTCCTGTCCGCGTGTGTCGAGGATGAACTGAAAGGTCGAATCCAATGCGATAATGGGGTCGCGGAGGGGTTTGTTGTTGAGGCTGTCGGACACACTCCCGCTGATGAGCATAAGGATGGCGCAGAGCAGGTGTGGCCGAATCTTGCCGAATCCGCTGAAGCTGAACACGGCATGGTCGAGCATGGGGAGTTGAATGACACTGCTGATGATGGCGCCGACGATGGTCCAACCGAAGGCCACCGCCACCATGGTGGGCAGGTTGTCGTAGGTAGTGTAGAGGAGCAGGTGACGGATCTGCGGCACGAGCAGGCCGGTGATGCGCGGCGCGAGCACGAGCGGGACGATGACGATGTACAGCCCAAAGAGCGCGCTGGCGGCGACCCAAAAGAGGAATCCAAGCAGGATCTTCTCGAAACGGGAGGTGAGCCAGCCGGCCAGTCCGCCGGTGAACGTGGTGAGGATGCCCCCCACAAGCAGTTTCAGCCAGGGGAACATGGCGTGCGATTGGGAGAGCAGGATGGCGTCGAATCCCCACAAGGCGATGGCAAAGGCCAGTCCGCCCGCGGCGCCGTAGGTGAGTCCGAATTTTCGTTTTCGGCTTTTTAAGAGTTGTTCCTTTTCGGGGGTGAAGTCGTTCATGTGATTCCTAGTTTCAGATGGGGATGCAAATGGGAGGCGCACATTTCTGCGGCCCGTAGTATTGTACCCAAGAATTCTATTTTCAATGAGAGACCACAGAAGGATATTTGATTGGATGGTGGAGGGGGGTTCTGGTGTAAAATGTTTTCAAGCCTATTCCAAAATCTGTTTTTCAGATACAATCGTGAAATAAATCACAAGCAAATATGGAGGTTCCCATGACAATCAAAGTTGGTATTAATGGCTTCGGACGAATTGGTCGGCAGGTGCTCAAGGCGATCCGCGACAAGTATCCGAACGAACTGGAAGTGGTGGCGTTCAACGACATCGGCGACATGAAGACCATGGCGCACCTGCTCAAATATGACTCGAACTACGGCCGCTTCGATGGGACGGTTGAGGTCCATGATGAAGGTCTGTTGATCGATGGAAAGAAGGTCAAGGCGTTCAAAGAGACCGATCCCGCAGCCATCAAGTGGGGTGACTTGGGTGTGGAGATCGTTGTTGAAGGGACAGGCATTTTCACCATCAAGAAAGATGGCGTGAACAAAAAAGGCAAGACTGTAAAGGGCGCTGAGAATCACATCACCGCGGGCGGCGCGAAGAAAGTCATCATCACTGCTCCCGCCGAGGGCGAAGACTTGACCGTCGTGATGGGCGTGAATGAGGATAAGTATGACCCGAAGGTTCATCATGTGATTTCGAACGCTTCCTGCACCACGAACTGCCTCGCGCCCGCCGCGAAGGTGGTGCACGATGCATACACGATCAAACGCGCTTTCATGACGACCGTCCACGCGTACACCAACGACCAGAAGATCCTCGACATGCCTCACTCGGACCTGAGGCGGGCGCGCGCCGCCGCGATGAGCATCATCCCGACGACGACGGGCGCGGCCAAGGCCGTGGCGTTGGTCATCCCCGATTTGAAAGGCAAGTTCGACGGCTACGCCCTGCGCGTTCCAACCTCGACCGTCTCTGTGGTGGACTTCACCGCCGAACTCGAGAAGGAAACCACCACTGAGGAATTGCGCCAACTCTTCCGCGATGCCGCGAAACTCCCGCGCTTCAAGGGGATTCTCCAGGCCGTGGACGAGCCGCTCGTCTCGATTGATTACAAAGGCGATCCGCACTCCTCCTCCATTGACCTGCCGTTCACAATGGCGCTCGGCAAAGAGAAGAACAACTTCATCAAGGTGGTGACGTGGTACGACAATGAGTGGGGTTACTCGTGCCGCACGGCGGACCTCGCGGCGTTGATGGCGAAGAGCCTGTAATTTGCAAAATGGTGAATTGGTAGATTGGGAAACCAATCTACCAATTTTTCTAATTCCCAATTTACCGAGGAAGTTATGAACAAGAAAACTGTAAAAAACATTGATCTCAAGGGCAAACGCGTCCTCATGCGCGTGGACTTTAACGTGCCGATGGCCGAGGGGAAAGTGACCGACGATAAGCGTATCAAGGCTTCCCTGCCTACGATCCAGTATGTGCTCGATCAGGGCGCATCGGTGATTCTGATGAGTCATCTCGGACGTCCCAAGGGCGGACCCGCCCCCGAGTTCAGCCTGAAAGCCGCCGCGGAAGTGCTGGCGGGGCATCTCAAGCGTCCCGTCCAGATGGCGAACGATTGCGTTGGTCCCGAAGTGGAGAAATTGGCGAAGGCCCTCAAGCCCGGTGACGTGCTCATGCTCGAAAACACGCGCTTCCACGCGGGCGAGGAGAAGAACGATCTCGAACTCGCCAAACAGATGGCCGCGCTCGGCGAAGTGTACGTCAACGACGCGTTCGGTTCGGCGCATCGCGCCCACTCGTCCACCGAAGGCGTGGCGCGCTTCCTGCCTGCGGTTTCTGGCTTTTTAATGGAACAGGAACTCGAATATCTCGGACGCGCGGCGCTGAATCCTGAGCATCCGTATATTGGCATTCTCGGCGGTGCGAAGATCAGCGACAAGATCGCGGTGGTGGAAAATCTGCTTGGCAAATGTGACAAGTTGATCATCGGCGGCGGCATGGCGAACACTTTCCTCGCCGCGCAGGGACTGAACATGCAAGACAGCCTCGTGGAAACTGCCTCGCTCGAATTGGCGAAATCCATCCTTGCCAAGGCGGGTGGCAAACTCGTTTTGCCCGTGGACGCGGTCATTGCGGACAAGTTCGACGCGGAAGCCAATTCACAGGTGGTGGATGTTGACAAGATCCCCGCGGGCTGGCGCATGTTGGATGTTGGCCCGAAGACGCTGGAGTTGTACAAGGCCGCGTTGAGCGGCGCGAAACTTGTCGTCTGGAATGGACCCGTCGGCGTGTTCGAGTTTCCGAAATTCGCCGAGGGGACGTTCGCCCTCGCGCGTCTGCTGGCTGAGTCGGACGCGACCACCGTCATCGGCGGCGGCGATTCCGCCAGCGCGGTCAAGAAGGCGGGCGTCGCCAAGCAGATGACGCACGTCTCCACCGGGGGCGGCGCCTCGTTGGAATTCCTGGAGGGGAAGGAATTGCCCGGTGTGGCGGCGTTGATGGATAAATAGTTCGATAGTTTCGTGGTTTGTTGGTTACGTAGTTGTGGGTCGCGCGATGAGCGCGGCCCATTTTTTTTGACAGGCACAGGCCGCAGGACTTTGTATCTGAGCACGGGTGATTTATCTCCGTGCGTTTTCATTTCAATTTACCGACACTTTATACGCGGGATATACCAGATTAACCAGCCTCGGCTATAATCAGCAAAACTTGAGAAAGGGAATCTTATGCCCTTTGCAGATGGCGAAACAATCGGCCCGTATCGCATCGTAGAACAATTGGGACAGGGCGGCATGGCCACAGTCTACAAGGCCTACCATGCCGCGCTCGATCGTTACGTGGCGCTCAAAGTGTTGCATCCCGCCTTTGGCGAGGATCCGAACTTCGAAGCGCGCTTCAAGCGTGAGGCGCGCCTCGTGGCAAAACTCGACCATCCCAACATCGTCCCCATCTACGATTATGCCGAACACGAAAAACGTCCCTTCCTGGTGATGAAATTCATCGAAGGCGAAACGCTCAAAGCGCGCATGGCGCGCGGCCCGCTCGCCTCGGACGAACTGACTCAAATCATCGAAGCCGTCGGTGCGGCGCTCTCATACGCCCACAAGATGGGCATCCTGCACCGCGATATCAAACCGTCCAATGTATTGCTGACCAAGGAAGGCCCGATCTACCTCGCAGACTTTGGGCTGGCGCGCATCGCCTCCATGGGCGAGTCTACGCTCTCGGGCGACATGATCATGGGCACACCGCAATACATTTCGCCCGAACAGGCCATGGGCAAAAAAAACCTCGACGAAGGCACTGACATTTATTCCTTCGGCGTCATGCTCTACGAAATGACGGTGGGCCAGGTCCCCTTCAATGCTGACACGCCCTTCTCCATCATTCACGACCACATCTACACCCCGCTTCCCATCCCGCGTGCCATCAATCCCAAAATTCCAGAATCCGTCGAGCGCGTTTTGCTGAAGGCCCTTTCCAAGGAACGCGCCGACCGTTACGCCACTGTTGCAGACATGGTGACCGCCTTCAAACAGGCGTGGATGACGGCAGGTGTTCCCATCCAGGGGACGACGATCACGCTTCCGCCTCACCCCGCGCCGGTCGCGTCTCCCGTCGCGTCCCCCTCGCCCAAAGCGGACGCGACTCCCGCGCCCATCCCTAACGTGTCCGCCAAACCGAAGAAGAAAATTTCGCGTTGGATGCTCGTCGCAGGCGCGGTCATCCTCTTCCTGTGCTGTCTCTTCGCCGTGTCGGCCATCCGCCGCGGCGGACTCTTCCCCGGCCCCGCCCAGACCGCATCCACGCCCGCCACCCCGCAGACTCCCATCCTCCCGCCCGAACTTACGCCTCGCCTACTGGACGATTTCGAAGGCAAACCTCCCGTTGGGACTTCGGGCTGGGAGGGCTATTTCGATGAGACCACCGATACAAAGTTGGATTGCTCCAGCAATTCAGAAGCCGCACATGGCGGCGCGAATTCATTGCGCTTCAAGTTCGATGTTGCCGCCAACAGTTGGGCCACTTGCGGATTCTATTTCACCCAGCCCGAAAACTGGAGCGCGACTAGCGGTATTTCGTTCTACCTGCGCGCGGATCGTCCCGGCCTGCCTCTCCACGTGGATCTGTACGGTGGCGCGCCCGGCGCGTTGACCACTTACTATCACCCCATCGAGACTACGCAGGAAAGCGTGGATAGCTGGATTCGTGTGGAGATTCGCTGGGAGCAAATCCTGCGCGCCGAATGGGAGGAGAATCCCGGCAAACCGTTCGATCCCAATCAAGTGGCGGGATTTTCCATTGGCCTGTCTACGGGAGAGACGGAGCGAATGGATGGAACGGTCTGGCTGGACGATTTGAAATTGCTCAATGCCCCCATCCCCGGCGCGGAGGAGGAAGCCGCCGCCAGCCCCGAAATCCTGGAAGCCCAGCGTGCTGTGAGCCAAAATCCCGGTGACCCGTTTGCCCATCTGCGCCTGTCTTTGGCCTATTGGGACGCGGGCCAGCCGCGCCGCGCATACGAAGTCATCGGCATGGGCGCCGAACTCGCGGGACAGGATCAGGCATTTTTCGTCACCGCGGGCGGCGAATTTGCCAAACGCGAGGCGTGGATTCCCGCGGCGGGCATGTACCAGCGCGCGGTTCTTGCCCAGCCCGCTGGAAGCGCCCCGCCAGAATTGCTCGATTCCTATCACGAGGCCGCCTACAAGGCCGCGGCCAGCGAAGACCTCCCTCTCCAATTGACATTTGATTCCATCGCCAGGGTTGACGAGCCCCTTGCCTACATCGCCGAGGGACGATTCTCCCTCCATCGCGGCGACAATGCCCGTGCGCGCGAATTCCTGGAACGCGCACGTGGTCTCAAATCCACCATGCCCGAAGTCTTCCTGCTGGATGCCGAGATTTCCATCAAGGAAGACCGAAAGCCCGAAGCGCGTCAACTGCTGGAACAATTGCTGGCGAATCCCGACACGCCCGAATGGGTGCGTGTGCTGGCCGAATCCTATCTCGTCCAAATCCCCTGAGAGAGAAAAACATGCGAATCCCCCTCGTTGCTGGAAACTGGAAAATGAACAAGACCGTCGCGGAAGCGCGCGACCTGGTCTTCAAAATGGCGATTCAACTGCGCGAAATCCGCGGCGTGGAAAAAGTCCTCTGCCCGCCCTTCCCCTCGCTGGTGGCGGTTTCGTCCCTGCTGGTCGGCACCGACATCGGCCTCGGCGCGCAGAACATGCACTGGGAAGCCAAAGGCGCGTTCACGGGCGAGGTCGCTCCGAACATGGTGAAGGAATTTTGCAACTACGTTATCATCGGACACTCCGAGCGGCGGACGTACTTCGGCGAGACCGACGAGACTGTGAACAAAAAAGTCCGCGCCGCACAGGCCGCGGATTTGACTCCCATCGTCTGCGTGGGCGAGACGCTTGAACAGTACGAGTCGAATCGGACCTCGGAAGTGGTCGCGCGTCAAATGCGCGACGGCCTCGCTGGGACGGATCCCGCGCCCGCCTCCCGTCTCGTCATCGCCTACGAACCCGTCTGGGCCATCGGCACGGGACGCGCCTCAACGGCCGACAATGCCGAGGGCATCGTCCGCGACCTCATACGTCCCGCGTTGACCGAACTCTTCGGCGCGGACGTGGCCCAATCGATCCGCGTCCTCTACGGCGGCTCGGTCACCGCGGCCAACGCGGCGGAGTATTTCGGCCGCGCGGAGATTGACGGCGCGCTTGTCGGCGGTGCGAGTCTCAAACTGGACGAGTTCCTCGAGATCACAAAAGCCGCGCGTGCTTCGCTCATGTCCAAACCCCTGAGCTGATCACAGCATGTTCACTGGTCTCGCTTGGTTCCTCCTCACCCTCACGCCGCTGGTTTTTCTCCAGCGGCTTTTGCACCGTGAGATTCAGGCCGTGTTCCTCATCACGACTCGCCACCCAGGTTTGACGGTGGGACTGTTTTCGATGCTCTTCTTCCCTGGCGTGCTGTTGCATGAACTGAGTCATTTCATCGTTGCCAAATTGCTCGGCGTGCGCACGGGCGGATTCTCGTTGTTGCCGCAGGTTCTCCCCGATGGACGTCTCATCCTCGGTTACGTGGAAACCCAACGCACGGACGTGGTCCGCGACTCGCTCATCGGTCTCGCCCCCCTCGTCGTGGGCGGACTCTTCATTGCCTACGCATCCATCTACAAATTGAATTTGCTCCTGCTCTGGCAGACTTTCCAAAACGGACAGCTTGAACTCTTCCTCGCCGCGCTCCGCGCTCTGCCCTCTGTCAACGACTTCCCCCTCTGGTTCTATCTCACCTTCGCGGTCAGCAGTACCATGCTTCCCTCCGCCTCCGATCGCCACGCGTGGACTCCCCTCGCGGTGTGGGTTGTTTCCATTTTCGCGCTGGCGCTGATCGCAGGCGCTGGCCCGTGGATGCTGGCGTATGTCACCCCGCCGCTGAATGATTTTTTACAATCTGTCGCCATGCTATTTGGACTGAGCGCGGCTGTCCACGCCATCCTCCTCCTGCCGACGTTCCTCGTCCACAAGTTTGTGGCGCGGGTGTTCAAGGTGGATATTGCTTGAGGTGGGGAACCATCCACGAATACGGCAACGAACCTTCGGCGAATGGGCGCGTTTTGTATTCGTTTATTCGTGAAAAATTCGTGGACGGTACCTCATTGACATTTCTCCATCCCGTGTCATAATAATTTCATGAAGAAAATTTTCGTCTGTATTCCATTGTTGGTTTTAGTTGCTTGTGTGCCAATGACTGTACCTGCAACGGCGACCCCTACTTTTACCATCACTCCCTCGGCGACAACCACTTTTACTTCCTCTCCAACCGCGACCATAACGTTTACTCCTACCCCATCACTTCCCCTGGAGATTACATCCCAGATCGGTAATCGTCCCTATGAACTACATGCTGATGGCAGTATCTGGGTTACTGAAACCGATGGTCAGGGACACAAATGGTTTTATTTTGACCAAGACTACAGTGAATGGGATTACTCGCAAGAATACCTTCAAAGCGTTCTAACGCAAGCCACAATTACTCCAGAAAATTCTTATCCGCCAAATGACTACACAATGAAATTTTACGAACGGCAATTCCACGGGATCTTTCTGGACCCTTCAATTACCAGAACCGAAACCCGGACGGACTTAGTTGGCCAATCATATGAGATCACCTGCACCAGAATCGCGTTTTATGATAAAAATACTGGTGAAGCCAAAACGGCTTGGGCGGCTTTGACAACCACGGACAATGGCAAAGTGATCCAATTAATGGGACATGGGGAAAATATTGTTAAAAACAAAGCCTATAGAATGATGGTTTGGGTTAAAGCTACTGCCCCTCAAGAGGCATTTACAAAGAAATCCGCCCCATTTTCTTATTATATAATGAATTTATTATTTTTCCCGTTTACAAATGAAGGCGATTATTTCAACAAAATGCTTAATGGGGAAAACGTTTCTTGGCCTAAGGACACCATATTCCCGGTTTATTCTTTGTTGTCTGCCTTTTACCGCTAGCCATAGTTGTTGACAATATTTGATTATGCCATAATGGGTATTGATGGGTCGGTTATAACTGATTTTAATAATTGGCGTCAGTGTTGCCTGTGCGGTGATTTTGGAAAATTATTCCACGATTGGCACGCATCGTAATTGCGTAATAGGAACATGACGGCATCCAAACAGTTCGGAAACTCTACCGTATAATCAGCCAAAATGAAAAAATTCATCCTTCCTCTCGCCCTCATCCTCCTCTCCCTGCTCCTCGCCTTCTCCCTCCTCAACCTCGACCACGAGTGGGGCGACGACTGGGCTTCTTACCTCATGCAGGCCATCTCCATCACCAAAGGTGACACGCAGGAATTCATTCAGCGCAACACCTTCACGATGCGCGAGTCCACGCACTTCATCGGCCCCGACGCCTACCCCTGGGGCTTTCCCGCTCTCCTTGCACCGTTCACCTTCGCCTGCGGCCCGCTCAACATTTTCTGCCTCAAAACCATCAACTTGATTTTCTGGGCGCTCTTTCTCCTCGTCTTTTACCTGCTCCTCGCCCGCCGCCTGTCGCCCATCGAAGCCGCGCTCGTCCTGGCGGTCTTTGCCTTCAGCCCGCTCCTGCTCAACTTCAACAACCAACTCACTTCCGACATCGCCTTCCTCTTTTTCTCCACCCTTGGCCTCCTCCTCATCGTGGGGCGGAATGGCACATCGTACCCGAAAGGTATTCCGCCTTACATCCTCGGCCTCGCATTATTTTTCGCTTTCTTTGTGCGGACAAATGGGATTCTCCTCGTCCCGACTCTTTTCCTCGCCCAAGTCTTTGACTACCTCCAGGCGCGTCCCCGCATCCTCCCTGACTGGAAGCGGATCCTGACCAGCGACTTGATTCCCTACTACGTCTTTGGTCTCCTCACCTTCCTCAACCTGATCCTCTTCCCCGCGGGAGAGGGATCGCACTTCGAACACCTCTCGCTCATCTCCCTCGATAGCCTCGCGGACAACGTCTCCGCGTACGTTGCCCTGCCCGCCTATTTTTTCAGCGACCTGCCGTATCCCGAAATCATTTATGGTTTCTTGCTTCCCTTCATCCTCGGCGGAATTGTCCTGAATTTCAAAAAGGACTTTCCCCTCATCGCCTATTTGGGTCTGAGTTACGCGCTCTTCATCCTCTGGCCTGACCAGCAGGGGATTCGCTTCCTCTTTCCGCTTTTGCCTCTGTTCGTTTACTTTGCCTATCAAGGCATGACCGCCACCTTCTTCGCGTTGACATCCCAATTCCCGCGCGCGGGCGTGTGGTTGACGCGCGGCTTCTGGCTGGTCATCATCGCCTCCTTCGCGTGGACATCCCTCACCTCCGCCCGCGACAACCTCGCGCAGGGACGCGGTCCCTACGGCAACGTCTTCGACCCGATCTCCATCGAAATGTTCGAGTTCATCCAATCTGAAACCCCCGCCGACAGTGTCGTGGCGTTCTACAAGCCGCGAGCGCTTCGTCTTTTCACCGACCGCAATTCCCTGCTCGTGGACGATTGCGGCGCGCTCCCCAAAGCCAATTACGTTGTCCTCCGCAAATCGCGCGGCGCCGTGGACCAAATCTCCCCCGACGATATCGAGACCTGCAACCCGTCCGTGCTGGCGACGAGGGTCTTTCTCAACGATAAATTCCTGATCTACGAAATTACCCCCAAGTAAGAAACATCTCTTGCCCCCAACAGTGGGGGCGAACCTGCGTGTTCGTCCAGGGCAGACACACAGGTCTGCCCCTACTGTCAATTTGTTTTTCTCCATCTCGCGAGCCACATCTTCCTGTGGACGCGGACGCGGGCCTCGGCATTGGCGCTGGCCCACAGCGAACTGGCCCGCTGGTAAACTTCCTCTTCGAGTTTTTCGTAGCCATCCCACTCGGTTTCAATGTAGGCTTTCATCTCGGACGGGGTATCCCAGTAGTAGAAGAATGTGAATCTCTCGGCGCGTTCCTGCACGAACCAGCCGCGCGCTTCCACGTCGCGCAGGGCTTCGAAGCAGGCGGCGGTGTCGGCGAGGCCGCTGGGGATGTCAACGAGACGGCCTGCCACATCCACGCGCGCGTCGGATTTGACCTCCACAGCCCAGTTGTCTTCGATGGGACGCATGTCGATCATGATGCCGTTCGGTTTGAGCGTGCGATGGATTTCACCCAGAGCATGGACCATGCTCGCGTGTTCCATTCATCAGAGTGACCAGGCAAGAACGGCGATGTCGAATGTCTCTTTGGGGAGGGGGATGTGATATGCGGAGGCGCGGGCGAAGTGGACGCGTCCATGCAGGTCGGATGGGCGATCGGCATGGGCGAGGCGCAACTCGTCGAAATCGGGATCCAGCCCAATCGTCAGGCGTGAAGCGGACGCGTATTTCCAGGTGAGACGTCCGTCGCCGCATCCGATCTCTAAAACGCGCGCGTCCGAGAAGTCGGCAAAGTCGAGCAAATATTTTCGTTCGAAATTTTCAGGATCTTTTTGGGGTTTCATGTTTTCATTGTTGTTCGTCACACCTGCACTTGCGCCAGGTGCAAGTGTTGCGAGCGTTTTGCGCGAAGCAATCTTCTCGTCGAGTCGGGGATTGCTTCGTCGGGACGAACGCCCTCCTCGCAATGACGGTGAAAATTAGCGTTACCAAATTCCAGGGAAGAGACGATAGCGCGTTTTTTGCATGTATTCGCGATAGCCTTGCAGATCGTTCACGAGGAGTTCTTCTTCGTTTTTGGCGCGGGCCGCGAGGAGAGGAATGTAGGCGATGCTGGGGATGATGCCCCAGAATGAACCGAGCGCGAGGGGCGTGGCGAACAGGATGAGGATGATGGAGAGGTACATGGGATGGCGGACGAGCGCGTAGGGGCCGCTGGCGATGACTTGCTGGCCCTGCTCCACTTCGACGACGCGTGAGGCGTAACTGTTGACGCGGATGACGAGGAAGTTGAGCAGAAAGCCCGCGAGGACGAGGATGTCTGCAAGGATGACGAGCCAGATGGGAACGCTCGACCAGCCGAAGCGTTTGTCGAAACCTGGGAGGATGAAGATGAGGATGAGGAAGAGCGCCGAGACTGCGATGATGCGCCGCTGTTCGGGGCGTTGCTCGCCTGTGCGGACGCGTCGTTCGAGAAGCGCGGGGTCGCGTTTAATCAGGTAGATGAACATGCCCATCAACGGGAGGAAGAGAATCGCCATCCAGAGCCAGGCTTGCCAATAATCGAACGTGCCTGCGGGCCAGAAGAAGAGCAGGCCGATGATGGGCATGCCGGGAGGCGATGAGGATGGCTTTGGACATGGTAACTCTCTTTCGAGAACCTTTTGTACACGGATTACGCGGATCCTTCGGCGGAGTTGCACGGATTTATTTTTTAAAAATCCGTGTTAATCCGCGTAATCTGCCGCAGGATCCGTGTGCAGAATTATTTTCTTGCCTTCATCACCTTGACGGATTCGGTGATGAGTTCCTTCAGCACTTTCTTGTCCACGTCACTCAGACGTTTGATATAGAGACAGCCTTTACCGAGGGAGTGCTTGCCGAGTTTTTTGAGTAAACTGCCGTAGCGGTCGAAACCCGTCATGATGTAGATGGTGAGATTTTGCTTACGCGGGGAGAATCCAACCAGCGGCCAATCGCCTTCCTGTTTGCTCCTCTCGCTTTTGTAGTGATAACTGCCGAAGCCGACGATGCTCGTCCCCCACATTTTTGGCTCTGCTTTGGTGGCGGACTTCATCATCTTCAAGATTTCGTAACAGTCCTTGCGCGTCTCTTCGGGATAGGCGGCGAGGAAGTCGTCCACGCTGGCGTCGTTGAGTTTGGTTTTTAGTTCGGCCATGATGGTCTCCTATTGTTAAAACTTTTACTCCTCGAATTTTACCCTGCTTCAACCACGGACGCACACATTGTCTTGATCCTGGTTTCTTCGCCTATCAATGCTACAACGGCCAGAAGACCAGGATGAGCGGAATGGCAACAATAGCCACTACTATTTCCAACAGCAGGCCCATGCGCCAGTAATCGCCGAATTTGTAGCCGCCAGGCCCCATAACCAGCGTATTGGATTGATGCCCGATGGGTGTCAGGAAGGCGCACGAAGCGCCGATGGAGACCGCCATGAGGAACGGGTCAACAGACACTCCCATTCCCTGCGCGACGCTGATGCCGATTGGAGCCATCAGCACGACCGCCGCGGCATTGTTCACCACATCTGAGAGAAACATGGTCCCCACCAGTATAACCACTAAAGTGACCCCCGCTGGTAGCTGGTCGGAGACGCGCAGGAGGAAGTCGGCGATCAATTCTGCGCCGCCGGTGGTTTCGAGTGCGCCGCCGACGGGAATCATCGCGCCGAGCAAAATGATGATCGGCCAGTCCACGCTTTCGTAGGCTTCCTGCAAAGTGACCAATTTTGTGATGACCATGATTACAACCGCCGCAATGACGGATACCTGAACCGGCACAAGTCCCACTGCCGCGAGCGTCAAAGCGGAGATGAAGACGACGAGCGCCAGAATCATCTGTCGGGGGAGTCCGATGCGGAGATCGCGTCCAGCAAGGGGGAGGCATCCGAGAGTCTCCACCACTTTTTTGAATGTCTCCACATGGCTTTGCAGGAGCAGAACATCGCCAGTCTGGAAGCGGATGTGATCGAGTCGCCCCCGCAAAAGTTTGCCCTGCCGCGAAATGGCGAGCAGGTTGACGCCGTAGCGGGCGCGCAAGTCGAGACTGCGGGCCGTACCGCCATACATGACCGAATTGGGCATGATGACCGCCTCCAACAGGGTGACATCCTCCGACTCCAGATCCTCGCGTTGGATTTTCTCGCTCCCCACCAATTCAAGACCGGATGTGCCCGTCAGTTTCTTGATGTTTTCCGTATCCGCTCTGACGATCAAAATGTCCCCCGCCTGCAACTTGGTTTGTGAGGAGGGCTCCATGCGACGTTCGCCGCCGCGCACCAGACCGATGATCAGGATTTCCGCCTTCGAAAAATCGCCGATCTCGCGCAATCGTTTTCCCACCAACGTTGATTTCCCGGACAACCTCACTTCGGTGATGTAGTTTTCAATATCGAACAGGCTTTTGGATGAGTCTTTCCCGCTTCGTGTCGGGATCAACCTCCAGCCGACCAGCACGATGAACAACAAACCCGCAATGGCAACCCCGCCCCCGACCGGTGTGAAATCGAACATGCGGAATGGTTCCCCGACAACCTGTTCGCGGAACGACGCGGCGATGATGTTGGGAGGCGTCCCGATCAACGTGGTCATGCCGCCCAAAAGCGAGGCAAAAGCCAGCGGCATCAACAACACTGAAGCAGGAAACTCTTTCTTGCGCGCCAATTGCAGGACAACAGGCAACAACAAGGCCAGTGCCCCGACGTTGTTCATGAACGCGGAGAGAAACGCGACGATTCCTGTCAGCGCGGCGAGTTGAATCGCAATTCCGCCTTTCAACGCGGCCAGCCATCCACCGATCACGTCCACCACTCCCGAGTTCTGCAAGCCGCGGCTGAGCACCAACACCGCGGCCACAGTCACTACGGCGGAATTACTGAAACCGCTGAACACTTTTTCCGCCGGTATGAGACCCGTCAACGCCACGATCAACAACGCGATCAGCGCCACCACGTCATAGCGCCAGCGGCCTGTGATGAACAGGACCAGGGTCAACAACAAAGTGCCAAAAATGATCCATTGTCCGGTCGTCATGTTTCGCCTCACTGCCCCGACACGCACAACACTTTTGCGCCGCGGATTTTCCCCCGCCTCAATTCATTCAACGCGCGATTCGCATCCTTCAATTCGTATTCCTGAAACTCCGGCTTGATGCCCGCCTCCGCCGCAAGGGATAAAAACTCGCGCACATCGGCGCGCGTCACATTTGCCACGGACTTGATCTCTTTTTCCATCCACAACTGCGACGGGTAATCGAGCGTGGACAGAATCTGTTGATCGGATGTTTCTTTGCGGATGGCATTGATGACAAGTCGCCCGCCTGGCTTGAGATGCTTCAACGCCTCCATGTCCGGACCCCAGACGGGCGTGGTGTCAATGACCGCGTCCAACGCTGAGGGTGGAACTTCGTCAATCGCGCCTGCCCAAGTTGCTCCCAGTGACAAAGCAAACTCGCGCTCGGCCTCGCTTCGACTGAATACAAAGACTTTCGCATTGGGGAATTTGTATAACGTCATTTTCAGCACGAGATGATTCGACCCGCCGAAGCCCATCAATCCTAGAGATCGTCCGTCTTGAAGATTGCTCAATCGCAGTGACCGATATCCAATGGCGCCCGCGCACAGCAATGGTGCGGCTTCGGAATCAGAAAGGGAATCTGGAATCAGGTGGATGAAATCCGCGCGGATTTTCATGTACTCCGCGTATCCGCCGTCCACGTCGCGGCCGGTGGCGCGGAACTGCGGACAGAGATTCTCCTGTCCCGATTTGCAGAAGTCACATTCGCCGCAGGCGGACGCGATCCACGCCACGCCGGCACGTTGTCCAATTTGTCCGACTGGTCCGATTGGTCTAAGTTGTCCAAGCGGTCCGATTTGTTCGATTCGCCCGACGACCTGATGTCCCAAAATGACAGGAAGATGCGGAGGGGGAGTTCGCCCTTCGATCTCGTCCAGTTCCGTGTGGCAGACTCCGCAGCGCGTGACGCGGATCAGCACTTCGTCCGCGCCGAGTTTTGGATCGGGGACATCTTCGAACGAAAGTGGATTGGGATGTTGCGCGAGCGGAGCAAGTCCGCGTAGGAGCATGGCTTTCATGAAATCATCTCAAAACAAGTACGGGAGAAACATCCGCGTCTTTTTTAAGTATTCCTGATACTGCGGGCCGAAGAATTTCGTGCACTCGACCTCGTCTGCTTTGGCGGTGAGGAAGAGAAAGATGGTTGCTGTAATGACCAGAATCCCGCCGAGCAGGGATGGTAACTTGAAAAAAATTCCCCACGCCAAAAGGAGCAGGGAACTGTACAACGGATGACGGATGTAACTATAAATCCCCGTGGTAATCAACTGCGTAGTTTTCTCGAATTTATACAACGACGCGTCACCTTCACGATGCGCGGTTTGTTTGCCGCGCGAGCGCAGGGAGTGGACGCCGAACGCTAGCGGGATAAGCGATGCAAAAAGCAACATCCACGCGATGAGTTGGTGCCAGGCGAAAGGGTCGCGGAACCAGAAGTCCACGTTGAGGAGCAAGAGGGCGAGGATGGCTTCCCATGCGAAGAAGCGATAGAAGCCATGCGAGCGCGGTCGGTTCAACGATGCGCGCGAGATGTAGGTCAGAACGAGCGTGCCGAGGGAGAAGAGGAGGAGTTTCATGGTTTGAGCAACCTGCCCGTGAACAGGATGCTGCCCGTTTGGTTCTCGCGGATGAAGAACAGGAAGGGATGGTCGGCGCGGAAGACGGGCGGACGTTGCATTGGTGTGCTACGCAACTGCATGACAATGGCGGATGCAGCCGCGGCCTCGCTGCCATCCTCGTTCACGTCAATGAAGGCTTTATGCAGGGCGGCAGAGATGAATAAACTTTTTTCATCGTCATCCATGCCTGCAAAATTGGCTTTGCCATCGTCGAAGGCGTCGGTCATACCCAGTTCGATCAGCGCCTCGTTCAACTGGAATGCTGCCTCCACTTTGAATTTTGGCATGGAGACAAAGACCTGCTGTTTCGATAACTTTGCAGTGGCCTGTTCGAGGAACGCTGGCGTCACTTGACCTTCGAGTCGCGGCAACCCATCCTTTTCTTTTGGGAGCAGGATCAGCATGGACAGGGCATTTCCCGCGTAGGGCAGTTCTAGGATTTGCAATGCCCCTGTTTCCGCGTAGTTGTATTCGTCCGTGCGGCTCATCATGGACGCGTTGACTTTTCCTTGCGGAGCCCAAAAATCACCCCGTTTTGTCAGCCGCGCGTCGAACTTGTCCGCCCAGTCGCCCTTGAAATAGATGGCATTGACCAGCGTCAGGCGTGTCAGGGCGTTGAACACACCTGGAGGAATCAGGTTGGTGATCTTCTTTTCGGTCTTCTCTTCCACCCACGCGTTGACAATCTGGCGGGCAGTTTCGGAATCGCTGTAATCTACAGGTGTGATGGTCACGCCGTAATAAGTTTGGACGAGCGAGACGAACTCAGCAAGGAAGGAATATCCCACTTGTGGCCAAAGCGAGTTAGCGACTTTGAGTTTGATTCTACCCTGTGCTTCGACCTCCGCGATTTTTTCCTGCAAGCCAGCAAACGCGATGTGTAGACTCTCGTCTGTTGACCCGAAGTGCAGGACGCGCGCCATCTGCGATTCGGTCTCGCCGCGCGCGCCCGCGCACGTCATTGCCAGCGCGGTGGATAAGCTGAACGGCGAGAAGAACAGGTTGCTGTCCGCCTGTCGCAATTGCTGGTACAGATCGAGTGCGAAGGCGCTGTTGCCCTGCGCCAATTCTTCAAGTTTGACTTGGCTCATTTCTCTTCAATCTCCAATGACTGATCACTGATCACTGAAAACTGCTCACTGGCGCTATCCCGTCCCAAACTGACGATCCCCCGCGTCTCCCAGACCTGGCACGATGTACGCGCGTTCGTTGAGATGATCGTCAATCGCGGCGATGTGGATCGGGATGTCGGGATGTGCCGTCTGCATGGCGTTGATTCCCTCGGGCGCGGCGATCAGGCCGACAAATTTGATCTTCTTCACGCCCCAGCGCTTTAACACGTCAGCGGTGGCGGTGGCCGAACCGCCAGTGGCCAGCATCGGGTCCAGAATGAGGCAAACGGAGACGGTCGGCTCCAGCGGCAGTTTGTTGTAGTATTCCACAGGGCGGAGTGTCCGTTCGTCGCGGTACAGTCCGATGTGCCAGACTTCGGCGACAGGCATCAGTTCCCAAATCCCTTCCACCATGCCCAATCCCGCGCGCAGGATGGGAATCAGGCCGATCTTTTCCTGCAACTCGGAACCGACCATTCTGGCGAGAGGCGTCTCCAGTTCGCGCGGCGTGACGGCCAGATCGGCAGTGGCTTCGTAGGCCAGCAGGGCCGCAATCTCGCGGACGAGTTCGCGGAACTTCTTGGGTTCGGTGTTTTTATCACGCAAGCGGGAAAGTTTATGAGCGACCAGTGGGTGAGTTGACGCAAAGACGTTGGACATTCTGCCTCCTCAACGGGTTACTTAATTATAGCCCGCAAGGTGATATTTGACCCATGACTTATGGTTTGTTTTTTGCTACAGTGTTATAGACAAGGAGCGCGCCATGAAACTCTCCGGTCTTCACATTCTCCTGACCTACCAATGCACCTATGAGTGCGAGCATTGCTTTGTCTGGGGCAGTCCGCGCCAAGAGGGAACGCTGACGCTGGAGCACGTGGAGGAAATCCTGAACCAGGCCAGGGACGCGGGCGTCGAGTCCATTTACTTCGAGGGGGGGGAACCGTTCCTTTTTTATGCGATCCTTGCCAAGAGTGTGCGTATTGCGGCCGAGATGGGATTTTCGGTGGGCATTGTCAGCAACGCATATTGGGCCAATTCGGTGGCGGATGCCATCGAGAACCTCCAGCCTTTTGCAGGCCGCATCGCCGACCTGTCTGTGAGCAGTGACGAATACCATTGCGGCAGGTGCCTGGGCGAATGTCCGCAGAACGCGCTGGTGGCCGCGAAGTGGCTCAACATCCCGACGGGTATGATCT
Organism: Anaerolineaceae bacterium; assembly: GCA_003598975.1. Taxonomy (GTDB): domain Bacteria; phylum Chloroflexota; class Anaerolineae; order Anaerolineales; family Villigracilaceae; genus Denitrolinea. The sequence goes on along the minus strand of QZIJ01000112.1, from coordinate 34,866 downwards.
CCATTGCACAGCCCGAAGGAAGCGCACCCGAAACGCACGGGCAGATCAAGGATGAGGGACAGGTCATGTATCGAGGCCGCGCCAGCCAACTCGTCACGCGCGCCGCGCTCCATCCGTGGGAGTCGTTCACGGAATGCAAACACGAAGATTTTCGCGATCCGGGCCGTGTCCACGTGGACCCGTTCGGGAATCTGCACATCTGTCAGGGATTGGTCATCGGCAATTTGTTCGAGAAACCGTTGCGGCAGATCTGCGACGAATACGACGCGGATGCGCACCCGATTTGCGGACCGCTCCTGGCTGGAGGCCCCGCCGCGCTGGTGACGGAGTACAACCTCCCGCACGCTTCGGACTACGCTGACGCCTGTCACCTGTGCTACGAAGCGCGGACGACGCTGAGAGCGCGCTTCCCCGAACTGCTCGCCCCCGACCAGATGTATGGGGTGGGATTGTAGTTTTTCTTGTTGAGATTTGAAAGGGATAGCAATTGAAATCCAAAATCTTTGCTGTTCTTGAAATCCTGCTCACCTATCTTGTCTTGCGTTTGTTGGGAATTGCCCTTCGCTCCACGGGAGTCGTTCAATGGGAGCAGGAGACTCTCGGTTGGTCGTACACAAGCGAGATTCTGTTTATCGCGATCCCTGCACTTGTCATCTGGCTGGCGCGCAGAGAATGGTCGGACTACGGCGTCAGTCTCGCGGACTGGCCGACGAATCTCGACATCGGCATCAAGGCCTACCTGGTGCGAATCATCTCCGTCGGCGTGCTGGTTGCCGCGCTGATGTTTGGCATTGGTTACACCAGTTTTAAAGGCGGATTGCTCATCTCCATTGGGGAGGTCTTTGCCATCGCCCTCATGGTTTGGATTCTGCAAAGACAAAAGACTGTCGCCTCAGGTAAATCCAACTTGGTCATCACGGGGCTGTTGTTGCTCTTTCCGATCCTTGTTGGGCTGGCAATGAGTCGGCTGACGTTGATTGTGGTCTCCACGGTCGTCTGGCAATTTTTCTCGGGCTTCGGGGAGGAATTCGTTTTTCGCGGCTACATTCAATCGAGACTGAATCAGGCGTTCGGCCGCCCGTTTCACTGGTTTGGAATCCAGTTTGGCGCGGGACTTATCGTCACATTCCTCCTGTTCGGATTCTTCCACGCCTTCAACACCTACGATCCCGCCATCGGACTTTCGTCTCTGTCGTGGGGCTGGGCACTCTTCACCACTTTTGGCGGACTCTTCTTCGGCATCCTCCGCGAAAAGACGGGATCTCTCGTCGCGCCTGGCATCGCCCACGGACTCCCTGACGCGGTGGGGGAGGCACTGGGGAGATTGTTTGGTTGGATGTAAAAATCAGAAAGGAACTTTTCAATGACAAAAAATAAACGTGTCCGCCCTGGTTGCCTGGCGCGCATTGGCCGTATTTTCCTGTGGCTTGTTCTAATCCTTGCTTTGCTCCTCACGGCTGGCTATTTCTACCAACGCCAAACCACCGCTGCGGACTTTGAGCAGTTCCCCGCTCCAGGTCAACGCGTGAACGTGGGCGGCTACAGCCTGCACATTTACTGCACGGGCGAGGGCAGTCCCACCGTCGTGGTGGACGCGGGCAACGGGGATTTTTCACTCGGCTGGAGCGGAATCCAGCCTGAGGTGGCGGGGTTCGCGCGCATCTGCACCTACGACCGCGCCGGCTATGGCTGGAGCGACCCGTCTCCCAGTCCGCGCACCGCCAAAGTGATGGCGGAGGAACTCCACACATTGCTTGTCAACGCGGGCGTCGAGCCTCCCTATGTGCTGGTCGGACATTCGCTTGGCGGACATAATGTTCGCATGTTTGCCGACCTGTATCCCGATGAAGTGGCGGGGATCGTACTGGTGGATTCGGCCCATCCGCAACAGTTCCAGCGCCTGCCGCCTGAATATGTTTCTCTGGACAGTCAGCAAAAATCATACGTGGGCGTCATGGCTTCCATGTCGCGTTTTGGAATATTGCGTCTGCTTGGAAACTCCTCGCAGGGACAGGATTTCGCCCCGCCTGCCGTGCAGAAAATGCTCGAGGCCATACAACCAACTTACATGGCGATGATGTCGCATCCCAATTATTTTGATGCCACACTTGCTGAATTAAATTCCCTTCCAGAGACCAATGCTCAGGTGCAGGCGCTTGGCAGTTTAGGCGACTTGCCTCTCATTGTGCTGACTGCCGAGCAAAGCATTGATACAGCCGCGCTCAAAGCGATGGGATACAATGCCCAAATTGATTTGGCTGGAATCCAGCAGATTTGGTTGGAATTGCAGAACGAACTGGCCGCGCTGTCCACCAACAGCGAGCATATTATTGTCGAGGGTAGCAGTCACACCATCCAACTGGATCAGCCTGGTGTTGTCATTGATGCCATTCTCCAAATGTTGGATATGGCGCGGTAGGAAAACATTATGACAGGCAACGATTTCATGGCATGGCTCTTGCGCTCGCCCTTCCACGGCATGTTGAGCAACGGCATGATGTTGATCACCATCACAGGCCGCAAGACGGGAAGAAAATTTACCACGCCCGTTGGTTATTATCGAGAGGGTGAATATTTGTGGGTCATCACCAACCATGACCGCACCTGGTGGAAGAATCTGCAAGGCGGTGCGAGTGTGGAATTGTTGTTGAAGCGAAAACGTGTCATCGCGCGAGCCGAACCTGAGTTGGATGAACAAACCGTGGAGACTCGCATGTCTGAATATCTGCATCAGGTTCCGCTGGCCGCCCGACCGATGGGCATTCGTATGGAAAAAGGCAAACCGAATACAGATGATCTCGCACAAACAGCAAAGGACAGGTTGTTTGTTCGCATCCAGTTGAATTGAAAAAAAGACTTCCGAAATCTCCGCGACTTCGGAAGTCTGCTTTCATTCCTCCAGACCGTTTGCTTGAATCACCTTTGCAAACCACCGCCCACTATCCTTTACGATTCGTTTCTGCGTCTTCCAATCCACATACACCAACCCAAAGCGTTGACCGTATCCCAGGTTCCACTCGAAGTTATCCATCATGGACCAGTGGAAATATCCCTTCACAGGAATCCCATCTTCGATGGCGCGATGGACTTGCGCGATGTGATTCCGTAAATAGCGGATACGCCGCTCGTCTCGCACGCGTCCGTCGAAGTCCACGCCATCGGGCACGGGCACGCCATTTTCGGTGACCATCAGTTCGCAGGTTGGCTGGTAACTCCAAACCTGTTTCAGAATACCGTACATGCCTTCGGGGTAGATCTCCCACATGCCCGAATATTCATTCCCTTCGGGTTGCACCTGCGCCACATTGACCACCGGGAACTTTGAGTCGTGCTTCATCACTGCCCGCGAGTAGTAGTTGACTCCGAGAATGTCCAACTGGCGAATCTTTTCCAGATCGCCAGCCTGAATAATTTTTCCCGTCAATATTTTTGCAATCGCGGATTCCTGAATGGGCGACGTCCCTTTCAGCAGTGGGTCGAGCACGATACGGTTCATGAACATATCCACACGCTCGGCCGCTTCGCGGTCTTTCTTCGAGTCCGTTGCGGGGTGAACGGGGTTCAAGTTGAGCGTGATGCCGATCTTCACGGGGTGTTTCACCTCAGAGCGGATCACATCCGAAGCCAATCCATGTGACAGCAAAATGTGATGCAGCGCCTTCACCGCCGCGCCGATGTCCTTTTTGCCAGGCGCGTGCTCACCGAGGAAGTATCCCACAAAGGCGGTCACCCACGGCTCGTTGTGGGTAAACCAGGTGGTGACGCGGTCGCCCAGCCGTCCCGCGACGACACGGGTGTATTCGGCGAAATGATTCGTGATCTCGCGGTTTGGCCATCCGCCCTTGTCTTGCAGCACCTGTGGCAAATCCCAGTGGAAGAGGCAAACATACGGCTCGATCTTTCGCTTGAGCAATTCATCCACGATGCGGTCGTAGAAGTCCAGTCCCTTTTTGTTGACCTTGCCTGTGCCGTCGGGCACAATGCGCGGCCATGCTGTGGAGAAGCGATACGCCTTGACGCCCAACTCGGACATCAAGGCGATATCTTCTTTCCAGCGATGATAGTGATCCGCGGCTACATCCGCATTCTCGTTGTTGACCACCTTGCCTGGCGTATGGCTGAACGTGTCCCAGATCGAAACCCCGCGCCCATCCTCATTCCACGCCCCCTCGATCTGATACGACGATGTGGCGACTCCCCAGATGAAATTTTTCGGAAAGGTGAGTGTATTCATATCTCAAGGATACAGGCGAATGATGTTTCTGACAAGAAAAAACTTCCGAAGCCTGTTTGACTTCGGAAGTTCGTTTTACTCACCTTTGGCTAGTGCCATGATGTCTTTTTTGTCTTCGTACACCTTCACCAACTTGCCGTCCTGCATTTGGATGACGCGGTCCACGTATTGGCACATGCGCAGGTCGTGCGTGACCATGATGCCCGCGCGGTTGTTCTCGTGGATGAGCGCCGCGAAGGTTTGGACGACCTGGAAGGCGCGCTCGGTGTCGAGGCTGGCGGTCGGTTCGTCGGCGAGGACGAGGGTCGGGTTGTGGATCAGGGCGCGGGCGATGGCGACGCGTTGTTGCTGTCCGCCCGACATCTGCGCGGGGAGGTTGGTCAACCTGTCGCCGAGTCCGAGGCGGGAGAGTAGTTCCGCGGCGCGGATGCGTTCTCCGTGTTTGAGTTTCCCGTTCAGGCGCAGCATCAATTCCACGTTCTCCTGCGCCGACAGGAAGGGAATCAGGTTATTGGACTGGAAAGTGAAACCGATCCGCTCGCGGCGCAGCACGACACGCTGACGTTCGTTCATCTTCGACAAGTCCTGTCCGCCGATAAGGATCTGTCCCTCGGTGGGGGAGAGCAGCGCGGCCAGCATGGATAGCATGGTGGTCTTGCCCGAGCCACTCGGCCCGACGAGTGCCACGAACTCGCCGTTCTTTACTTGAAAGGAAACCTTGTCCACGGCATAGATGGGCGCGCCATCCACCATGAAGGATTTGACAACATCTTTGACTTCGAGCGCTACATTGTTCATATTGATTCTCAATTCACCCGCCGCGAATGAGCGCGAATTTTATTAATCATTCGCGAAAATTCGTGAAATTCGCGGCAAAGATTCTTTACGATAACCTTAATGCCTTCAATGGCTCGATGCGCACGGCGTAGATGATGGACACCATCCCACCGAGCGGACCGATGAGCAACAGCGCAATGACCGCGATGAGCGAGTTCGTCCCATTAAAAATGATCGGCACCGTGGGCGGGAACGTCAGCGAGAAGACGTACGCCAGCCCGCCTCCGATCGCGACGCCGAAGGCGGTGACTACCATGATCTGGATGACCGACGCCAGCCCGACCACGCCATTCGACGCGCCGATGGCTTTCATCACGCCGATCTGCGGGACTTTTTGCAACACTTGAATCTGGAAGAACCCGCCGATGACGAGAATGCCGATCAGCAGGGTGAAGACCGCCTGTGTGTTGACCGTGCTTTGCTGGGCGGAGTAGCCAGGGACGTTGGCAATGGTGGTCGGGATATCCGCGACCTCCACATTGTTCACGCGCGCTAGAATGTTCGCTTCCACTGAATCAAAATTGGCAGAATCCGCCACTTTGACCGCGATCACGTTGACTGTGGTGCTTTGGCGTCCGAGTTCGGTGTCGGATTTAGTGCGCATCTTGTCCCAGTTGGAGAAGGTGACGAAGATGGACGGCGCGAACTGGTAGAGGTTGCCGTCCGTCATGCCGACGACCTTTAACTCATAAAACTCATCCTCCGTCCCTTGCGTGGAGCGGATGGTGATTCGGTCGCCGACTTTGATATCGGTGCGGAGCGCCACGTTGCGGTCGATCAAAACTTCAGCGGCGAGTTCGCTTTGCAGATCTTCGCCTTCGATGACGGCGGGTGCGCCGGGCGTACCGGGTTCCACGCCGAGGATGGAGACTTTCAGCACTTCATCGTTCGGCAGGAGGATGGCCGTGCCGGATGCGGCGATGATGCCCGCGCTCTCCACCCCGTCCACGCGGCGCAGGGTACGCGCCAGTCCCTTGTCCACGCGGCTGGATGGGATTACGAAATCCGCCTTTTCGAGGAACACCAGCATGTCGGCGTCCAGGTTGGCGAGATATTGCTTGTTCGAGTTGCCCAGTCCCTCCCCGAGTGCGGCGATGAACAGAACCAGCAGGGTGATCAATGCAATGACCAAGCTGACGAGCAAGAACCGTCCGCGGTTGCGGGCGATCTCTTTGATGGCAAGATAGACGGAGAGAAAGAAGTTTTTCATTTATTCCCATCCCTCAGGTTGAATGCTTCCCTCGATCGGCTTCGACCAATCCATGCCCATGACGCCTTTCAGCAACAGTTCCACGGGCGGATGATCGGCGATATCTTCATAATAGTAGGGCAGGCGGACGCGGCCATCCGTCCCGATGATGAACGTCCCCGACATGATGAATGTATCCTGTCCGGCGGGAGCGGGCTCGGGAGAGAAACCTTTTGTCTCTTTCAGGCGCTTGTTCGACTTCCAAATGTTGGGGGAGATCAGTGTCTGGAAGGCGGAGCCGCGTCCCAGCCCATAAGCGGTATACGCTTTGCGGTCCGGGTCGGCCAGACAGGTCGCGCCCGGCGCACGGTCCGCGCAGAAGCGTTTGACCTGTTCGGGCGTCCCCTGCGTGACGATGGCGAGGGTCAGCCCGCGCACTTCCAGTTCGGGGCGGACGTGGTGCAGTTCGTCCATCATCTCCTTGCATTGCGGACAGCCGAAGTGGCGCGTGAACGCCAGCACGAGCGTCTGCTTTTTCCAGAGCGCGGAGAGTTGCATGACTTTGCCGTCCGCATCCAGCACGGGAATATCGGGCGCGAGGTCGTTGAATTTGAGGTGGGCGAGTTTTGGCATGGGGCTATTCTACTTTTTTTCTTAACTTGTTGTAATCTCTTTCACCTTGACAGTGCAATCTTTCGTGAGTATAAAACCGACTGACTGGTCTGTTTCTACTCGACCGACGTTTCACCAACCGGCGGCCTGCAGGCCGCTTTTCTTGTGTCTGATTATGGAACCCATTATCGAACTTCGTGATGTCGTCAAAATTTACTCCACCGAGGCGGGGGAATTCCCTGCCCTTCGGGGAGTTTCCATTTCCGTGGACGCGGGCGAATTTTTGGGGATCGTGGGCAAGTCGGGCGCGGGGAAGTCCACTCTGCTGAACATGGTCAATGGCGTGGATCACCTGACTTCGGGCGATGTGACCGTCCGCATCGGCTCCGACGGGGTGGCGGTCCACCGTTTATCTGAATCGGACCTGGCCCTCTGGCGCGGGCGGACGATGGGCGTCATCTACCAGTCCTTCCAACTTCTCCCGATGTTGACGCTGGTCGAAAACATCATCTTACCCATGGATCTATGCGGACTCTACAAGCCGCGCGAGAGCCGCGAGCGCGCCATGGGGTTGCTCCGCCTCGTGGAGATCGAGGAGCACGCGGACAAGTATCCCACCCAAATCTCTGGCGGACAACAGCAACGCGTCGCCATTGCCCGCGCACTGATCAACGACCCGCCCATTTTGGTGGCGGACGAACCGACGGGCAGTCTCGACTCGCTCACCGCCGACCACATCTTCGAAGTGTTCGAGCATCTCGTGGCCGATAAGGGCAAAACTATCATCATGGTCACGCACGATAACTCGCTTGCGCCACGTTTCTCGCGTCACCTGACGCTGGCCGATGGCGAGATCGTGCCGAATGGGGAGGGGGCGGCATGAGAGAAATTTTGTCGGTAGCGCCAATTGCGAGCGTCAGTCCTGCCGAAGGTGCGGGTGTGTCTTACATGATCGAGACGCACGAGATCGTCAAAACGTATAAGAACGCGGCTGGTGAGTTCGAAGTGCTCAAAGGCATTGACTTGACCATCGAGCGCGGACAATTCGTCTCCATCGTCGGCAAGTCGGGAAGCGGTAAATCCACGCTGTTGAATATGATCACAGGCATTGACCATCCCACCGCGGGACAGATGATCGTTGGCGGCGTGGACATTTATCACAACATGGGCGAGAGTCAGCGGTCACGCTGGCGCGGGAAAAATCTGGGCATCGTCTTCCAATTCTTCCAATTGCTCCCCATGCTCACCCTGCTCGAAAACGTCATGCTCCCGATGGACTACGCGGACATGTACGATTTCGATGAGCGCCCGGGACGCGCCAAAGAGTTGTTGAATCTGGTTGGGCTGGAAAAAGAGGCCAGCAAACTCCCCGCGGCCGTCTCCACGGGACAGCAACAGGCGGCGGCGATTGCTCGTGCCATGGCCTGCGACCCGCCTCTGCTCGTCGCGGACGAGCCGACGGGCAACCTCGACTCCAAGTCCGCGGATAAGATCATCGAAGTGTTCGAGCATCTTGTGGAGCGGGGCAAGACCATCGTGATGGTCACACACGACCCGTCACTGACCTCACGCACTCATCGCAACATCATCATCTCGGATGGAGAGTTGATCAACGAGACGGTCTCGCGCTCGTTGCCGCTCCTTCGTCACCGCCACATGCTGGAGATCACAAAGAAGGCGACGCGCAAAACATTCCAGCCGGGCGAGGTGATCCTGAAATGCGGACAGGGTGTGAAGGATCTTCATCTCATCGTCCGCGGTTCTGTGAATGTGATGAAGAAAAACGGCAACGGTGGCAAGGTGCTGGCGCGCCTGAACGAAAACGACTTCTTCGGCGAGATCGAACTCCTGCGCGGCGGCGAAGCCATCGCCTGCGTCCGCGCCGGTGACGGATCTCCTGTAGAGACACTCGTGGTGAACGGCGAAGACTTTTTGCGTATCGTCAAAGAATCGCCCATCACCGCTGAAGCGCTCGGCAAGATCGTCGAGGCAAGATTGAAACAAAATTTGGAATCCTGATCTCGATCATCAAACCACCCAACTGACTGACCATTTCGACCATCCGACCGTTTCGACCAACGACCACTTGACCAATGACTATCAGACCACGATGGCGTAAAGTCATCCACGATTTATTCGATAACAAAGCCCGCACACTGCTGGTGGTGTTTTCCATTGCGGTGGGCGTTTTTTCCATTGGCGTGATCGCGGGCGCGTTTGTCATCATTGCCAATGATATGAGCGAAAGTTACGCGGCCAATGTCCCAGCCAATATAGAATTGCGCATGGTGGACTTTGACGACGCCACCCTCGAGTCCGTGCAGAACTATCACGGTATCGAAGAGGCGGAGGGCCGTCGCGTGTTCAGCATCCGTGCGCGCGTGCAGGGCTCAACCAAATGGACGGTATTGGAACTGGCGGCCTTCGATGACTTTGAAGACAACCAGGTTAATCTGTTGATGCCCATCGAAGGGAAAGCCATCCCGGGCAAGCGCGAGGTCGTGCTCGAGCGAGACGCCCTCAATCGCGTTCATGCGGATGTTGGGGATGTGCTCGAATTCCAATTGCCCGATGGTTCCATCAAGACCATGCCGGTGGTCGGCGTGGTGCAGGATACGGCCATGGGCGCGGGAGACTTCCTTGCCTCGCCCTACGCGTACATTGACCAGAACACGCTCCAATTTTTGCAGGAGTCGCCCACCTACAACCGCGTCTATGCAACCGTCTCTGAGAATGGGGATGACATTGAGTACGTCCGCGCGCTTGGCGCGGAACTCAAGACCGACCTGGAAAAGGGCGGCGCGTACGTCATCCGCTCGCGCTTTGCCGAGACGCACCTGCATCCGCTCGCGACGACCGTCAATGCCATCCTCGGCATTCTGCTCGCGCTTGGCATCCTGATCGTTTTCCTTTCGAGTTCGCTTATTGCGAACACACTGTCCGCATTGCTCCAACAGCACACGCGTCACATTGGCGTGATCAAACTCATCGGCGGGCGAAGTCGTCAGGTGCTGGCAATGTACCTCGTGCTGATCATGTCCTTTGGCATACTCGCGCTGGCGATCGCCGTTCCACTTGGCGGACAGGGTGCGTACGGACTGGCTGTCTTCGTTGCCAGCGAATTGAACTTCAATGTGTTGGGCTATCGCATCATCCCCCTGGCGCTTATCATCCAGATTTTGGTCGGTCTCCTCGTCCCTCTGATCGCTGGACTTGCCCCCGTCATTGGCGGCGCGCGCGTGACGGTGGTGGAGGCCATCAGCGGGGAGGCGGCCCGCGATGAAATGAGCCGCCAGGGGTCAGGGAAGAAGCGGGGCGTCTCTCGCTGGGAGTGGATCCAGACCCGCTTCACGATTCTGCTGGCGAAGCGCGGAATCCACATCCCGCGCCCGTTCGTCATCTCGCTTCGTAACACGTTCAGGCGGCGCAGTCGTCTCCTGTTGACTCTTTTCACGCTGACGATGGGCGGCGCGATCTTTATCGCGGTCTTCAACGTGCGCGTGACCCTGCACGATTACATCGGCGCGATCAGCCATTACTTCGTCGCGGATGTCTCGCTCGATTTCGAGGTTCCGTATCGCCTGCACGAAATGGAGCAGGCAGTGATGCAGGTGCCGGGCGTGGTGCGTGTGGAGGGCTGGCAGTTTGTGAGCGGCGAGTTGCTCGACCCCGAAGGCAACGCGCTCGAAAACCTTAACATTTTTGCGCCGCCCGCGGAGAGCGAATTGATCGTGCCAATTTTGGTGAAGGGACGCTGGATTCAGCCAGACGATGTGCGTAAGTTCGCGATCAGCGAGGCCGCTTACAAGTATTATCCTAATTTGGCGCCTGGCGACTTTGTGAAAGTGAATGTGTTGGGTAAGGAAGAGACCTGGGAGGTTGTCGGGATTTTCAAATTTGTGGATCGCGAAGGGATGCTGGCCTACGCGCCCTATGAATACATTTCGCAGACGACGAATCTTGCCAACCAAGCCTACATGTTCCGCATCGTCACAGACCGACACACGCGTTCGTATCAGGACATGAAGGCGGAGGAATTGGACGCGTTCCTGCGCGAACGTGGCTATAAACTGCACAATGCCGAAGCGGGGAGCGCCTCGCTCGACATCGCGGTGGAGAGTCTGGATATCCTTGTCACCTTCCTGCTCATCATGGCGGCGTTGACAGCCATCGTCGGCTCGATGGGTCTGACGGGTACGATGGGCATGAACGTGCTGGAGCGGACGCGCGAGATTGGCATCACGCGCGCCATCGGCGCGGACGACCGCGCGGTGATGCGGACGGTCATCGCCGAGGGTGTAGTGATCGGGATGATCTCGTTCGGGCTGGCGATCATCCTGTCCATCCCGTTCACTTACATGCTTTCGACGATCGTCAGTATGGCGGTCTTCGAGACGCCGATCGAGGTCCATTTCACGTGGATGGGCTACGCCATCTGGCTGGGGTTGGTGCTGGCGCTTTCGGCGGTGGCATCCATCGTCCCGGCGCGCAACGCGGCGACAATGACAATTCGCGAAGTGTTGGCGTATGAATAGTTATTGGCTGTTAGCCATTGGCTTTTGGCTAAAAATCTGGAGAGGTAACCCATGAAAAAAACAACCATTTTGTTTTTAGTTTTCGCGTTCGCCCTCGCGGCCTGCGGCGGGACTCCCGCGACCGAGACGCCTGTTGTTCAATCAACGCCCGCGCCCGCCAACGCGGTCATCGCGGAGGGACACATCGTCCCTGCGCAGGACGCGGTGCTGTCGTTCCAGGCGCGCGGCACGGTGACGGAGGTCGCGGTCAAGATTGGGGACAAGGTAGAGGCTGGGGATGTGCTCGCCCGCCTCGGCGGTCCAAATGACGCGACGTACGCAGGCGCGCAAGCAGAACTGGTCAGTGCGCAACAGGCGTTGAAGAGTCTGCGCGAGTCTGCAGACATCGCACGCGCCAAAGCATGGATTGTCCTGCGGGATGCGGAGACGGTCTATGAAGACGCTAAGGACTTGTATGACGACATGACCGATGGCGATTACGAGTACCAGAAAATCTCGTACACCACCATCCGTGGCCAACGTGTCCCAACGATAGAAACGGTGACAGTGGAAAATGTTGACGAAGACACGCTCGAAGATGCCAAATCCGACATGGAATTGAAAAAGGCCCTTTATGAGGAAGCCCAGCGCGTATACGATCGCCTGAAAGAAGGTCCCGATGCGGATCAACTGGCGTTGGTGCAAGCGCGTCTCGACGCGGCCAGCGCGGGCGTTGCCGCGTTCGCAGTCACCGCGCCGTTCGACGGCATTGTGATGGATGTCAACGTGGCGGTCGGCGAACAGGCAGGGCCCGAAATTTGGGCGGTCAAGATCGCGGATACCAGCGCGTGGTACGTGGAAACCAGCGACCTGACCGAACTCGAAGTGGTCAAGATCGCGGTGGGACGGAAAGTCTCCATCCTGCCCGATGCGCTGTCGGATGCGAACATGACTGGCGTGGTCGAGTCCATCGCGCAGGCGTTTACGTTATCTGGCGGCGATATTTTGTACCGCGTGAAAATCAAAGTAGATGAGATCGATCCGCGCGTGTTGTGGGGTATGACGGTGGAGATCACGTTCGAGGCGATGGAGTGATCGGTGCAAAAACCAGGTTTCTCGCAGAAACCTGGTTTTTGAATCAAAGTTATAATCACGCCATGCCAAAACCCCGTCCCCTCGACCCCGAAGCCAAACCCGACGACCGCGTGGACAACGCCCTCCGTCCGCAAAAATTGACCGACCTCATCGGTCAGGACCAAGTGAAAGAGAACCTGTCCATTCTAATTTCGGCGGCAAAGAAACGCGGCGAGGCACTCGACCACGTTCTTTTTTACGGACCTCCTGGACTCGGCAAGACGACCCTCGCGCACGTGGTCGCGAACGAGATGGGTGTCAACGTGAAGGTGACGGCGGGACCCGTCATCGAGCGCGCGGGCGACCTGGCGGCGATTCTCACCAACCTTCGGGCGGGGGACGTGTTATTCATAGACGAAGTCCACCGCCTCGGCCGCGCCGTCGAGGAGGTTTTGTATCCCGCCATGGAAGATTTTGCGCTCGACATCGTCATTGGCAAGGGCCCGTCGGCGCGTTCCATCCGTCTGAAATTGCCGCACTTTACCGTCGTCGGCGCGACGACGCGGCTGGCGCTGGTCACCGCTCCGTTGCGGGCGCGCTTCGGCGCGGTCTATCGGCTGGACTATTACGACATAGACGCGATGCAGGCCATCGTCAAGCGCGCGGCAGGGATGCTGAAAGTCCCCGTCGAAGAAAGTGGCATCGAAGAGATCGCGCGTCGCGCCCGCGGAACGCCGCGCGTCGCGCTCCGTCTGCTGAGACGCGTGCGTGACTTTGCACAGGTGCGCGCGGACGGGAACGTCACCCGCCAGATTGCGCGTGAGGCTCTGGACCTGCTGGCTGTTGACCCGCTCGGTCTCGATGATGTGGACCGCCGCGTCCTGAAGACCATCATCGAAAAATACAACGGCGGCCCCGTGGGACTGAACACGATTGCCGCTTCCATCAGCGAGGAACAGGACACGATCATGGACGTGGTGGAACCGTACCTCCTGCAACTCGGTTTCCTCGACCGCACCCCGCAGGGACGCGTCGCCACCAAGTCCGCGTATGAGCATTTGGGATTCGAGTGGCGGGAAGAGGGTCAGCCGAGGTTGTTGTAGGGGCGGGGTCTCCCCGCCTAGGGCGACGAGACGTTGCCCCTACGAGGCAACGATGGAATCCATTGGCCGCACCCTCATGCTCGGCGGAATCATCCTGTTTTTGGTGGGTGGTGGAATTTATCTTTCCGTCAAACTCGGCCTCCCGCTGGGACGGTTGCCTGGAGATATTCGCATTGAGGGCGAGAATGGCGTTTTCTATTTCCCGCTGGTGAGTTCGATTTTGGTCTCGGTGGTGTTGACGGTTGTAATCAATATAATTTTGCGTTCGCTTGAAAAATAGGAAACCCCAGATGATTTCTCTTTATCAGTTGCTGCAAAATCATTTGAAAGACTTTCACCAGCATGATGCATTTAATGCCGACAATGTGGAAACTGCTTTGAAAATATGTCCGAAAGAAATTAACAATGACGATTTGCTTCATTGGTGGCAAGAACAGGATATTGCTTGGATTGTGTCTCTACAATCATTTGTGTTTTGGATGTGGACAACAAAAAGGGTCGAATACCAGGTTTTTGAAACTACTTACGATGCATTAAATTCACCACATTCTAAATCGTGGAATATGCCTATTGAAGTCACTACTGGACTCGATTCACCACTTCTCGAGGGCGGTTTTTTTAATAGGGAGTTTTCAATACTCCAATATAGGTTTTCTCCGTCAAATCATGATCTTGTAGTTACTAATCAAGAACTTCCGTTTTCTTTGAAGACTATAGAAAGTCTCGACATAGCGCTTGATCTGCTGTCATTCCTGCTTGATAAATATAGTTTTGGATATCTAGGGTTTCGACAAAAGCCAGCGCGTAAATGGCAATTTTTTGAAAGTAAATTAATTGGAGGTATGCTTGGTCCAGAAATACGACAAGATATTCTTGATTTTGATTTCAAGCAAGTAGAAGATATTATTTTAAGAGTTGAGTCCGAAAGTGGGGGGGCTGATAGGAGCTTTTCACTGACTGAATTATTACAAGTCCGTCATCGATCTGTTCTTGATAGTAGTTTAGAAAGTAAATTGGTAACACTTTGGTCATCAATAGAGGCCTTATGGGGCAAAGAAGACGAACAGGATTTTCTATTTTCTGCTGATGAGAAGGATGAAATTTCAAAAGCGCTAAGTTTTCTTGGATCTAAGCACTCAAAGGTTGTGGAATTGTTAGGAAAGATGAAAAGTAAAACAAAGAATGAAAAAATAATCGAGGAAATTCAACAGCTTGAATGTGTAAAGGGATGGGAAGTAGATAAGACTGTAAAACGAATTCACGACTTGCGAAGTAAATTTGTTCATGGTGGAATTCTGCGCGAGAAGCAAGTGAGCGAGGTAATTCGATTGATTTCCTTTATGATGAAAATACTCAATGAGTTAATTGCCAAAAAACTTCTTGAACTTAATATTGAATTTGGACCAGTCGAGTAAATCTTGCCTTTGGCAACAATGAACACTTCCGATTTCAACTATCACCTCCCCCAATCCTCCATCGCGCAGACTCCGCTTGAGCCGCGCGATTCGTCGCGTTTGCTGGTGTTGCACCGTGACACTGGAGAACTGGAACACCGAACTTTTCGCGAGCTGGGGGAGTATCTCCGTCCGAACGATCTCCTCGTCCTCAACCGCACGCGCGTCATCCCCGCCCGCATCTTTGCCCGCAAGGAAACAGGCGGACGCGTCGAACTGCTCCTCGTCCGTCGCCGCGACCTGTTGCGCTGGGAGGCGCTCGTGGGCGGAAAAGGTTTGCGCGTTGGCAGTAAGCTGCGCGTGGACGATGGTCCCGAAGCGACAATTCTCGAATTTCTGGACGGCGCCGAACGCCTGCTCCTTTTCTCTGAACCCATCGAACCGTATTTCCCCAAAGTGGGACACGTCCCCCTGCCGCCGTACATCCACGAAAAACTGGCCGACCCCGAGCGCTATCAAACTGTCTACGCGCGCGACTCAGGTTCCGCCGCCGCGCCAACCGCGGGACTCCACTTTACGCCGCGCCTGCTCGACGAGTTACAGGGTAAGGGCGTGAGAATTGCCTACGTCACTTTACATGTCGGCCTCGACACCTTCGCCCCCGTGACCGAGGAGAATCCCGCCAAACACAAAATCCACACCGAGTGGTGTGAACTGCCCCAAGAGACCGCCGATGCCATCAACCAAACCAAACAATCTGGCGGACGCGTCATCGCGGTCGGCACAACCTCCGTGCGAACCCTCGAAACCGCCGCCAATTACCAATTACCAATTACTCCTTTCGCTGGCCCCACTTCAATTTATATCCTCCCTGGCTACCAATTCAATCTCGTGGACGCGATGATTACCAACTTCCACCTGCCCAAGTCCACGCTGATCATGTTGGTCAGCGCGTTCGCGGGCCGCGAGAAAATATTGGAAACCTACGAAACAGCCATCCACGAAGGATATCGTTTCTATTCATTTGGCGATGCCATGTTCATAGTTTGAAGGTTTGAAAGTTTTCAAGTTTAACCTTCCAACCTGTAAACTTGCTAACGTGCTAACATAGGGTTATGCAATCTCATCTCGAGAAACTCAACGAAGAGATCATCTCCTGCCGCCTCTGTCCCCGCCTCGTCGCGTGGCGCGAACAAGTGGCGCGCGAAAAACGCAAAGCCTACCGCGACCAGGAATACTGGGGCAAACCCGTCCCTGGGTTTGGCGACCCGAACGCCCGCGTCCTCGTGGTGGGACTGGCCCCAGGCGCGCACGGATCGAACCGCACGGGACGCCAGTTCACGGGAGACGCCTCGGGCGACTTTCTCTATCCCGCCCTCCACCGCGCGGGGTTCGCGAACCAGCCCCACTCGTCCGCGCGAGGCGACGGGTTGATTCTCCACGATATGTACATCACCGCCTCGGGACGTTGCGCTCCGCCCGACAACAAACCGTCCCGCGAAGAATTGAACAACTGTCAGCCCTATCTCGAACGCGAAATTGAAATCATTCAGCCGAAAATCATTGTCGCCCTCGGTCGGGTGGCATTTGAGAGAGTCGTTCGTATTTATTCTGCCACTGTCCGCGGTCAACCGTCCACTGTCAAATTCGCCCACGGCGCGACTTACTCACTGATAACTGCGAAGTCCCCGATGGGGGATCACTGGTTACTTTGCTCTTACCATCCCAGCCAGCAAAACACGTTGACGGGCAAACTCACCGTGAAAATGTTCGACGAAATTTGGACGAAAGTTCGCAGGTTGTTGGAGCGTCCATAGCCGCATGAAACGCTGGAAAAAAACTCTCCTCATCTCCTTTGTTGTTCTGGCCGTCATCGCCTGCGTTGGCCCTTTCCTCGTCCCAGTTCCGCCTCTCGAAGAGACAGTAACCGAATCAGAACTTGCTGACCCAGATAGCAAGTTCATCGAAGTGAACGATGTGACCATCCATTACAAGGAACAGGGAAACGGCGAGACGACCTTCATCCTCCTGCACGGATTCGGCGCCAGTGCTTTCTCGTGGCGCGAAGTAATGGATGATTTTGCGGCGCGCGGCCGCGTCATTGCCTATGACCGTCCCGCTTTTGGCCTCACCGAACGTCCCATGCCCGAAACATGGAAGACAAATCCCTACAGCATGGATGCCAACATCGAACTCCTGCGCGGATTGATGGACGCGCTCGGAATCGAAAAAGCGGTTCTTGTCGGCAACTCGGCGGGGGGTGCGGTGTCTGTCGCATTCGCGCTCCGCTATCCCGAACGTATGGACGCGCTCGTGTTGGTGGACCCTGGCCTCGGTGGCGGACGCGGACCCCAATTCCCCGATTGGGTGCTCCCGCTCATGCGCACGCCACAGGCGCGTCACATCGGACCGCTCCTCGTCCGCGATATTGCCGTCAGCGGCGACGAAACCATCCTGCGCGCCTGGTCGGACCCATCGAAAGTCACCGATGAAATTTTCGAAGGCTATCACAAGCCGCTTCAAGCGAACAACTGGGACCGCGGCCTCTACGAACTCACTTTCGCACCCGCGCATTCCGAACTTCGTCCGCTCTTGCCGAATCTGAAAACGCCGACGTTTATAATCGGCGGCGAAGACGACCTCATCATCCGCCCATGGTATTTTGAAGCCATCGCGCCCGAAATCCCCGGCGCGCAACTCGTCCTGCTCCCCAACTGCGGACACGTCCCGCAGGAGGAATGCCCCGACGTGTTCATGCAGGAAATAATTCAGTTTTTAGAGTCGGTGGTCGAGTAGCGATTGTTTTTCGAGCGTCTCTAATCACACTGGAATCCCAATGAGCAACCTCCTCACCCCCGGCGAACTCGCCCCCGATTTTGAAACCGACGACCTCCACGGCCGCCGCATCTGCCTCTCCGATTTCCGCGGCCGACCCGTGGCTCTCTACTTTCTGCGCGGCTTCATGTGACCGTATTGCCGCGCGTCGTTGGCGCGCCTGCGCGACGATCATGAAAAATTTACGGGTCGCGGCGCTGCCATTCTCGCTGTTGGCCCGAACACCGACACCGCCTTTCAACAATACTGGCGCAATGAAACCATCCCGTTCATCGGTATCCCCGATCCCGAACACCGCGTCGCGGTTCTCTATCGCCAGCAGGTCAATCTCTTCAAACTCGGACGAATGCCGCTGATGTGCATCGTGGACAAAAACGGCCGCATCCGCTTCGCACACTACGGCGCCTCGATGTCCGACATCCCCGAAACCGAAACCCTCCTCAGCGTAATAGACGAACTCAACGCCTCATCCAATTGATAACTGACCACCGCAAACTTTAATGATGACTGGTGACCAACATGCCCCTCGGACAAATTGCCTTCCTCGGCTCAGGCGAGACCTCTCTTGCAGGCGGCCGCATCTTCGAGACTCTTACCCGCCTCCTTCCTGACCCGCCGCGGGTCGCCGTACTCGAAACGCCCGCTGGCTTCGAGTTAAACTCCGCCTCCGTCGCGGGACGCGTTGCGGACTTCCTCAAGACGCGTCTCCAAAACTACTCCCCCCGCGTGGACGTGGTCCCCGCGCGCAAACGCAATTCCGCTTTCAGCCCCGACGATCCCGAAATCTTAAAACCGCTTCTCGATGCTAATCTCATCTTCATGGGGCCAGGCAGTCCCACTTATCTTGTTCGCCAATTGAAAGACACCCTCGCCTGGGATTTGATCCGCGCCCGCCATCGCATGGGCGCGACGCTGGTCTTTGCCTCCGCCGCGACGATTTCTGTCGGCGCGTGGGTTCTTCCTGTCTATGAAATCTACAAAGTCGGACAGGATGTCCACTCCCTGCCTGGCCTGAATGTTTTTGCCGACTTTGGTGTGTCGCTTTCCTTCATCCCGCACTGGAACAATACCGATGGCGGCGATGATTTGGATACCAGCCGCTGTTTCATCGGCATGGAACGGTTCGCGCAATGGTGCGACATGCTCCCGTCCGATCACACGATTGTCGGCCTGGACGAGCATACAGGCTTGATATTGAATTTCGAGAAAAGCGAATGCACTGTCAGCGGGGTGAGTTCGGTCTCGCTGGTGCGCGAGTGCGATCCTGAAATCTACGCGGCAGGAAAAATCTTTCCATTGAATGAATTGGGAGATTTCAAGTTACCCGCACTCGAAGATGGAATCTCGCCTGCCGCGCTGGAGTTGATCCGTCACGCGGCGCACGTCGAGGATGAATCTCCCGATGCGGAGGTGCTATCCCTGCTCGAAGCGCGTGGACAAGCGCGCGCCGCGAAGAATTGGGTCGCGTCGGACCGCATCCGTGATGAGATCGCGTCACGCGGCTGGGCGGTGATCGATACTGCCGATGGTCAGACAGTGAAGAAAGTCTCTGCTCAACCTTAAATTTTAAGATTCGTGTTTGCCCGTCGTCATTTGGCTGTAACAATTGATTGTTTTTATCGCGCGCTCGTCGAATCGAGCGCGTGAATCATTTAAATTCCCAACCTTAAAGTTTTATTTCTGATACAAAATAGATGATCTGAAACCTTGCGCCATCATCAGAATGTAGTATAAATTGAATCGTAATTTGTTTGACGAAAGGAAAGTTTTAAATGAACACTATGGACATGGACGATTCATTAATCGCATTGGTCTACAATCAGGAAGAAGAGATTGCAAGAGGCGAATCGCAGGACCTGATCGCTTTACAGTACACGACAAAAACAGCCCAATCCATTTACGAGGCGCTTCAACGTCTCGGTTACCCGACTGTGATGGTTCCAGTCAAGAACGACCTCGATTCATTTGCGCGCGACCTCGGCCAATTCTCGCCGCGCAATACGTTTGTGTTCAGCATTTGTGACGGTTTTGCAGGAGACAATTTCAGCGCATCCCTCATTCCAAAACTGTTGAGAGAACTCGGCTTCAAGCACACAGGCTCGCGCGCCGAGGCCGTCCGCCTTTGTACCGACAAGGCGCGCGCCAAACAACGCCTCGTCAAGCAGGGCGTGCCGACTCCCGCGTACCAGATATTCTCAAAACCAAAAGGCACAATCTCCCTGCCGTTCCCCGCCATCGTCAAGCCCGTCCACGAGGATGCCAGCATAGGCATTGACGAGAAATCCGTGGTGACGAATCCAAGCGACATGTTCCAGCGCGTGGACTACGTCGTGACCGAATACTCCCAACCCGCCCTCGTGGAGGAATACATCACGGGACGTGAGTTCTCCGCCTCGATGTGGGGCAACGGCACGATGGAAGTAATGCCCATCACAGAGCATGATTTCTCCGCCATCAACGATCCGCTTAAATCGCTCCTCACCTATGAGTCGAAATGGATCGAGGATTCGTTCACGTACAACGAGTTTCGCGTCATCTGCCCTGCGGATATCAACCGCAACGAAGAGAAAGCCATCAAGACGACGGCTGTCAACGCCTTCCGCGCCATGGGCCTGCGCGACTTTGGCCGCGTGGACATGCGGTATCGCGATGGCGTCCCGTACGTGATTGACATCAACGAGATCCCCGACCTCTCTCCTGACGCGGGGTTTGCCAACAGCGCGCAAAAAGCGGGCTATCCCTACGACAAAATGGTGGACCGCATCCTCAACCTTGCCCTGCATCGTGAAGGTTGGAAATGATTGTTGAACCAGCGAAATCAGAAGACCGCCAGGGCATCCTGGCGGTCACTGCGAAGATTGACATTTTCACGGATGAGGAGAAGGACACCGTCCGCGAGTTGTGGGATGACGGCGGGTACAACTTCCTTGTGGCGCATCACGCGGGACGGGTAATCGGGTTCACCTGCTTCGGCGAGCGCGGGCTGACGCGAGGGACGTACGACCTATACTGGATCGCGGTGGACCCGTCCGCGCGCAGGCTGGGGGCAGGGAAGGCCCTGATGCGAGCGACCGAGTCCGACGTCCAGAAAAGAGGCGGACGTTTGATCGTCATCGAGACCTCTGGCCTGGAGGAGTACGCGTCCACGCGCGCGTTCTACGAGGGAGTCGGTTACGAAAAAGAGGCGGTCATCCGTGACTTCTACAAAGTGGGCGACGATTTGGTGATATACACATTACACTTGTAAACGAAGACGGCCGCAAGGCCGTCTTCGTTTTATACCTGTGCGGTGGATTCGTTCGGCACGATCAGCGCCATGATGAAGTAGGCTAGAAAAACGCCAGGGCCTGTGACGAAGAAGAGCAGGACGAAGATGAGGCGGATGACGGTGGGGTCCATGCCCATGTATTCGGCCAGCCCCGCGCACACGCCTGCGATCATGCGGTCTTTGGTACTGCGGGTGAGAAGTTTGTTGTTCATTTTTGTCTCCTTTGTTGTTCTGTGAAGACATACGCAGGGTAATGGGGTAAAGTTGCACTTGCTTTTCCATCCATTCTCCTGTATTCTTAATTCAGATTGAAAGTTCATGGGCAAAACAGGAATTTGACTATGGCAGATAAAGAACAAGTCGAAATGTTGTTGCAGGGTCCTGAAACCTGGAATGAGTGGAGGAGAAGTAATCCCGTAAAAATTGACCTTAGCCAGACTAGTCTTGTATACACTAATCTAAAAGGTGCCGACCTTAGTGAAGCCAATATTAATAGATCTGATCTCAGAGGCGCCAACCTCAATGGAGCCAATTTGAGAGAATCTGATCTTGGTGATTCAGATTTTATTGGTGCTGAGCTAATAGATACCAATCTTTCGATGGCTTATCTTAGGGGAGCCAATCTAATAAATGCTAACCTGCTAGGCGCCAATTTCCAAATGGCTGATCTCAGTGAGGTCAACTTTACAAAAGCGGAAACAGGAAGAAATATTTTTACAAGAATAGATCTTAGTAAAAGTATTGGTCTCGAGAAAGTATCGTTTCGCTTACCATCATCACTTGGCTTTGATACTCTTCAACTTTCAAAAGGTCAAATCCCTGATGCGTTTCTTCGTGGTTGTGGTCTTCCCGATTGGGAAGTCGAATCTGCTAAACTGCATAACCCTAATCTCTCTAACGATGAAATCGTGAAAATTCAATACCGAGTTTTTGATCTCCGAGCCACGCAAGCCCTCCAAATTTCTCCGTTATTTATTTCTTACTCCCACACAGATAGTGAATTTGTAAATCTTCTTGATTCTTGGCTAACCGAAAAAGGCGTCCGTTTTTGGCGGGATATCCACGACGCCAAAGCGGGACGCTTGGAAACTCAAATTGACCGTGCTATTCGCCAAAACCCGACCGTGCTCCTGGTGCTTTCAAAAAACTCGCTGGGTAGCGATTGGGTTGAGCACGAAGTTCGTCATGCTCGGAAACTGGAGAAAGAATTTGGGCGAGATACGCTTTGTCCCATCGCGCTTGATGATTCATGGAAGTTGAGTCCGTGGCCTGAGCGCGTGATGGAGCAGATCAAGGAATACAACATTCTTGATTTCTCGGGATGGCAAGACAAGTCAACCTTCGACAGGCAATTTGCAAAACTTCTCAGTGGATTGGAAATTTTCTACAAAAAACCTGCCGCATAAAAATTTGACAGTCACTTTCGCGAAGCACACCCGAAGCGAAGCGGAGGGTGCGAAGTGACAATTAAATTTTCGCGGTCTTTGCGTGCTTCGCGGTTAAATCTTTTGAATCGGATGTCTTAACACCGTCTTCAATTTGGACGGGTCCGCCTTGCGCGGATCGCCGAGATAGATTTCGTGGTGCTTGCCATTTGGCCCAACGTTGTCGCGGTAGCCTTGCTCGGCCGCGAAATCCAGCATGGTTTTCAGTGTGGCGGGTTCGGTGGCGTACGGACCGATGTGCATCATCTGGACGGAGAGACCTTCCTCAAAGAATCCGAGTCGCAGTTTGGATAGCGCAGGGGCGTCACCTTTCTTCTTGCGGACTTGTTCGAGTCCCTCGGCGAAGATTTCGGGCGTGATCATATCGGGTTGTAGAATCATCAGTGTGTAATCCCAGTTGTCTTTTACGGTGATGTCGAACTTGCCGTCGGTCACTCCCCACAATCCCTCCAACGCCATGACGGGGTAATCAATTGCATTTGTCTTACGCTTCTTCAGCATGAACTTGAGTGTGTACGAAATGCCGTATAGAGCCTCGGTAGCCGCGGCGAATGAGGGCGATTTGCCAGGCTCGCTCCCTTTTTCGATCCTGCCATCGATCATCGCGAATTGGAAGCGCGGCACGACGATGATCTCTGGCTTTTTCGCGGACGGTTGATAGAAAGCCTTCAAATCCTTTTTCAAGTCGAGCGTTTTCATTTTGTCTCCTTTGTCAGTTGACCCTGCTCAAAATCCTTTGCGCGTAGAAGGTTAATCCCCTCGATGGGATTTTCTTCTGGCCGAAATCCCACTCCTTCCAGACCGTCCAAATCGATTCGGGCGTGAAGCGTCCATCGGCATCGGCTTTGGACTCCATGACGTTCACCATTTCCTTGAAGCGTTTATCTTTTCTCGCGAAATCGAAAAGACTCAAAATATCCAGAACGTGCAAAATATCGTACCAGAACAACGGGGCTTTCAACTTGCGGAAATCCGTTCCCATATAAAACATATAGGGATGCTGTTCTTTGCTTTTCTCCCAAAGAGAAAGAAGTGTTTCCACGCCGATTCTCGCGGACTTGCCGTCCCGTAACCCAGGTACGCGCGCTAGTACTTGTAACATGACCAGCGTCGCGTATGGACAGGGATCATCCTTTCGTCCAGGCCCGCGGAATTTTCCCAATTCAGGCGAGACGGCGCACGGCCAGCCATTGTCGCGCACGAGCCCATCCAAATATTCGGCGGCGGTTTTTACCCGCGCGTCCTCGCCCATTCCCATCTGGATCAGGGACGCGAGGATCACGGGCGCGTCACACAATGCCCATGCCCATTCATCCTCTCCGCTTCCGCCGAAATGCGTGGGGACGTTTGTTGGCAATTGGAACGGTCCCTGCTTGGATTGATGTGCCATCACCTTTTTCACGATCTTCTTCACGGGTGCGTCACTGATATTTAATCCAATGTCCGCGATGAATTCCAGTTTGTGGAAGGGCTGGCTGGCGGAGCGGTGGCTGTTCAACACCTCGCCGGGCCAATCCGCCAACTCGGTAAGCAGGGCTTTGATTTTTGGATCAGCCAGCATTGCATCGCGCGCCGCGAGAACCTTCAGACCCTTTTCTTTTTGCCCAAGCAAGTCTACGCGCGTCCGATATTCCACCCACGCTTCGCCCTGCAAAAGCCATTCGATGGTTTGAGCGTTCATATTACCTCTCATTTCCAATGATCTGCACGACCAACTCCCTGCTTCGCGGCCGCGTGTCGAAATCCACGTGGATGATCTGTTGCCACGTGCCGAGTGTCGGACTTCCGTTCACGAACGGGACCGTCAACGACGCGCCCAGCAACGCGGCTCGCGCGTGGCTGTGACCGTTACCGTCGCCCCAGCGCGCGTTGTGCGCGTACTCGCGGTCTGCGGGCAGAATCTCGTCGAAGAGGCGGCGCAGGTCGCTGACGCATCCGCTTTCGAACTCGACCGTCGTCAACGCGGTAGTGGACGAGGGGCAGAAGATCGTCACGATGCCATTTTTCAGTCCGCTTTTCGCGATGGCTTGGCTCACTTGTTCCGTAATGTCCTGTATGTCCGTGTTGCCGCGCGTATTCAATGAAATGGATTGAGTTTGCACAGTCATGGTTTCTCCTCGTGGGGCGGATTGCCAATCCGCCCTACTTATTTGTTCCTTTGTGAATCATTTCTCTCCCATACTTCTCCTGCAACGCGTCCACGGCCTCCTGCAAATTGCGGGATTTCTCCGTGTCCAAATCCCACAACCCAAGTTGGCGGACGGGTTGTCCCAGCCCCGTGACGCCGACGCCGATCAAGCGAACTGCTTGATTCGATTTACGAACATTCTTCAACAGAATCAGCGCAATTTTTGCGATTTCGTCTTCCATGTCTGTTGGGCTATTCAAAGTCGTCTGCCGCGTCAGGGTGGTGAAGTCAGGCCAGCGCAATTTCAGCTTGACCGTCTTGCCCGCCAGACCTTCCTTTCGCAATTGGCGCGCCACGCTGGCGGACTGTTCGCGCAAGGTCTTTTCCAGCACTTTGTCGTCGCGGACATCGCGAGCGAAGGTGGTTTCCTGGCTGATGGATTTCGTCTCGTACTCGGTGACGATGGGACGCTCGTCCACGCCGCGCGCGTGACGGGAGAGGTCGCGTCCATGCTCGCCGAGGAGACTCGTCAATTCCGATTCGGGCCAGCGTGCGATGTCACCGATGGTGTGGATGCCGAGTTCCGCCAGCCGCGCGGCGGTCTTTGGTCCCACGCCCCAGAGCATGTCTGCGGGCAGGGGCGCGAGGAACGCGGATTCCTCTCCCGTGGGGACGATGGTCAACGCGAAGGGAGGGCCTACATCGTCCTGAGCGGAGGGCGATGCTTGTCGTCCCGTAGTCGAAGGACGGTGTAAGGCGGCTTTTTTCCCAACCTCCGTGGCGATCTTTGCCACGAGTTTGTTGGATGCGATCCCGATCGAGCAAGGTAAACCCAATTCGTCGCGGATGCGCGCCTGAAGGTCCCGCGCGAGACGTTCAGGATGGTCGCGCAGGTTGGAGATGTCAAGGAAGGCCTCGTCTATGGAAATCTGTTCGAGCAGGGGAGTCAGCCGCCCGAGTTGTTCCATCACCTGTTTGGAGACTTCGCCATAAAGACGATGCCGCGGCGGGACAACGACCAAGCCTGGACACATCCGCATCGCGCGTGACGTGGGCATGGCGCTCCGCACCCCGCGCGCCCGCGCCGCGTAGGAGCACGAGGAGACCACGCCGCGCTCGTTTGGCTGTCCGCCCACGGCGAAGGGTTTGCTGCGCAGGGACGGGTCGCGCGTCTCTTCGACCGCGCAGAAGAAGGCATCCAGGTCGAGGTGCAGGATGGTACGAGGCATGAGGCGATTATAGTCCCCGTTCTGTTTCGAGGCGGGCGGTTAATTTTGACGCTCGTTTTTCAGGTCGGATACCGATATTATCTTACAAAATTGAAATCTATGGTTCTTAGGTTAGGGTTAACAATCTCTTTCAATTGTGGTATGTTGAAATAGCCGTTCACACAATAAGTGCGGCGCGACAAAGAAAGGATGTTTAAATGAAAAGGACTCCCATTTCACCGTTCATGAAAGCGGTTTTCCTGCTTTCGTTGTTGGTTATTGGCGCTTCCATGACAAGCCCGGCAGGAGCACTTCGAAGCCCGTCTGTGGACAATTCAGTGCCACAATTGATTGTGTCGAACGATGACATTAGTGCGTCATTGCGTATCACAACACTTCCCTTTCGCCTCACGGTAACATCCTTTGAAGCCACCGAGGCTGTGGATGATCCTGCATCCACCAAGTGCGGCCTGAATCCTGGTTTGGCTACTGTCTGGTACAAATACAGGCCGTCTACGAATGTAATGGTCCATATGGACACCATTGGCAGCAACTATGATACCTATATGGCTGTGTGGACCGGGACGCGCGGTAGTCTGACTGAAGTGGCCTGCAATGATGATGCCAGCACAACTGTTTTTGCTTCTGCAATCAATATCACCCTGAAGGCTGGAGTTCTGTACTATATCGAAGTCGCCCAGTTCAATGGATCGAGTGCGGATACCACCGAGAGAGTCTCTGCAAAGCTCTTACCTGAGGTGGCCGCTACCGTGGGCGCGACCCATGTATTTCGGCTCGTTCGAATTGTGACCCGCACCTATAAATCAAATGGCGTGCAGGATGGTTTTGTCATGGAATCCACCGAGACCAGCAATGTGGGCTTGATCAAAGACACAACCCTTCCGACCATTCGAGTCGGTGATGATGCCAAGAAGCGCCAGTATCGTTCCATTTTATCGTTTGATACGTCTGCCCTGCCCAATACGGCTGTTGTTACTTATGCCAAGATAAAGTTGAAACTGGAAAGTTTTGTAGGTCCCACCAATATTTTTACAACATTTGGCAAAGTTAGAGTGGACATTCGCAAGCCTTACTTTGGAAAGGGCGTGGGACTGGAGTCTATTGATTTCCAGGCGGCGGCTTCACGAGGGCTTGTCGGCGCATTTGGTACCGCTCCGGTTTCTGGGTGGTACGTTGCGCAGTTGAATAAGACCTCGTTCCCGCATTTCAATGTAACCGGTTATACCCAGTTCCGCTTGCGGTTTACCAAGGATGATGATAACGATTTCGCGGCGGACCATGTCAGGTTTTATAGCGGTAATTCTGGCGATACCAACAAACCGGTCCTAATCCTAAGGTACTACGTCCCGTAACTTCCGGCAGGGCGTTTGCAAGCCTCTCTCAATCCATGTGTGTATACAAGGCGGCTGTTCGCAAGAACGGCCGCCTTGCTTATTAGCCGAAAGTTTGGCCTGCCAGATATTGAACGTATGCATGGCATAGATAGTTCGAAGGCTGGAAACGTTCGACCCCGTGCCTGACAATGCTCCGCTCACCATTGAACTATCCCCTGACTGGGGATATACTTATTGGGTAGTTCTTTGATTGGAACGATATTCTGGCGTTTTCGTCTTACATAGGATCGCTGATTTTGGCAAGGAGGATGCGATGAAATCCCGTTTTGGTTTTGTGTCGGTTGCCATGCTGGTCGCTCTGCTGTTTTCATTTATGCCAATGGCAGGGACGAACATCCAGCATGTGGCCGCGGCCACCTACTGCGACGCCGCGCAGTTCATTGCCGATGTGACCGTTCCGGATGGCGCTGTCTTCGCGCCCGGCGCGACATTCAAGAAGACCTGGCGTTTGAAGAACATCGGCACCTGCACGTGGACGACGGCCTACAGCCTGGTCTATTCCAGCGGCGAAAAGATGGGGACTGTCACCGCGGTAACATTGCCTTCCAATGTTGCGCCCGGTCAGACCGTGGATGTTAGTGTTGACCTGACCGCGCCGGCCAGCGCGGGAAAATATCGCAGCAATTGGCAGTTGGCAAATGCCTCGGGCGTCAAATTTGGGATCGGCTCCACTGCACAGGGCGTCTTCTGGGTGGAGATCGTGGTCTCCAGCAGCGGCGGAACCAGCCCTGGCGTTGTCTATAATTTTGCGGAGAAGGCCTGTGACGCGGCCTGGTCGAGCGCGGCCGGCGCGCTTCCCTGTCCCGGCACGGACGGTGACGCAAAGGGCTTTGTGCTGAAACAGGCCAATCCGAAACTGGAAAATGGCGTGGCCGATACCAGTCCTGGCCTGCTTGTCTCGCCGCAGGCCGTCTACAACGGATACATTCAAGCCGTGTACCCCGCCTTCAAGGTCCAGAGCGGTGACCGATTCCAGGCCACCGTCTCCTGCGAAGGCGGAGCGACCTCCTGTTACGTGGCATATCGCCTCGACTATCAAATCGGAAGCGGAGCGGTTCAGACTTTCTGGACCTTCCGCGAAAAATTCGAGGGACAGTATTACCGCGCCAACCTGGACCTGAGCCGGCTGGCCGGTCAGGATGTGAAATTCATCCTGCACCTAAACGCTTACGGATATCCCACCGGTGACCGCGCCTTGTGGGGTAACCCGGTCATTTACCGCCAGGGTTCGGGCGGCGTGACTCCCGTCCCGACCACGCCCGTCCCCGGTAGCGGTTGTGACAAGGCGCAGTTCATTGCCGATGTCACCGTCCCGGATGGCACCGTCTTCGCGCCCGGTGCAGCATTCAAGAAGACCTGGCGCCTGAAAAACATCGGCACGTGTACGTGGACAACGGGCTACTCCCTCGTCTTTTTCAGCGGCGAGAAGATGGGCGGGCCCACCTCCGCGCCCTTCCTGACCAGTGTCGCGCCCGGCCAGACCGTTGACCTGACCGTCAACCTGACCGCGCCCACCGCCAGCGGCACCTTCCGCGGCAACTGGAAGTTAATGAATGCCACTTCCCAACAATTTGGAATTGGCACTGGTGCGGCCAATCCCTTCTGGGTCGAGATCAAAGTGACCGGCGGACCGACCGTCACGCCTGGCACGCCCAGCCCCAGCCCCACCGGCCCAACTCCCACCCAACCTGCTGATACCGCCTATGACTTTGTCGCCAAAATGTGCGACGCCAAATGGGTCAGCGGCGCGGGGACGCTTCCCTGCCCGGGCACAGATGGTGACGCCAAAGGCTTTGTGCTGAAACTGACCAACCCGCAATTGGAAACGGGCGCGACCGATCCTCGTCCCGGCCTGCTCACCAATCCGCAGAACACCACCAACGGCTACATTCAGGGCATCTATCCCGCGTTCCGCGTTCAGGCCGGCGACCACTTCCAGAGCATTGTCAACTGCCAGTATGGCGCGGTTTCCTGTTATGTGGTCTTCCGCCTCGATTACCAGATTGGCGACGGCACCCCAAAAACGTTCTGGACTTTCGGCGAAAAATATGAGGGACAGTATTACCAGGCCGACAAAGACCTGAGTTCGCTGGCCGGGCAGGATGTGAAGTTCATCCTGACGGTCATGGCAGGGACGTACGCCACCGGTGACCGCGCCGTTTGGGTCGCGCCGCGGATTTACCGCGCGGGCGGAAGCGGCAGCGCTCCCATCCCATCGGCCACACCCACGGTCACGACGACAAGTGGAGGCGGTGAACTCCCCTCTGCCACCAGCACTCCCACCATCACACCCACCACGACCACCGGCGCAGATACATCCACCTGGACCATGTTCGAGAACACCAAATATAAATTCCAGTTCAAGTATCCGCCGCTTTCCACCATTGCTTCCCAATCCGACACCGAAGCCCGCATTGACCTGCCCTTCACAGGAGGCACCCTGCTCACCTCGAAATACATCAACATTAATGTTGCCGAGGGAGTCAACCCCTGCAAGAACACGGTCGCCAGCAGCGGGATCCCCACCTCCTCTGAAAATGTGACCATCAACGGTATCACTTTCCTCAAAGAGACCGGTTCCGATGCGGCGGCAGGAAGCGTTTTCGAATGGGAATCCTATTCCGCCGTTCGCCCCAACACCAACGCCTGCGTGAGCATCGGATTTGTGTTGCGCTCCAGCAACCCGGGCAATTACGCTACCCCGCCTCCGACCTTCGACAAGGCTGTCGAGTCAGCCATCTTCCAGACCATCCTGTCCACGTTCGCGTGGATGCCGTAACGCGAAATTCATTTTGCGCAAGAGGCTGATTCAACTCGCCCAACTTTCGCGACCTCCCAGATGGGAGGTCGCTTTCTGACCGACCATGAAAGACGACCGCCCCCTGCTCCTTCTCGCCGACGATGACCCGTCCATCGCGGACACCCTCGCTCCTTTCCTCGAACGCGCGGGGTTCCACGTCCTGACCGTCTCCGACGGCGCGGCCGCGCTGGACAAGGTGCATTCGCATCGTCCCGCGCTGGTCATCCTCGATGTGCTCATGCCGCGCATGGACGGGCGCGAAGTCCTGCGCCGCATCCGACGCGGCAACCTCTGGATTCCCGCCATCCTGTTGACGCAGGTGGGCGAGTCCTCGGAACGCGCATTGGCATTGGAGGAGGGCGCCGACGACTACCTGAACAAACCGTTCGACCCTCACGAACTGCTGGCGCGCATCCGCGCAGTGTTGCGGCGTGCCCGCCCAGGCGAACGTTCGCTTTCCACCTCGTGGACGCTCTCTGCCCTCGATCTCATCCTAGACCGAAAAGCGCGCCGCGCCTCGCACAAAGGCGAAGCACTCGACCTGACTCCCAAAGCCCTGGCAGTTCTGGAATACCTGATGACCCATCCTGACGAATGCGTCTCGCGTGAACGTCTGCTGGAGGCCGTCTGGGGCTGGGAATATCCCGCAGGGACGCGCACCGTGGACACGCGCATGGCCGAACTCCGCCGCGCACTCGACGACGACCCCGAGAATCCCCGCTACATCGAGACCGTCCCCGCGGAGGGCTATCGCTTCGTCGCACCTGTGAAGGGAGAATAACGTTTCGAAATGAAACAACTTGTTTCCCTCCGCGATTTCCTGATTAAGTTGTTCAACGCGCGCCTCACGCGCATCATTGTTACTGCTCTGCCTCTCTTCCTTGGGCTTTTGGCGACAATTTATGTGCAGAATTTCCTCGAGCCCGTCCCCATTCTCGCTTTTCGCATGGACATTGGGATCGCCGCCCTGCTCTTCGGCATCTTCCTCACGCTCCTTCTCGGCGCATACTTCTTCGGGGACGAGTCCCGCGGCTGGTTCGCCCGCGGTGACATGGACGAGGTCCGCCGCGAGATGGAAGAGAGCCGCAGGCAGTTCATCCGCAGACTCGACCACGAGATCAAGAATCCGCTCACGGGTCTGCAGGCCGCGTTGGTCAACATGTCAGAGACGTCTGCCGATGCCGACCGTCATCGCGCGAGCGAGAACGCGCGTCACGCGCTGGACCGCCTCAAGCGATTGCTCGCGGATTTGCGGAAACTGGCCGAGTTGGAGGAGCGTCCGCTGGAACGCTTGCCCGTGGACATCCCCGCCTTGCTCGAAGAAGTGACCGAAGCCGTCCAGTCCCTGCCTGCCGCGCAGGAACGGAAAATCAACCTGCTTATCTCGCGCGTCCCCTGGCCGTTCCCGCCTGTGACGGGTGACCGCGACCTATTGAGTCTTGTCTTTTATAACCTGCTGGAAAATGCACTCAAATTCACTGCATCCGCCGATTCAGTGGAAGTGCGCGCTCTCGAGGATGGACGCGCCATTGTGGTGGAAGTGGCCGATAACGGCATGGGCATCCCGCCCGCCGAGTTGCCGAAGATCTTCGAGGAACTCTATCGGGGAGTCAACGCGCGTGGGACGGAGGGATCGGGCCTCGGTCTCGCCTTGACGCGGCGCATCGTCATCCTGCACGATGGCGCGCTCGAAGTCCGCTCGCGTCAGGACGATCCGCGCGGAACCGTGTTTACCGTCCGATTGCCAGTCGCAAGAAAATAAAAAAGGATTGTGATTTACTCCAAAGATAAGGGATTGTATCTATGAGTAAAAAAAGCGTACTCAGAATTACGTTAGCATTCTCTGCTATCGCAATTCTTGGCATGATTACTGTTTTGTGTGCGCTCGTCATTTTATTTCCAGATGATAATCAGGATTATTACAACTACCCAAATTTCTCATTGCAGCCTGAGATGGGAAGTTATCTAATTGATCCTGAAACAATTTTCGATTCGCTTAACAATGGAGAGACAGATACGTTTGTTCCTAATTTGGGACAAATAGATGGCGGGTTACCAGACGTTGTTTTCGAAAAGCCCATTAATTGGAAACAAAGTGATTACCTTATGATCGCAAAAGCACTAAATCAATATGTCTGGAAGGACACATTAGGTGGTTGGGAACTTTATGAAATGTCTTTTTTCTTGGATTGCCACGATAATCCAAGCGGATTCGAAAGAAGCTTTATGACTTACTTCAAAACAATATCTTCTTATGGCGAGAAGAAGATATACGCTGTGCGCGATTTCTCTATCTTGCCAAAGTATGCGTATGTAGAATGGAGAGGAGGCAAAAATTACCCTCGCCCTCTTTTTGGATGGAAAAGGATTGATTTTGAAACCCTACACATCAACGCCGAAGATGCGCTTAGAATTGCCGAAGAAAATGGGGGAAAAAATATCCGATTGGAATTTAACAATAATTGCAGAATAAAAGTGTTTCTTGTACCTGAAATCAATACCAGATGGCGAGTTTGGTATTCTGTTGAAGGTATTCCCGAACTAGAACTAGTAATTGATCCTCTCACTGGCAAAATTATTGACTAGTTATTCATGTTCCCTAGGCGGGAACGAAATTATAGGAGTCCCTGAAAATCTCTTTGGAGAGAATTGCTTTTTACCGTTTTCAATCTGAAAAATGTGAAAAAACATCCTTTTCATCTGTGGTTCCATGTTACAAAACTGTGACATGCCTGCCACAAGCCTGTAACAGGCGGGGGATATAAATATGATATGGAAAGATTCAACTCCTCCCCGCCCACCGAATCCGACCTCATCTCCCGCGCTCAGAGCGGCGACCTGGATGCGTTCAACGACATCATCCTGCTTCACCAGGACGCGCTTTTCAACATCGCCCTGCGCACCCTTGGCGATGAAGACCGCGCCGCTGATGCCGTGCAGGACGCGCTCATCTCCGCCTTTCGCAGTCTGCACACTTTTCACGGCGGGTCGTTCCGCGCCTGGCTGGCGCGCACGGTCGTCAACAAATGTTATGATGACTATCGCCGCACCTCCCGTCATCCTTTCATCCCGCTCACTCCCATCGTGGACGGCGAGGAAGTGGAAGAGGGCCTTTGGCTGCGCGACCCCAGTCCCTCGCTCGAAGACTGCTTCGACAATTCCGAACTCGACCAAGCCCTCCAGCATTGCATGAAGTCCCTGCCGTTCGCGGCCCGCGCCGTCCTCGCGCTCGTGGATGTGGACGGTCTCTCCTACGAGGAGGCCGCTGCCATCCTGCGTGTTCCCGTCGGCACGGTGAAGAGCCGTCTCGCTCGCGCCCGCGCTTCCATGCGCGTTTCCATGCAACGCTTTGCACACGTTTTGCCTTCAGCATATCAAACGTTACAGCCTTTCATGGCGTAGAGCGAAATATTATCTCGCTCTACGGAGGAAATCCATGCGCCGCATTATCACCCTATTCTTTATTTCGACTCTCCTCCTGACCTCCTGCGGGACGCTAGAGGTGACTCTCACCAACAGCGACGAACTCGCCCAGACTCCCGCCTCCGACTCCCCCGCGGCGGGTCCAGTCCCGTTGGGCATGGACGCCACCTCAGCCGAGATCCGCCAACTGCTCCTCGACAGTCCCTACAAGTGGACAACCCTCTTCATGGACGCGCAAGTGACCGACGCGAACGATGCACCGCGTCGTGTGCAGGTCTGGGTGGACCACCCCGCGCTTTCGTTCCGTGTCCTCAGCGGCGCGGCGGACGGTTCCGCGGAGACCCTTCGCACGGTGGATGGGATGAGCCAACTCGACTTGAATATCACCACAGGGGAATCTTCCATTGCTCCGTTCACTGGTGGAGACGTTCCCTACACGCCACAGCCGCCTGTGCTGGGAGACAATGTCATTGAATCCCACCCATTATCTAGCGCGGTCGATTCGCGTTTGGGCACATTGCTCTTCCCGTCTGACATTGCCCAAAACGAGGGGATGTTCAAACCTGTCGGCATGGAGGTCATCGCTTATCGCCTCGCTCTGATCGTCGAGTGGACGTACATCCAGAACGAGTTGCCCTCCTATCGCGCCTGGGTGGATGTTTCGACAGGCATCCTTTTACGTTACCAGCAGTTCGAAAAATCGGGTGGAACGGAAATTTTGAGCGAAGTCATTGCCACACGCGTGGATTATGACTTGAAATTTCCTTCCAGTCTGTTCAGTCCTATTGTGAGTGTGATGCCGAATTTTGTGAGCGATCCGCTCGAGAGTGTAAGTGTCGCTGTCACGCCCGCGGCACCCACAGACGCGGACCCTCTCGGGTGGATTTATTCTTTCGTAGCAGATAACAGTTATCCCGTCCGCGTGATGCGGTGGGTGAGAATCCCCGCCTCGTGCGCGGTGGGCGAGTCGGAGTGTCCCGAAGCGGACGTCATCCAGATGCCCGTCGCGTTGACGTCTTCACTACAGCCTGTTGTGTGGTCGCCTGCGCGAAGCGAGGCGGCGTGGACGTATCCCATCAACGCCGACCAGAGAATATGGACGTTGTACCTGTTCGACGCGGTGGACAAATCATGGAAGGAACTGGTGCAGATGGATCGGTACATGGACCCGCCGATGTGGTCGCGAAGCGGCGAATGGATCGCGTTCCGCACGCAGTATTCCGTGGTCACCCCGCTGACGACCACGTGCTCGACCCCGAGCCCCCTGAGGATCCCCGGCAGCCGGTACCTGCTGAAGAACTCGATGTGCTGCTTGGGCAGGACGATGTCCCCGGGCAGGGGCCAGAGCTCCCCGACCACGGCCGCGCCGTGGGTCCGGCGCACCGCG
>QZIJ01000023.1 GCA_003598975.1 Anaerolineaceae bacterium | reverse complement strand
AAATCTCTGTCATGGGCTTCTCGGGTTTGGAATGTTCTCACAAACCTACTTTACCCGAAAAGCCCTACTTTTTTAACTTAGATTTGGCGAAGGTATTGTTATTAGACATAAATAGTTCCAAAGCCAAGCCTGACACAAAGGATATACTAAGTGCTCAAATAAAACCGAACTCAATAAATAAAAATAAATCGACAGAATTACCACTTATAGAACAAACAGCAAAAGTTGATCTATTCGAGAATATTTACCAGCAAGAACGCCTACTTAAGAAGTATTCTCTTTATTTAGAGCAGATTGGGAAAAGTTCTTACACTATCATACATAAACTACATACCTTCTTCGATAAATTCAAGTCAGAGAATCTAATTGATTCAACAAACAAAGCCGCAACTAAATGCCCATTCCCCGATATGGGAATTAGATATAAAAATCTAATTTCTTTATTTGAACAAGAGAATCTGTATAACACCGAAGCATATGATATAGGATTAATTCCAATTGTTATTATGGCAATCAATCAACTCAACAAAAGAGAGTGGGCTAAATTAGAAGAAGACACAAAAGACTTCTATGGATTTCTGCGTTGGTTTGTTAGATTGAGCTTACTATACTTTTACTTGAATATTACAGACCGTGAAACACTCAAGAATGAGGAATTGAATTCTCTAAAATGGTTATCTGAAAATATCGAGGATCATTTATTGAATTTACTCCTTCTAGAAAAAAATATTGCTGAACAAAATTGTTTTACAGGAAGCTTGTGTATAGCCAAGGAGCAAACTCTTAATAACTGAAACACTATCTTACTTACAATATAATTACATTCCTAAACTTCTGGAAATGGTTCATATTACGCAATGGCATTTGTTATGTAGGAAGCTTATTTCTTTTTATAAAGTGCTAGCAAATATAGCCCCATTGAAATAAGGAGGCTAACTGACGTTAGGCTGTCAATCGCCAAGTAACCAATTGGGGCACCAGATTCCTTGAATAAAAATACTAACCAAAAAACAACAAAAACAAAAAGAAGGGTCGGGGAAAGATTCCAAAATATAAATTTTGTCCATGATGAGAATTTTCGTTTTTGATCTCTATAATGCTTCCCTTCTCGAATAAATGCCTTATCGTCAAAATATGCACTTAACTGACCTTCCAATTTGTAGACATAATTCCATTGGCGTTCTACATGCAAGACTGTTTGAAAGTAGGTGTGGGAAATGCTAAGTAATCCGAACCAAAAGACCGCCCCAATAAAAGATACATCAATCACATTTATAGGATTATTATTGGCGTCTAATCCTACTTGACTTCCCAAAAAAGAGTTAATCCAACTACTAACAACAGTGGGAGTATTCATATACAATAAAATAATAAAAATCACAGTAAGCATATACAGGAAAAGTCTGTCACGCTTTGCCACGGCTTCCTTTAAAAGCATAAATGTTTCACTGTAGTGATTAGACAATACTTCAAGCTTTGTATCATTGTCATTACTCATGATAGCGTCTCCAGAAATCACTTTTCCATTCTTCTTTGGGTCGTTCTTTTTCTGCAATGAAAATATCTTCTTCAATTTGATGATTTTATACGAAATAGTCGTTTTTCTCAATGTTTTTAGCTGTCGCAACTAGCTTTATCATTGGCATACTCCTGACCTTCATCAAATCAGGAATGGCGTCGCAATGGGCTAGGGAAACGTGCATGAGGAATTCGGCGCAGGTTGGGGAAGGGAAAGAGAAAGGGGAGGAGATGAGGAAGGGATGTGACCTCACCCTGATTCAGGTGATTGATCGGTGTGCCCGTTTGTCCCTCTACCCTAGCGGGCACACGCCCCAGATGTTGATGCTTGACACATCTCCCTTCCGTCCGCTAAAATTCGAGCAAGTTCGTCCAAAATAACGAAAGGAGGCACGCCATGAAAATGAAAACCATGAACTTCCCCACAACTGTCCAAAAGAGCGCGCCTCCCGCAGGTGGAATGTAACAGCGACGAATTGATTCGTTTCCTTTCAAGCATCCAGCCGCAGGTGTGTCCGCTCACCCTGCGGTTTTTGATTCTCCCTTGCATCAACGCAGGATGTCCAACCCTGCAATCCATTTCAGCAGGTGATTTACACAAAGGAAACAAAAGTGAAACCATCCAAACCCAAAAGCGACTTTGTCCACGTCAACGGCATCCGCCTCCATTATCTCGATTGGGGCGGCGCAGGCTCGGCGTTGATCTTCCTGACAGGCATGGGATCGTCCGCATATATCTACGGCAGATTTGCCCCGCTCTTCACAGACGGATTCCGAGTCCTTGCCCTCACCCGCCGTGGACACGGCGATTCAGACTGCCCCGAAGCTGGATACGACCCCGATACGCTCGTAGACGACATCCGACAGTTCATGGACGCGCTGCACATCGAAAAGGCTGTGCTCGCAGGTCACTCGCTGGCAGGCGTCGAACTGACGCATTTTGCCGCCACCCATCCAGAACGGGTCGAGAAGCTGGTCTATCTCGAAGCGCTCGATGACCGCAGAAAAGAACGGCTGATCATGCAAGGACATCCACTCAAGAATGTGCAGATCAAAAGAGAGGAAAGCGCCCCGCCGCACACCCTGCAAGAATACATTGCCAATGTAAAAAGAGACATCCCCGCATTTGCACAGATATGGAGCGATGTATGGGACGAGGAAGTATCCCACGGTGTAAAGGTCAACGAAGATGGGATTGTTGTTGACAGAATGCCCGCATCCATCGAGAAAATGATGGTTGAAAACCTGATCAATCAATATGCCCCCAAAGAGGTCAAAGCCACCATCCCGACCCTCAGTTTCTACGCGAAGAGAAAGCAAAAACTGACAGACGAGTATACCGATGAACAAAAAGCCGCCTATGAAACATTTCATCATGATGTCATAGAACCTTTTTTCAACCACATGGTTGCCGAATTCCAAAACAGGTTTCCACATGCCAGGATCGTAATCATCCCCAACGGGCATCACTACTGCTTCATGGCGCAGGAGGATTTGGTCCATGATGAAATGTGGAAATTCCTGCTTGAATAATTCATAGCGAACAACGACGAATGATCGGCGGGAGGGTTGACGCTTCGACACACCCTACGGGCAGTCAGTGCGCCGCCTGTCAGGTCTCCCTGCAACTCCGATTTCCCGAAGAATTTGAGCTGACGGTGGATTGATGCGAATTGGACTTCGGAAGTCTCGCAGACTTCCGAAGTCTTTTTTCCAGTGCTCATTTTTTCCTTGACAAATTAGAACATCCGTTCTACAATCTCGTCAAAGTTCACCCATTCAAAGGAGATTGAGATGAACGGTAACTACAAATACAAACCTGGTGACGGCGTTGGCGCCCTCTGGCGCAGTTTCACCCGCGGCAACAAGTTCAACCGCGGCGCGGCCTGGGGCATCATGATCATCGGCGCCCTGCTGGCCTTCGAGATCTTCAACTTCAGCACCACCCAATTTGCCCTGCGCGACCTGCTCGGCGACCTGACCTTCGCCAACATGCGCTGGGCCACCATCCTTGCCATTGCCTTCTGCGGCATTGATTTTGCCGGCATCGCCCGCATCTTCACCCCCGAACAGGGCGCGGACGAACCCAAGGAGGTCTGGTACCTCTTCGGTGCCTGGCTGTTGGCGGCGGGTTTCAACGCCAGCCTCACCTGGTGGGGCGTATCGGTGGCCATCGTCAGCCACTCCAGCGCGGCAGCAGGCGCGGTGTTGAGCAGTAACACCCTCACCAAGGTCATCCCCATCTTTGTGGCGGTCATGATCTGGCTCATCCGTGTGCTCATCATCGGCACCTTCTCGCTCGCGGGCGACCGTCTCTTCACCACCGCCAGTAGTGGACACAACTCGCGTCCCTACCAGCCGAGCACATCCCCTTCGTCCGCCTTCCGCCCGGCCTCCAGCCTGGCGCGTCCCGCACCCAAGCCCATGACGCAGAGCAGTTTCTCCTCCGCAAAGCCCGAGCCGACCTATCACTCGCTCGGATTTGACACACAGAATCGCCAACGCGAGTAAAACTTCCCCCGCCTCCTGCGGGACGCGTACCTGAACCCTG
This sequence comes from Anaerolineaceae bacterium, assembly GCA_003598975.1. Classification (GTDB taxonomy): domain Bacteria; phylum Chloroflexota; class Anaerolineae; order Anaerolineales; family Villigracilaceae; genus Denitrolinea. The sequence goes on along the minus strand of QZIJ01000023.1, from coordinate 9,490 downwards.
TTTCCCAGCCTCAATCTCCCCCACGCGTCCCTACCTGACCTGAAACCGTATGCCTCGTCCTCACGTTGACCCTGACCCCGAATCTTGGACAACCGCTTCTCCTCAAGGAAGCGGTTGTTCGTCTGGTTTGTTGATTCCCCCGCTGGCAGTCCTGCTGGTCAGCGGGTTGCTGGCTCTCTTCGCCTACAGTCCCTTCGTGACGGTGAGCGCGTCGCCAATTTCCCCTGCAATCGCGGATGCCCCCGTACCCAACTCTCCCATCCTCAATTCTGGCTACGCGCAGAGCGGTCTCTCCCCCATCTTTACGCCCGAAGTCCAATATTGGGGCTCGCGCATCGCGGCCTGGTCTGCGGAATTCGGTCTCGACCCAAACCTTGCCGCCACGGTGATGCAGATCGAATCGTGCGGATACGCCCGCGCCACATCCCGTTCGGGCGCGATGGGACTCTTTCAGGTAATGCCCTTCCACTTCTCCACCATCGATTCGCCCTACGACCCCGATACCAACGCCCGCCGCGGATTGGCCTACCTGTCCCAATCACTGCAACGCGCGGCGGGAGACGCGCGTCTCGCACTGGCTGGCTACAACGGCGGGATTGGCATCATCGGCCGCGGCGAATGGACGTGGTCTGCACAGACGAACCGCTACGTCTATTACGGCGCGCCCATCTATGCGGACGCGTCCGCGGGGCTGGCGAGCAGTCCCATGCTGGACGAATGGTATTTGAATTACGGCGTCAGTCTCTGCCAGCAGGCACACAATTCCCTCGGCCTGCCATAGACAAATCATCTGATCATTTATAGAAAACCCAACACAAAGTCACCAAGTCACTAAGACACGAAGTTTTTTCCTTTGAGTCTTCCCTGGCACCGACCGCCAGGGCAGGTGTAAGCCTTTGCGCCTTCGTGGTTAGAAAGACTGTCGGTTCAGACGCTTTCGTAGACCCGTTGGCCCATCGACTACTTCACCAACGGCAGCCAAACCGCGAACGTCGTTCCCCTGCCTTCGCGGGAATTGGCTTCGATCTTTCCCCCATGCTGTTCCACGATCCAATGCGCGATGGATAACCCCAGGCCAAACCCTGTGGCGCTGGAACGCGTGCGCGACTTTTCAGCGCGGTAGAACCGCTCGAAAATGTAGGGCAGGTCTTCGGCAGGAATGCCTGGCCCCGTATCGCGCACGATCAACTTGGCATGTTCGCCTGAACGATTCAGGCTGAGGTACACGTCTCCGCCCGCGGGCGTGTATTGGATGGCGTTTGCCACCAAATTCAGAATGACTTGCTTCAGGCGGTCGCGGTCCCCGCTGACCTGCAGCTGGTCAATCTCCGTCAACTTCACCCGCACCTTGTTGGCGGCCAGCACGCGCATCTCACTGAAAACTTCCATCAGGAGCGCGTCAAGCTCGAGCGCGGACTTCGTCAGCGGGAGGGAGCCCGCCTCGGCTTTCGCGAGTAGTAACAGGTCCGTGACGAGGCGGGTGAGGCGGCCCGCTTCCTGGTCAATGGAATCCAGCGATTCGGGATCGAAGTCCTTCATGCGGCGCATCAAATCCACATTGCCTTTGATGACCGTGAGCGGCGTGCGGAGTTCGTGGCTGACATCCGCGATAAAGCGTTTCTGGGAAGTGAAGAGCACCTCAAGACGTTCAAGGGTTTGGTTGATGGCATCCACCAACTGGCCGATCTCGTCTTCGGGCGGGCCGTCGTAAGGGACGCGGCGCGAGAGATCGTCGGCGCGGTTGATCTGGTCTGCCGCGCTGGTGATGGTTTCAAGCGGAGACAGGAATTGCTTCACCGAGGCCTGCGAAGCGAGTGCAGAAATGACCACACCCAACACTGTGGTGAATGCAAGTACGGAAAGCAGGTTGCGACGCGCCGAGTCCACCACATCCAGGTTCGTTGCCACCTGCACCACTCCCACAAGTCGGCTTTCGGATACCAACGGTACACTCAGTACACGCAGGCGAATTGCGCCTTCAAAGGTGACATCCCGATAGGACGGATATTCCGCGTTAAGGCCGATGCGATCAAGGGGGACCTTCACATCTTCGAGGACGGGCGAAAAATCCACGAGTTTATCGGTATCCCATATTTGAACAAGAACATTGGATGTCAGTCTTAAATTTGGGGCAATGATGCCGCCCATTTCACCAGAAACATCCACGCGCGCCTGGCGGATGAGTTGTTCGGCTGTGCGCTCGAGGGCTTTGTCAATCTGGGTATATAAGAGGACGGTGACGACCACATAGGCCACCACGCCAAAGAAAATGAAAAGCCCCCCAAGCAGAACAATATTTACTAAAGTCAGGCGGTCGCGAAGAGACACGGGGTTAGGAATTAGCGGTTAGCGATTCGCGGGAAAGATCAGGGGTTTTCGCGCATCACGTAGCCAACGCCGCGTACGGTGTGAATGAGACGCGCCTCCCCACCCTCTTCCAATTTCTGGCGCAGATATCGGATGTACACTTCCAGCACATTGCTCTCGCCGCCGAAATCGTACCCCCAGACGCGGTCAAAGATGACTTCGCGCGTCAATACTTGTTTGGGATGACGGAGGAACAACTCAAGCAACTCATACTCTTTGGCGGTCAGTTGGACGAGACGGTTGCCGCGTGAAGCCTGACGCGAACCCGTGTCGAGGGTCAGGTCGGCAAATTTGAGCACGGGGACGCGGTCTGGTTGGGTGCGGCGCAGGAGTGCGCGGACGCGCGCCAGCAATTCGTCCAGGTTGAACGGTTTGACCATGTAATCGTCGGCCCCCGCGTCCAATCCCTGAATGCGATCCTGCACGGCATCTTTGGCGGTGAGCATCAAAATCGGGACAGACCCGCTCGCCGTTCTCATGCGATGGCAGACCTCGAGGCCGTCCATGCCAGGCAACATCCAGTCGAGTATGACAAGGTCAGGCTGGTGATCCCGCGCCAGCATCAGGCCGCTGCGACCTTCCGTGGCGGTATCCACAGTGTAGCCTTCATAGGCCAGCCCACGCTGGAGAATTTTCAGAATGGCCTGGTCGTCCTCAATAATTAAAATTCTCTCGTTCATAGGTTGCTCCCGCTCAAAATATACCACATTTGGTAGAATGTTCGCACGCTTCGAATCCCTATTTGCCCAAGCCGACGTCATCGAGCAGGCCGCGTCCGTGTACCCGTGCCGCGCCGAGCAGGTGGACAGTCCATTCTGGCGCGGGTGCTTCGTGGGGAGTTGGGGTGAGGCTCTTCATCTGATGCTGTCATTGCTAGAGGATTGCTTCGCTACGCTCGCAATGACAATATAAAAGGAGAAAACAATTGGATAAAAAATTTCTGTTCGTGGTCAACGACGCACCATACGGCAATGAACGTCCCTACAACGCCATGCGTCATGCCATGAATCTGGTCAAGCGCGAAGGCGCGCAGGTCAAAGTCTTCCTGATGGCTGATGGAATCCTCTGCGCCCGTAAGGGACAGAAAACGCCTGATGGATATTACAACATCGAGCGCATGGTCAAGTCGCTGGCGAAGCGCGGCAAAGTCGCCACTTGAGGCACCTGTTGCGATGCCCGAGGTCTCGGGCTGGAGGATTTGACAGAAGGCGTCGAGATGGGAAATATGGATTTGCTGGGTGATTGGACTGTTGAGGCGGATCAGGTGATTGTGTATTAGCGCAGGGTTCAAGGACCTCGTCACTGAACCGAGCAGATGGATCAGTCCATTCTGGCGCGGGCGTTTCGGGGAGAGCTGGAGTAAATATCTGGACTCAGATCTGAGATCATCAACGAGCGGCAGGTTATTTTCTTTTTGCTCTCTTTCGGATTCCTTCACGAAACCTTTACGGGGCTTTGCTATTCTTTGAGCGTAAGCAGGAACTAAATCTAAAAAATCTACTCAAGGAGTAACAAAATGAAAAAGACGCTTTTGATCGTTGCTGTCGTAGTTCTGGCGCTTGGCGCCCTCAGCGTGGGCGTGGCCTATGCCCAGGGCGGAAATCCCCCATCCTATCCGAATGGCGGTCAGATGATGGGCGGACGCGGCGTTTACGGGTCAATGAACACCTATGTTTTGGATGCCTTTGCCGCCGAACTCGGCCTGACCGTTGACGCTGTCAATGCCCGCCTCGCAGCTGGCGAGACGATGTACCAGATCGCGCTCGCACAAGGTATCTCCGCTGACGCTCTCCCTGCCTTCATGAACGAAGTCCACAAGACGGCGTATGATACGGCTGTTGCCGCAGGTGTAATGACCCAGGCGCAGGCGGACTTTATGCTCCAGCGCATGTCCCAGAGCGCTTTTGGCACGGGTACCTGCACGATGGGTGATGGTACGTACGGACGCGGCGCTGGCATGATGGGCGGCGGACGCTGGCAGACTGCACCGTAATCAGTCATGGAGTAATCAGAAGTCGGGTTGGCAAGAGTCAGCCCGACTTTTTGATTTCTGTAACACGCACCGCGGTCAAAATATGCCAGCGCGCGCGGATACTGGGAACGTGAGAAACTGTTAAAACAACCTGCCTGGCCTTGCAAAAGGACGGAGTCAGATTGTCTTTGGATTTATTTCAGTAGCCAGGTCAACAACCCAACGAGCGCGCCTCCAATGATCAGCCACGTTGAATTGGACTTGAAACGAAATAACAGAATGGCAGATAGAGCAAAAATGATTATTGTCGGGGGGTCAATCAGTGAAGCCTGCCCGAGTTGAAAGGTGACCGCCGCCATCAATCCTAATGAAGAAACGATGACTCCGTCCAGCAGGCTACTCGCCCAGGGGGATTGGCGTAGTTTGGGAATGATGGGGTTACTGATGGCAACGAAGATATATGAGGGAAGAAAAATTCCCAATGTGGCAACGATTGCGGCGGGAATCCCGCCAAGCAAGTAACCAATAAAAGTTGCCGATGTGAATAATGGTCCAGGTGTGATCTGTCCGATGGCGATGGCGTCTATCAGTTGCTGTTCGGTCAGCCATCCAAGACGCTCGACGAAATCCGCGCGCAGGAAGGCGATCAGCACGTATCCGCTCCCGTACAGGATGGCGCCAATCTTGAGGAAGGTCAGAAAGAGAGTGGATAGATTAAATGAAGCGGAAGCCGCTCCCAGTCCAGAAAGAAGCGGGAGGGCTACTGATAAATTTGGACGAGGCAGTTCCCGCAGTCGAGTCCAGTTTCGAATCAACATGGCAAACAATCCACCTGCAAAGAGTAACAGAACTTCGTTCACGCCGAGAAAATACAAGGCAATACATGTGACAGCGACGATAATAGTTAATACATCCTTGATGGCTTTGCGCCCCAAGCCCCACAGGGCTTGCAGGATGATGGCGATCATCACTGGTTTGACGCCATACAACAGCCATGTGGCTTGAGGCGTGGAACCATATTCAACATAGATCCAGGCGAAGAGGAGTACGATCAACACGGCAGGAAGGGTGAACGCCAGCCCGCCGAAGATAAACCCCGCCCAACCGGCGCGCAGAAAGCCAATGTGGATTGCCATTTCAGTGGAGTTTGGACCTGGAATGAGATTGGTCGCGCCAAGCAGATCAAGGAAGGCTTCGTCGGTGAGCCATTTGCGGCGGCGGACGAACTCGTCACGAAACATCCCGATATGCGCGGCGGGTCCGCCGAAGGCGGTAAGACCAAGTTTGAGGAAAGATGTGAATACTTCCAAGGCTGGGTTCATTGGTTGGTATGCTCTTCGTGCGGTTTGATGGTTTTGAAACTGCAGTACAGGCTGAAATCATAAATGATTTTGAGCACGCCTGCAATAATGAAATTTAATCACGGGAACCACAGAAATTTATATGGTTTTCCTGGCGTTCCCTGTGTTCTTGGCGGTAAAAGGGTGGCGAATGTCCGACTTTACGAAACCCCTGGGAACTTCATCCTGCCCTTGACAAGTACGAGTTTGCGCTTATAATTAGTTAGACTAACTAATTGATTAGCCAGGAGCAAGAACATGTCAGATGAATTAACCCAGAAGGGGGAACGTTTTCTGCAATTGATGAACCGCCTGCGAAAGTTGGGGCTTGGAAATGCCACATCGGGAAACGCGCAGATTTCCCCCGCCCAGATGTCGCTGTTGGATTGGATCACCGCCTCGCAAGGATGCGGTGTGCAGGACATCGCGGACGGGTTGAAGTTGACGCCCCCCACCGTCAGCGTGGGCGTGCGGCGTCTGGAAGAGGCGGGATTGATAAAACGTGAGTCCAATCCGCAGGATAAACGCTCGGTGCAGTTCTTTCCTACGAAGCGCGGCCAGGCGTTACAACGCCAGTTTCAGGATGCCCACCGAAATAAATTCCGTCTTCTGCTGGCTGGACTGACATCACAGGAACAGGAGACGTTTCTAGAACTGTTGGAGAAGGCGCTCCAGGTAGCGGAATCCAAACAATACATTCAAAGGAAAAAATGAACAAATTTCTCAACAAATGGTTTCGCAAGTTACATCGCTGGCTGGTACTGCCCTTCATCGCATTACTCTTGACCGTTATCTTCGCGCGCGGGACAACGCTCGGCGATACCGTCCAGCGCATCCAGGCGGCGTTCATGATCATCATGGCGATCACTGGTTCGTATCTGTATTTGTTGCCATACTGGGTCAAATGGAAAAGACAAAGAGTGCGAGCCGAATGAAGTCTGGCTCAAGCCTGCTGGCGGTCTTTGCCCATCCCGACGATGAGTCCTTCCGTCCTGGAGGGACTCTCGCCCTGCTTGCCCGTCGCGGCGTCAGCGTCCACGTTCTGACCGCCACGCGCGGAGGAGCTGGCTCACGCGGCGATCCGCCGCTGTGTTTACCCGCCGACCTGCCCGCTGTGCGCGAAGCAGAACTACGCTGCGCCTGCAAAGTGCTGAATCTTCTCCCGCCGATTTTGCTCGACTATCAAGACGGTGAATTGCCCAAAGCCGACCCTGAACAACTTGCCGAGCAAATTTTGGAAGTTGTGAAAGAGACTCGCCCGCAGGTGATGTTGACCTTTGGCGCGGACGGTCTTTCGGGACACCCCGACCACATCGCAATCGGACTCGCCGCGCCGAAAATGCGTCTGCCCTCTACACGTTGGCTGTGCCGCGCTCGCTGGCTGAGTCGCTGGGTATGAAGCAAATCCGCGCCGTGCCAGATGACACCATTGCGCTTACAGTGGATGTCTCATCGGTTTGGGAAGCCAAGATGTCCGCCATTCGCTGTCACCGCACGCAATTGGGTGAGTCGCCCATTTTGGATGCGCCCGAAGCGAAGCAGCGTCTCTTTTTGGGAACGGAGCATTTCTGCCTATCCTCATCCCGTCCCGCGCCTGACGGGAAAGTTGCCAACCTGCGGGATTGGCTTGCAAACGAAACGGAGCAATCATGAACAATGCCATCGAAGTGGAAAACCTAACCAAATACTATGAAAAATTTTTGGCCGTTGACCACATCAACTTCACCGTCGAGCAGGGCGAGATTTTTGGATTCCTCGGCCCGAACGGCGCGGGAAAGACGACCACCCAGCGGATGCTGACCACGCTTCTCACCCCAACCGAGGGGCGGATTCTGATCAACGGGCATGATCTGTCCCGCGACTCTTATCCTGCCAAACGGCAAATCGGGCTGGTTCCCGAAGAATCCAACGTTTACACCGAACTGACCGCCTGGGACAACCTGATGTTCACCGCCAGCATTTACCGCGTATCACGCGGCGAGCGGGCGAAGCGCGCCGAAGAATTGTTGCAAACCTTTGGGCTGTGGGAAAAGCGCGATATCAAAGCCGAGAACTTCTCCAAAGGGATGCGCCGCCGTTTGAGCATCGCCATGGCAATCATCCACAAACCTGCTCTGCTGTTCCTCGACGAACCCACGCCCGGCCTGGACGCGCAGAGCATCCGCGCCATTTGGGAATTGATCCGCCGCATGAACGTTGAAGGCACGACGGTCTTTATTACCACTCACCAGATCGAGGAAGCCAACCAGCTGTGCGGGCGCGTGGCAATCATCTCGCACGGCAAGATTGCCGCCATTGACACGCCCGAAAGACTCAAAGCCGATTTCCGCCGCGTTCAGTCGGTGGAGGTGGCGCTGGAGTCAAAGACTTCGGAGATTTTGGAAATCTCCGAAGTCTCCTGGGATTCCTTACCTGGTGTGACGACTCAGGTCAAAGTCGGGGACAAGATGCGCTTGTACACCGAAGACCCGTCGGCGCTGTTGCCGCGCGTCGTCCAATACGCCGAGTCCCATGCGTTGCGGATCGTCAGCCTGAACACGCTGGGACCCAGCCTGGAGGATGTCTTCCTCGAAATCACGGGCGGACAGGTGGGCACAGTCATAAAGGAAACTCAGGAAAATAGTCCCCGTCGCAAGGGGATGGGAGGCAGGAAATGAACGTCGAGCGAATCAAAAACGAATTGGCGCAAGCCTGGACGGTGGCGGTCAAGGATGTGCGCGTGTATTACCTGCGCCCAGGCATGATTATGTTCGGCTTTCTCATGCCGTTCTTCATGTTCTTCTCGTTTTCGGTGAAGCGCGATGTGGGCGCGGCGGAAGGCGTGGCGCGCCTGCTGGCGATGACGGTCTTCTTCACGGCTGGTGCGGCGGGACCATTTATTATCCCCACCGAACGGCGCATTGGAACATACGACCGTCTGCTGGCGGCGCCCATGTCGTTGCTCACGTTGCTGCTCGGCAAGACCGCAGTGGGGACGATCTTTGCCGTCGCGGTCTCAGGCGTGGCATTGCTGGCCGGACTGCTGTTCTTTGGTGCGACCATCCTCCAGCCGGGATTACTTGCCGCGGGCATTTTGCTGGGAGCGTTCTCATTCTCGACCTTGGGGCTGGCTTTCGGTTCCATGCCCACTACCAACCCCGGCGACGTGCAAATGCCCAGCACGCTCCTGCGTTGGGGCTTGCTTTTCATCAGCGGCGTTTTCATTCCGCTGAGTGAAATGGCTCCCGTGGCGCGGGCAATTGCCTACCTGTCCCCGCTGACCTACGCCCAGGATGTGATGAACCATGCTGTTTTGGGAAACGGGCTGATCAATCCCTGGCTGGATTTGTCCATGCTGGCGTTGAGCGGCGTGTTGTTCTTGATTCCGTCCATCAAGATGCACCAACGGGCGCGGGTGTTGGGAAGGTGAGAAGTTAAAAAGCAAACCTGTTTGACTTGAAAAGGTTTACACAACATTCTCTACTGTACAAATACGAGGGAACTTCATCATTGTGAGGGCGCACTTCCCGAAGTAATCTCCATTCTTGGCGCGGGGACTGCTTCGTCGGGACACCTGCCCTGACAGGCGGTTCCAGGGAGGACGCCTTCCTCGCAGTGACGAAATCATCTCATATTTGTACGGTGGCAAGTGTTTGGAAGCAGTTTGTAAATCGCCATGGATGTCGGACGCTGGCGCGAGGTGCTATCCGGCGTAATTTCGGCGCGCCATTCCCAGACTCTGTAACACAAGCGGTGGGTATGGAAGTGAATTGAAAGAAAGACGGGCTTCTTGTAAGATGGTGAGTGTCGAAGTCGCCACAGACAAGGAGCC
>QZIJ01000033.1 GCA_003598975.1 Anaerolineaceae bacterium | reverse complement strand
CTTCTTACCAACAATGATTCCCGCCTGCGGCCCGCCAAACAATTTATCACCCGAGAAGCAGATGATGTCCGCGCCCGCGGCGAGGGATTCCCCCACGGTCGGCTCGTGGACGAGGCCATATTTGGCGGTGTCGAGTAACGCGCCCGACCCGAGGTCGTCCACGAAGGGGACTTCGAACTCGTGCGCCAGATTCGCGATCTTTTCCAACTCAGGCTCTTCGGTGAAGCCGACGATCTTGAAATTGGAACGATGCGCCCGCAAAACCAACGCCGCGCCATCGGACAGGGCCTCCCTGTAATCGCGCAAGTGGACTTTATTCGTCGCGCCCACTTCGGCGAGTTTCGCACCCGATTGTTTCATCACATCGGGGACGCGGAACGAGCCTCCGATTTCCACCAGTTGCGAGCGCGAGATGACGACGCGTTTCCCTTTTGCCAGCGCGGACAGGACGAGCAAGACCGCGCCCGCGTTGTTGTTGACGACCAGCGCCGATTCCGCACCTGTCAGTTTTTGCAACAGGGATTCGGCGTGGACCGTCCGTAAGCCGCGCTTGCCCGTCGCGAGATCGAATTCGAGGTTGGAGTAACCCAGCGCGGCAGAGGTCATCGCGTCCAGTGCGGCGCGGCTGAGAGGGGCGCGTCCGAGGTTGGTGTGCAGGATGACGCCTGTGGCGTTGATGACGGGCTGGAGCGTGGGACGCGTCCACTCGGCGAGGAGAATCTCCGCGCGTGAGGTTAGTTCGTCGCGGCTGGGGAGGGAGGATGAACCCGCTCGGATGGCGGCCCGCGTCTCGTCGAGGGAGAGGCGCAACGCGTCGAGCGTGAGGGGACGCCCGTAGCGAGTCACCAGGTCGGCAAGGCGCGGCGTCTGGAGCAGTTGTTCCACCGAAGGGAGGTCACGCAGGCTTGTCATCTTCATCCATTTCAGGAACGCGCCAGCGCGCCCGCTCACGCAGTCGCAGAAGGGATTCGATGGCGATCAATCCAAACGCCAGGCCGAGAACAACGTAAACATTGACGAGGCGCGCCAGTTGTAGCCAGGCGAGCGTCGCGCCGTAGACGCCCACCCACAACGCGCGGCGGACGAGCACCCGCGGATCCAGTTTTTCGGAGGAGAAGCGCGTGGCGATGAAATACAAGATGGGAAAGGTCGTGGCGGTGAGGGCGATGACCCACAGCGCGAAAAATCCCCAGCGCGCCCAGACGAGGGGCAGTGTATAGATTGCAACAAAGTACAGTCCGCCCCAGCCGAGGAGGAGGAGAATGAGGATGGGGATGACGTAGGGGCGGAAGGTGGGCCTGGGAGCCATTGGATGAATTATACCCGCTGGAATTGAAAATCATCACGCCCCGTCCTTCAAGGTGGGCGGGGCGTGATGGAATAACACAGGCGCAGGAACGTTTACGGGACAGTGTACTTCACGATGAGTTGTGGCCGAAGGCTGGGACTGGCATTGCCGCTGTAGAATTTCAGGATATCCTTGCCAAGATCATCGTTGTCGCCCGTTTTGAATCGAAGGCGAATCTGGGTCAACCCAAGCAGGTTGATGTGGATGAAGTCGGATGCGCTCAACGAATCGGAATACCAGCCGCCAACAGACTTGTTGAGGATGACGAACGCGCCGTTCCTGCCGGACGCCGCGGCGAAGTCAGCGTTCTCGAGCGTTCGGAGGCCGTTGAAAGGTCCCGAACGGATATCGCCGATGATATTCCCATGCGTGTTAAAGGGATTGGTCCCAGCCACGCCCATGTATTTGATCTTGAGCGTGACCGAGGTGATGACCGCCGTGTCGGGCAAACCGGCTGTATTAAACGAGAGAATGGTTCGATACTGCTGGTCCGCGGCGCTGTCGCCGAGCACGAAAACGGTCTGGATGGAATTCAGCGCGCCGCCGGTGCTGCTGGTCTCGCTCGATTCGCGGATCCAGCCATCGTCCGAGCCATTGGAGCGGAAAATGGTCGTTTCAGGCGTGGCGGTTTGCACGTAGGAATTGACCCACGTTGTGAAATTGGAGACGCGCGTGTAAACGCCCGGCAGGTAGGGTTCGGCACAGCCGTATCCCCACGAAACGACACCCGCCAGTTGCCATTGCCCGCCGTTATCAATCACGAGCGGACCGCCCGAATCGCCCTGGCAAGAATCCTTGCCGCCGGCGTCGAACCCCGCGCAGAGCATATTGGCTGTAATCTCGCCGTTGTAGTGACTGGCATTGTTGCAGATCGCATTGGAGATGATCGGGACGCTCACTTCGTAGAGCTGTGTAGGATACTGCTGGCCTGAACCGCTGGTGTTCCCCCAGCCCGTCACCCACGAATCGATTCCCACCAGCGCTCCAATCGAGGAGGGCACCAATGGGATGGCCTGTGTTTTGGTCGCACCGCTTCCACCCAGCGTGACGGGACTGAAGAGACGCAACAGGGCAATGTCCTTATCGCTGGTGGAGGGATTGTACTGCGGGTGAACGATGATCTGCGCGACATCCCGCCTCTGGTAGCCAGGCGCGGGATTCTGTAAATTATAGATGCCCGCGACGATATCCACTTGCGAGGGATTGTTCTTAATGTCATTAACACAATGCGCGGCCGTCACCACCCATTGCGGAGACACCAGCGACCCGCCGCAGAACTGACCGTTGTACAAATTCGTGGCGTTCCCGCCCACGAGCGCCACCTGCCAGGGCCATTCGCCCGGGTCGGCGGGAACGCCGCCCACGATACGCGGATCCTCTGGCGGAGGGGGAAGTCCCTGCGCGGAGGCTCCGCCCGTGAGGCTGGCAAAGAGGACGAAAATCAGCGCGAGCGAAAAAAGAACGGAGGAAAAACGAAAAGGCGGTGTATTCTTCATAACATTGCTCCTGTAGTTTAATTTCATGGATCAAAAATTGCGTTTTTTCAGAAGGCGGAAAGTGCCATTTGCAACCGTGGGTATTTATAGTCGATTTTGTGGATTTGCGGAAAAAAAGAATCTCGAAAATTACAGGATTGGTAAGTATAATGAGGGTGGCAATCTAAACCGACCCGTCATCAAAAGAAAGGAAGGACCCCATGGCTGACGAAAAAATCAAGCACCTTGAAATGATCCAGAATATCGTCACTCGGATGAACACGAACTCCTTCCAAATGAAGGGTTGGATGGTTGTCATCGTTTCGGCTTTGCTGGCAATTTACGCGGATAATAACAACGGACTGTATGCACTTTTTGCCCTGATCCCAACCGTCATTTTCTGGGGACTGGACGCCTATTATCTTTGGCAGGAACGAAAATTCAGGGGACTCTACAACGATGTAGCGGGAATCACGAAAAACAATAAGATTACGCTTTTCGCCATGCGCCCAGATTTGTACACGGGCGGCAAGTATTCTTATTGGAATGTTCTCTTTTCAACAACCATCGTCTGGGTCTATCTGCCTGTAGCGTTAATTCTTTTGGTTATTTTCTTCTTCCTTACACCAAAGGTCTAAAAAATCTCAAGGTAATTGATCGTTTGAAGGGAGTCTCAGATGGGCACTGGTCATTGTTTCATTAGTTATTCGAATGCGGACGGTTTGGATTTTGCGACCAAACTTGCGGATGAGTTGGAGGGAAGGCATCCGTTTATTGATGTTTGGTTCGAGAAACGCGAGATGTCAGCAAGCGGGGACGACTGGGACGATCAACTTGCTGCCGCGATACAAACCTGTAAATGCTTTTTATTCGTAATGTCCGTGGACAGCACAGCCAAGCTCTCGAATTGCAAAGAAGAATGGACTTGGGCGCTGAAATGCAAGAAGCCTGTCATCTGCCTTTTGCTGGACAACAAAGCCGAAGATCAGTTTCGTTTGAACAGCCGCCAAAAGATTGATTTCACTTCAAATTTCGAAGCGGGGATAGCTCAATTACGGTTGGCAATTGCCCATTTGGATTCTCCACAAGGATTGCTTGACCAACTCAAACACCGCCTCGCAGATGCAAACCGTGATTTTCGCCGTGCAAGTGATGAAGAAAAACTTCGGATTAAAGCAGAACTCGATGAATTGACAGAGCAGATCAACCGTCAGGAAGAGATCGTTAGGAATCCCAAGGCGGCGGAAGAGAAGACCGAGAAGAACATCCAAAGCGGACTGGAGCGAGAGCGTCAGCCCGAGAAACCAACCACCAAGTCCCAATCTACCAAGTTTATCAATCCGCCGCCAGGAATTGCTCCGAATTATTATCAAGACCGACAAGTTGAAACTAAACAAGTCGTTGACTTTCTCAACAACGACGCCCAACGGTTAATGACCATCGCGGGACGCGCGGGGGTGGGAAAAACTGCAATGGTCTGCCGCCTGCTCAAGGCGTTGGAAAGAGGCGAGCTCCCCGATGACCTCGGCGAGATGAAAGCCGACGGGATCGTCTATTTGAGCGAGACGGGCAGTCACAGGGTCAACTTTGCGAACGTCTTCGCGGATTTGAGCAAACTCCTGCCTAAAGACGATGCCGAGCGGCTGGAGGGAATTTATAAAAACCCGCAGACGTCCACAGGCGATAAAATGCGCGCGCTGTTGGATGCCTTCCCCAGCGGACGTGTGATCCTGCTGTTGGATAACTTTGAAACCCTGATCGACGCCGAAAGCCTGAGCCTGCGTGACAGCGAATTGAGCGATGCGCTGAACGCCCTGCTCGGCGGACAGCACCATGCCGTGAAAGTGGTCATCACCACACGCATTGCGCCGCGTGACCTGGCGATCAGCGAGCCAGGCAGGCAGCACCACCTGAGTTTGGATGACGGACTCGAATCGCCTTACGCGGAAAACGTCCTGCGTGAAATGGATGCGGACGGACGCGTGGGACTCAAGACCGCGCCTGATGCGTTGCTGAAGGTAGCCCGCGAAATGACGCGGGGTTATCCGCGGGCGCTGGAAGCGTTGTATGCCATCCTCTCGGTTGACCGTTACACCACGCTTGAAGAACTGCTCGAACTCAGCCTGCCCGATGAAGTGGTGCAGAAACTGGTGGGCGAAGCCTTCAACCGCCTTGACCCGAGCGCGCAAAAGGTGATGCAGGCGCTGGCTGTGTATAACCGACCCGTCAGCCCTGCCGCGATTGATTACCTGTTGCAGCCACATTTGCCCAGCATTGACAGCGCACTGGTGCTTCATCGCTTGGTAAACATGCACTTCGCCCGCCGCGATGCTGGAAAGTATTATCTACATTCCGCTGATAGCGAATATGCTCTCAGCACTATTCCTGAAGGATTTGCCGATGACAAACTTAGAACGAGTAAAGGTGTTGAACTTCTAAACTATTACTTTAAAACACTCAACAAATATCCTGATTTTCTCAAAGTTGCAACAAAGCCAAAATCCAAACAGACGAAAGAGGCTTTCCAAGAAATAGCCAAAAAAGAAAATATTAATATGCTTCAGGATTTGGCTAAATCTATGCAAAATTTAGATCCAGTTTTGTTACAAAAAATGCAAGATACTAACAACTTTAAAGACGAAGCTTTTCTTGCAGAATTAAATCAGTCTTTACAAGTCCCGCAAGTATGGACACGATATGCTCTCACGTTTCGCGCCGCGGACTTCTTCGCGCAAGCCCGCAAGCCGCGCGCGGAATGGAAAAAACTGGACGACCTCACCGCGCAACTGGCGGAATTTGACCTGCGCTGTGCCGCTGGCGATTATGATACGGCAGCAAGTGTGTTGTTCGAATTTAGTGAAGAATACTTGTTTCTTTGGGGACATTATCGCTTGATGATTGAATTACATGAGAAATTACAAAAAAAAATTACTGATAAAAAGTTAGAAATGTTTAATTGGAGCATATTAGGCTCTGCAAATGCTTACATCGGCAAAGTACAAGATGCCATTCTTTACCAAGAACGCTCTTTAAGTTTTGCCCGCGAAACAAAAGATAGAATGAGCGAAGAAGTAATTCTTAGCAATCTTGGAAATCGTTATGCTACTTTAGGCAATTTGCATAAAGCCATTACGTTTTATGAACAAGCCTTGTTGATTTGCCAAGAATTTGGCTACCGACAAGGCGAAGGTGCAACTTTATGTAATCTTGGGAATCGCTACTTAGATCTTGGTGAAGTATATAAAGCAATTAAGTTTTACGAACAGTCACTGGTCATACGACGTGAAATTGGTGATCGAGATGGAGAAGCGAGAGATTTGGCTAATACAGCAGAGGCTCTAAATTGTCTCGAAAACTATCAAGAAGCCAAGGAGACTTGCCTGCTTGCAATTCAGATTGCGGATAAAATTTCATCTGCTGACTTGCAGAACTATGCTCGCTGGGGATTAGCACAGGCTTATCTTTTCCAAAACGATTTACCCAATGCCCGCGTCACCATCGAAGCTGCGCTTCAGTATGATGTGCCACAAAACAGTCACAACACTAGTGCCCTGCACGGGATCATCGCCTTGCGGCAAGGGGAAAGGGAAACCGCGCAAGAGGCTTTTACCAAGTCCATTGCGCAGGCGGATGAAATCCTTGCCAAGACGCCCGATTATTATTCCGCGCTGGATGCGAAGGGGTTGGCGTTGTGCGGGTTGATTTTGACGGGTAGGGGCGCGGTCCCCGCGCCCAATGATGCGCCTACCAATGACACAGGGCGGGGAGACCCCGCCCCTACGGTGAACGATGCCATCGCAACCTTCCGCAAGGCGCGGAAGATTGCGCCACATGCGGGGGTGGTGAAGAGCGTTTTACGATTGTTCGATGAACTGGCGAAATGCGACACGGAAGGTATTCTAAAAGACGTTCGCGCTGCGGCAGAAGGCATCACGTAATGCACCGTGAACCATTCACCATGAACTATTAACCATTATCCAAAAGCCATCACCCCTATCCGACTATCAGACCAGCAGACCAGCAGACCAGCGGACTAGCAGACTAGCAAACCACATGACCATCGAATCCTTCTTCTCCCCTCGCGGCGTTGCCATCGTCGGCGCGTCCGCAGACCCGATGAAACTCGGCTACGGCGTGGCGCGCAACCTGATCCAGAGTCAGTACACGGGCGCGGTGCATCTTGTGAATCCCAAAGGCGGGACGATCATGGGACGCGCCGTCTCGGCTTCGATTGCCGAAGTCCCCGACCCCGTAGACCTGGCGGTGTTGATCGTCCCGTCGAAGGCCATGCCGTCCGCGCTGGCGGATTGCGGCGCGCGCGGCATCCGTGCGGCCATCATCATGGCGGGCGGATTCCGCGAGATCGGTCCCGAAGGCGCGGCGCTGGAGGAGGAAGTCATCCGCATCGCGCGCGACAACGAGATTCGCATCCTCGGCCCGAATTGCATCGGCCTGCTGGATACACATTATCCGCTCGACACCACCTTCCTGCCTCCGCCGCTTCCCGCCGCGGGCGACATCGGATTCCTGTCCCATTCGGGCGCGTTCTGCGCGGCGGTCATTGACTGGTCGCGGCAACAGGGATTCTCGTTCTCGCGCCTCGTCAGCCTCGGCAACCAGACCGACATCACCGAGACCGACCTGCTGGCGTTAATGGCCGCCGACGAGCACACGCGCGTCCTCGCCATGTACATCGAGTCACTCCCCGATGGAAAACGCTTCATCGAAGAGGCGCGCAAGGTTAGCGCGCAAAAACCCATCGTCGCGCTCAAGGTCGGGCGTTCGGCCAGCGGACAACGCGCGGCCGCATCCCACACGGGCGCGCTGGCAGGCGCGGACGCGGCCTACGAATCCGCGTTCGCAAAATCGGGCGTCCTGCGCGCCAACAGCGCCGAGGAACTCTTTGAGTGGTCGCGCGCCCTCGCCTGGCTCCCCCTCCCCACTGGCAGGCGCATGGCCGTGCTCACCAACGCGGGCGGGCCTGGCGTCATGTCTGCCGATTTTATCGAGACGCATGGCATGTCGCTCGCGGAACTTTCCGACGCCACAAAAGAAAAATTGCGCGCCCTGCTCCCTCCCGCGGCCAGCCTGATCAATCCCGTGGATATGCTCTCGAACGCCTCACCGCACGAATATGCCACCAGCCTGCAAATCCTGCTCGATGACCCCAGCGTGGACGGCGTGCTGCTCGTCCTGCCTCCGCCGCCGATGTATTCCACCGAGTCCGTTGCCGATTCGCTCATCCCGCTCATCCAACATTCCAAAAAACCTGTCACAGTTGCGTTGATGGGAAGCAATCTCGTGCGCGAAGCCTGGCGACGCTTCAACGCGGCGCACATCCCCACCTATGATTTTCCCGAACGCGCCGCGTCTGCACTTTCCTGTCTCGCGCGCCGCGCCGATTATCTTAAGGAAATCGAATCCGACTCCGCGCCCGAATCGACTCTCGACCACGCCGCGATATCTGCACTTTTACATCGCCCTGAGCGGAACGAAGCGGAGCGGAGTGTAGACGAAGGACCCGCCTCCTGGCTGGACCCCGCGCGGGCTGACTCATTACTGGCAGCCGCGCGGATCCCAACCGCGCCCGTCAAGTTGGCGCGCACGGCGGATGAGGCCGCGTCGCTCGCGCGTGACCTGGGCTTTCCCCTCGTCCTCAAAATCGCCAGTCCCGACATCCTCCACAAATCAGACGTGGGCGGAATCTTCCTCAACTTAAATTCCGTTGAAGAGGTTACAGAGTCTTTCAATCTGGCTACGCGCAGAGCAAAAGAGGCCAAACCGTCCGCACGGATCGAAGGCTGTCACCTCCAGCGGATGATCGGCTCAGGGCAGGAGATCATCCTCGGGTCGGCGCGCGATCCGCAGTTCGGTCCCCTGCTCATGTTCGGCTCGGGCGGGATAGACGTCGAAGGGTTGAAAGATGTCGCCTTTTGCCTCGCCCCGCTGACAGTCCGCGAAGCCGAGGCGTTGATCGATCGCACCTGGGCGGGACGCAAACTTGCAGGCTGGCGCTCCATCCCCCCCGCGGACCGCGCCGCCGTCCGCGAGGCCTTGCAAAATCTTTCCGAGCTTGTTTACAACCACCCCGAAATCGCCGAAATCGAAATCAATCCCCTGCGCGTGCTCGATAAGGGCGCGGTGGCCGTGGATGTGCGAATTAGAATTAGCAAACCATGAACATCGAATACCGACAGGAATATGAACCTGAATTAACGGCAAAAGTACGGGCGCGCTTTGCGGACGAGATGAACCGTCTGCGAGCCTTCGGCTTTTCAGATTTTGGCTGTTATTCAGAATTGCTCCCAAATTACAGCCTGTTCACACATTTCATTATTTTTCTGCTGGCAAAAGCCAATCGCGAAATCATTCGCGTGGAATCCCCCTTGCGCCTAGTGATGAGCCAGCCGCTGTTAGTACAACGCGAACAATCCACGTACGCACTGGTCTTTGGAATGGGCGTGAAATTCTACACGCTCTTCACCGATGGGACGGGGTTGATCAGCGCAAATTTCCCATCGCGGCTAATCCAGGATATGCAGCGCAAATTGTATAAATACGCTCAGCCATGCAGTTTGGATGAATGCTGGCGGGCGCATCAGTCCGAAATATTAAGTTTCCAGCAAAGGGGCCTGCAATTGGATGTTGGACACTCGTTCGAAAAGTACGTTGCCATTTCCAGGCGCGAAGAACTGGCCTGAAGAACACGATCATCCCGCCTTGGCGCATTGGATTATAATGTCGCCCGGAGTCAAACATGCCAGCCATTTACCCATTTACAGCCATCGTTGGACAGGAGCGCATGAGACGCGCCCTGATTTTGAACGCCGTTGATACGCGCATCGGCGGCGTGCTCATTCGCGGCGAACGCGGCACGGCCAAGTCCACGGCAGCGCGCGCATTGGCCGCGCTTTTACCGAGCGTCAAAGTGGTGGACGACTGCCGCTTCGGATGTGATCCCGACAAGCCTGCCACCTGGTGCACCGAATGCAAGGAGCGTCACACCGAAGGGCAGAAACTTCCCTCGCACACCCGCAAAACTTCTTTTGTGAATCTCCCCGTCTCGGCGACGGAAGATCGCGTTGTCGGCACGCTCGATATCGAGCAGGCCATCCAGAAGGGCGAGCGACATTTCGAACCTGGCGTTCTTGCTTCTGCGAATCGCGGACTTCTCTACATTGACGAAGTGAATCTCCTCGATGATCATGTCGTGGACGTTTTGCTGGACTCTGCGGCGATGGGCGTCAACACCGTCGAGCGCGAGGGCATCTCGTTCGCGCATCCCGCCCGCTTTATCCTCGTCGGGACGATGAATCCCGAGGAAGGCGAACTCCGTCCGCAGTTGCTGGACCGCTTCGCCCTCTCGGTGGACATCGTCGGCATCCGCGACGCGCGTGAACGCGTCGCCATCATGGAACGCAACATAAGCTACGAGCGCGATCCCGAAGCCTTCCGCAAGGAATGGCTGGCGAAAGAGCAAGACCTCTCGCACAATATCGAGCGCGCCCGCGAACTCGTGGACCGCGTCACTCACACCAGCCGCGACCTGCTTTCCATCGCCGCGTTGACCGCCTCCCTCAACGTGGATGGCCACCGCGCCGACCTTGTCATTCTGAAGGCCGCGCGTGCCCAGGCCGCGTTCGAGGGGCGGACGAAGATCAACGATCATGACATCGCGCTGGCGGCAGAGTTGGCATTGCCGCACCGCATCAAACGGACTCCCTTCCAACAGGCCGAGATGACCACTGAGCAATTGCAGGAACGCATCGAGCAACTGGCGGGCCAGTCCATGCCTGCCGAGACGGAGGAAGAACAGTCCGAGTCCCAGCAAGGCAAGCCCGAGGAAAAAAAAACTTAAAACTCGAAGATGAACAAGAGGAAGGTCCGCAACAGGGCCAGCCCGAACCCAGCCGCCAGGACGCGTTCGCCAACACGAGCGCGAACTGGTGGGACGGCGGACAAAAGGTAAAGACGGGCGAGACCTTCCAGCCTCGAAAATTAAATACCCCGCTCGATAAACTAACCCGCAAGCACGCGGGACGACGTTCCCTCACCAAGACCGAACGCAAGCACGGACGGTATATCAAGGCGCGCCCCGCGGGCAATAAAACCGACGATATCGCTTTTGATGCAACCTTCCGCGCCGCGGCGCCATTTCAAAAACAGCGCACGGAAAAAAGAAAACGCCTCGCCTTCGCCATCGAGAAGAGCGACCTGCAACGCAAGGTGCGCGTCAAACGAGTGGCAAATCTCGTCCTCTTCGTGGTGGACGCATCCTGGTCCATGGCCGTGGCGGAGCGGATGAACGCCACCAAGGGCGCGATCCTGTCCCTTTTAACGGATGCATACCAACGTCGGGATCGAGTCGGTCTGATCGTCTTCCAAAAAGACCGCGCCACGCTCGTCCTACCCCCCACCAATTCGGTGCAACTCGCCAAGCGCGCGCTGATGGACATCCCCGTGGGCGGGAAGACACCGCTCTCCGCGGGACTCCTGCTCGCCACGGATGTGCTCCAGCACGAGAAGCACACGCATCCTGACGTGGAGCCGCTTCTCATCGTCCTGACCGACGGCGCGGGGAACGTCTCGATCGGCACACTGCCCCCGCAGGAGGAATCCTACCGCTTCGCCGAGTTGATCGCGCACGAGGAAGTGCGGAGCGTGGTCATCAACATGGAGCACGCCGCCTTCGACCAGGGATTGGCGCAGCAACTCGCGAACCATCTCAAAGCGCCGTGCTATGCGCTGAGTGAATTGAAGGCCGAGAATTTGTATCACACGGTGAGGCAGGAGATGGCAAACCCGACGGGGAAGGCGCAGTGATCAGTTTTCCCCAAGGGGACGATGTCAGTGAACAGTTATCAGTAGTGACGGAAAAGCCCAGGCAGTTTAATGAGACAGCCACCTTGAAGGTGACTGTCTCGTTTCGGTTTATGGCACGCCCCACATGCTGATCGTCCCATTCGTGGAAACCGCGGTCAAAGTTTTTCCATCTTCTGAGAAATACAGCAATTGGAAGCCATCCTTGTTTGGATATTTGCTGGTCACATCGCCGAGCATATTCCCTGTCTCAGAATCGTAGAAGCGGATTCTGTTATTCCCCACAGATGATGCAATAAGCAATCCGCCCGGGGAAAAGGCAGAAAAGAATTGTGATATTCGGTAAAGTTCGTTCCCATCTGGGATGGAATATACACTCGCAATGTGCGCACCAGGGTTGAGAGAATACGAAAAGACCAGTTTCGTATTGTCAGGAGATATTGCTACTGGGTAAAACCCTGGTTTGTACTGCGAATATTCCGAACGGGGGATTTTAAGTGCCATTACCCTTGTCTGCGTCTCAATCTCCCAGAGACTGGCGACCCCTTCCAACCCAGACCACGAGAAAACAAATTTTCCATCGGGCGACATGGTCAGGCTGTGCGTGCCATCGTAGCCATTAGTAAGGCCACTGTTATCCCATGCGTAGATGCTGGGAAGTTCGATGCCGCTATCCACATTCCAAATTTTGAGGTAATTGCCTGCAGGACTTCCTGTGAACAACAAGTTGTTGGATGTAGAGTAGGCAGATACCAATCCGTAGCCCTGTTTTTCCTTATCCAAGGCGATCATTTTGGCAAATTGATTTGTGCCCAGGTCCCAAACATAAGCGCGATCCTCAAGCATCGTTATCAAAGTTTGCCCGCTGCCTGAGAAAAACATAGTATGGATTGGCTGATATTCAGGGTGTCCATATTTTCCATCTTCTTTTTTGTCGAGGCGGCTGCCTTCCTTCACGTCAACAAGGCCGCTTCTATTTCCGTTCGTCAAGTCAACGCTAAGTACAATATCTTTGTTGACGTATGCCAATTTGTTTTCTTTTACTGCCACGCCCAAGTCTTCTTCAGTCCCATAATGATCCTGGTTATAAAAGAAATCGCCTGATGTAAAAGTGTCTGGGAGCGTTCCGATTACCTCACCGCTCGAGATCTCCCAAACAGATATATTTCCATTGGCTTCAGCGGCCAGTTTTTTTCCGTCGGGCGAGATGGAGAGAAAACGAACAGGGGTCCCCGTTTGCCATGTCAAATTATCGTTGAATCCCTCACCGCTTCTAAGAATGATTTTTCCGTCAAATTGCCCGGTGACCACAAGTTTTCGATCTGGAGAAACAGTTATGGCAGAATAGTTATCGGGTCGAAAGGAATAGCCGCCGCCATCAGAAGCATCAAAAACATACCGTACCCAGCCAAGAGTGTAAAAGATCTCGTAAGATGTCCCATCGCGAAGTTCCACGTCCCCCATCTTGCTAATGGAGATAATGTTACTTTCTGGCATATAAGTGACAACAGGCCAGTATGGCGTGTCGACATCAAACGAACCGGTCGATTTACCGTCGGTTAAGACCTGGATCCTGAATTGCCTTTTTAGGCGTCCCAAACTATCGGTACTGGAACCCAAATCCTCAACGTTGAAAGACAATCCTGAGCTTTCCTCTGCAAAACCCAACCCTTCGTCTACCAGTTGGAATGAAACAGAGTCGTACGCGTACCGTCCCAGGGCTGTATCAACGAAAATTTGGTTTCCATCTTCCGACCAATTAATCCCCCTGATTACTCCCTTGCCCCACACAGCCAACTCGGTCAATTGAGCCAGATTATCTTTAGCAATGACAGCCGCGCTCGGTTGCATGGTCCCCCCATCGCGGACGGGAAATTCTGGAGTCGGCGAGGGACTTGGCAATGGAACGTCTGTCGGCAGGGAAGTTGCTGTGGGAGACGAAACGGTTTCAATGGTTGTCTCCGAATCAGGTGTAATGGAAGGCGAGCAAGACGCGATCAGCAAAACGCAAAGGATGCTTAAGATCAAACGGGTCATTTTTTCTCCTGATTTAATGCATAGAGGAATCCCACCGCGGCAATGAGAATTTGATTATACGGCAAATTCCAATTTGACTCTCCCTCAAAACCAATGTACACTTTCATCATGCCAGGCGTCAGCACTTTCGATCTACTGGGAGATATGCCCGCCAGTCAGCGCACATTGATGCGTCTCTTTTTGCGGCGGGTCGAGATGGACCTGACAGAGTTGGAGGCGGCGGTTGCCGAACTACCCGAGGAGCGTCGTCTCAGCAGGGATGAAATCCATGACACGCTCACCATCCTGTTGGAAAAGGGTTGGGTCAGGAAAGTGGAACAGGATGGTGGAGAACGTTACACCGTCCAACAACAGTCATCAAAAAGTTGAACCCCGTTTTCACGGGGTCCTTTTTTGTACGGAGTTTTGTAGCCAGTCGGATTATTTCTTGAGCTCTTCCACAATCGCCCTGAGCGATTTGGAGATGGGATGGTCGGGATATTTCAGCGAGAAAATACCCGAGGAAGCCAGGACCATCATCTCGTCCGAGTGAGGAAGCACAGCACCCACCCTGGCGCTGTACGTCTGCTCCACACGTTCACGCACATCATCAAAATCCAACACTGAGGGGACTTTATTGACCAGCATCAACATGTTGGGAACGTCCAGTTTGCGCGCCACGTCCACGGTGACGGCAGTGCCTTGATAATCCTGCTGGTCGGGGCGCATGATGATGATCAGCGTATTGGAAATGGCGATGGACAGAAGCGTCTCTTCGTTCAGGCCGGGATGCGTGTCAATCATCAGGAAGTCCAGTTTCATTTCCTTGACGAGGTCGCGGAAACCATCGTTGAGCAGTCCCACATCATAGCCTTCCCGTAAAATTCTGGCAATCTCACCCGCTTTGATGCTGGCTGGGATGAGGAAGATCTGTCCCTTGATATTCGCGCCGAGGCGGCCGCTTACATCGTGGGCGGTCTCCTTGATGGAGCATTTGCCCCAGAGATAGTCGTTCAGCGAATGAACCATCTCGGCTTCATCGAAATTAAACAGCACGTGGATACCGGGCGACGCAATATCAGTATCCACCACCCCGACGCGAAAACCATCCATGGCCAGCAGGGATGCCAGATTGGCAGTAGTATTGGATTTGCCCGTGCCCCCACGGAAGGAATGGATCGAAACAATTTTGGACATCTTAACTCTCCACTTCTGAAATGTGCGATACGATATTATACGTCCTTTACGAGCGGGACGTCAATTTTTAGCAGGAATCTGTATGGCGGATCAAGATACATTTGCCTGCCCTTACAAATACATCACAACTTATCCGAATTTAAAGTTTCATGTTATATTTGCAAACCATGGGCCACAAACAGACCAACCCAAAAACCCCTTTTCCATTCCACCAGCAACTAAATCAATAGAAAGCGCCTCCATGATACCCCAGTCGGTTGTCAGCGACGAGCATCTGATCCAGCGCTTCAAGCAAGGCGACCTGGACTCATTCGGACCTCTATATGAACGTCATGTGCGCACCGTATACAATCGGGTGCGATATGTAGTCCCCGAAGCGGATATCGAGGATGTGACCCAGGAGGTGTTCATGGCTGTACTGAAATCGCTGCACACCTTTCGCGGCGAATCGCAGTTCAGCACCTGGTTGCGCACCTTAACAAATTACAAAGTCGCTGAGTATTATCGGAAACGGAACCGCAAGCAGGACCCGCGTGAGGCGCCCATGGCCGAAGCGGAGTCGCTCCCCGATGGAAGCAGTGCCCTGCAATTCGAGGAGCGCATCGCCCTCCGCAGGGCGCTGAGCAATATGCCCGACAAATACCAGGAGGTGATACTCCTGCGTTTTTCAGATGGCATGCAATTCGATGAGATTGCAAAAACCATGGGCTCCAATCTGGAGAGCACGAAATCCCTTTTTCGCCGCGCGGTCGCGGCGCTTCGCAAGAACCTGGACAATCAACCATGACTAGAAACGACTCATCCACAACACAGGATGCGTGGCTGACCGATTTCACCGATCAGATTTTGAACGGTAAGACGGACAGCCTGCCGGCGGACGGTCCCGATCCTGAAACGCGCACACTGGCTGACACCCTTCTGCGGCTTCAACGCGCCTTCCCTGAACAGGAGTTGGATTCCGCCTCGATGAAACGGATACAGGCCCGGGTCATGGAAAGGTGGCGTGAAGAGCAGGCGAAAAGTCCACGCTGGACGGAAATCTTCCGCCTGGAGTGGTTAGCGCCCTCCCGACGTCAACAGTTTGGAATGGCGTTTGCCGTGCTTGCCATTGCGAGTCTCGTGATCATCACCGCCCCCTTTTTGTTCTCAAACAGCGGATCGTTGCCAGCCAGTGCAGGCTCGGAAACAAACAGCACATTCTTATGGATCGTGCTGGGCGTTGCGGCCATATCCATTATCTGGTTGTTCCGTCGAAAATCATGAAATTCCCCCCTACCCAAGGAGGTTCTCGTTCGAAAACATTTTGACCCGATCGGCATTGGCTGAATTCTGCTTATCAAACTTACAAAGGAGATCCCATGAAACTTTCTAAACGCAAGTTGGAATGGCGAAAGACACTCTTCATTCTTGCCGCAGTTGTGGCAATCCTTTCACTGGTTTTGGCGGCTTGTGCTCCCGCCAGTGAGGAATTGTCTGGTGGCGCTGGCGGCGGTGGACAGGGTGGCGGCAACTCTGGCGGCGGCAACTCCGGCGGAGGTAACTCTGGCGGCGGCAATTCCGGCGGAGGTAACTCCGGTGGCGGCAACTCTGGCGGCGGCAGTTCCGGTGGCGGCAGTTCAGGTGGCGGCAACTCTGGCGGCGGCAGTTCCGGTGGCGGTAACTCTGGCGGCGGCAGTTCTGGTGGCGGTAACTCTGGCGGCGGCAGTTCCGGTGGCGGCAACTCCGGCGGCGGCAGTTCCGGTGGCGGTAATTCTGGCGGAGGAAACTCCGGTGGAGGTGGCAATAACACTCCTCCGGGCGGCGGCCATACCCCCATCACGATCTGCCATGCAACCGGCAGTGCGACCAATCCCTATGTTGAAATAACCGTGGATGATGATGGCGTCTACTCCGGTCACATTTATCACCCAGACGATATCATTCCCGCTCCCCCAGGCGGTTGTCCTGATGGCTCTGGCGGTGGGGGCGGTGGTGGTGGAGGCGGTGGAGGGGGTGGCGGCCACACTCCTGTGACCATCTGCCACCTGACCGGTAGCGGAAAGTACATCAAGATCACTGTGGATGACGATGGCGCGTACTCTGGTCATATTCACCACTCCGGGGATATCATTCCCGCCCCGGCCAACGGTGACTGCAACAGTGTTCCACCTCCGTTGCCTCCGGTCGTACCGACAGCAACAACGGAGCCCGGGAAACCGACCCCTACTCCGGTTCCTCCGACACCAGTTCCTCCGGCTCCGCCTCCTCCGCTTCCGCCTCCGCCCATTCCACGAGTGCCGAAGGCTCCTGCTCCCAATGTCGAGACCTGCCAGCGCTTCATCGTATTCCACTCCTTCCGCAACGGCAATCTCGAACTCTTCCGGCTGGATGGCGTTGAAAATGCGGACGGCTCGAACCTGGTCAACATCTCGAACAGTGAATCAACCGACTCGCGACCAAGCCGCTCGGCGGATGACAAGTGGGTCGTCTTCCAGAGCAATCGCGACGGCAACGTGGAGTTGTATCTCTCGGACAGCGAAGGCAAGGCCCAAACCCGTCTGACAACGACCGAGGCCAACAACGTCAATGCAATGTTCGCTCCCGACAGCCAGCATGTGATCTACCAAAGCGACCGCAACGGCAACTGGGACTTGTTCCTGATTGATGTGACAACCGGGCAGGAAATCCAGGTGACCAGCGACACAGGTGATGATGTGAATCCTTACTTCTCGCCTGACAAGAACTGGCTGGCCTTCCAAAGCAACCGCTCCGGCTCCTGGAACATTTTCATCCTCGACTTGGATACAGGCACGGAATATCAGGTAACGAACTTCACCGAGGATGTGGTTTTCCCCTCCTGGTCGCCGAACGGTGAAAACCTGGCCTTCTTCACCAACTTGAACGGCACTTGGGACCTGTATGTGAGCGATCTAAGCGGCGAAAACCTGACTCAGATCAGTCGCGGCAACGGCAATGCCGGCAATGCCTCCTGGTCACCTGAAGGCAATCGCATCGCCTATCAAGTTGGGGACGCCAGCAACACCGACGTCTACACCTTCGACCTGGTCACGAAGACAGAGTATCGCCTGACCGACTTCATCGGACCTGACTCAGCCCCGACCTGGGACTGTGCGGGCCAAATGGTCTCCTTCACATCCAGCCGCGACGGCAACCTGAACGTATTCAGCGTCGCATGGACGGGCGGCGAGGCGGTCAACATCACCATCAACCCGGCTTCGGACAAGTGGGCGGAGTGGTCTCCTTCCAAGGAACCCGGCTCACGCGGCTACTAATCCGCACGGAGTAACAATAGAGGCGACAGCGAATTGTTTCGCTGTCGCCTCGCTCCATTTTTTTCTGTTACGGAATAAGGTATCATACTTTTCATGTCACTGGCATCCATCCCAGCCCTGGCCGTTGCCTTGCTCATCCCCATTGGGTACCTGATCTGGGTATCCAAGCGCGATTACTTCGAAACGCGCAAAGTCCGATTGATCTATGTTTGCTTCATCTGGGGACTGGTGGCCTATTTGCTGGCCTATGTCATTCAGTCCAATCTGATTCGGACAGGCATCCTCACCACAGATCAGGTGGTGCGTTTCAGCGCCCCCATTCTGGAGGAGATTCTGAAAGGCGCGATTCTCTTTTATCTCGTGCGCCGCGACGATTTCACCTATTTCGTGGATGGCGCCATCTACGGCTTCACGGTGGGAATCGGGTTTGCCATTGTCGAAAATGCCGAGTATGTTTTCGGAAATCCATCCATGGCCGTTTCGCTAGCATTAATGCGCGTCCTATCCACCAACCTCATCCATGCCACCGCCAGCGGCCTGATCGGCATCGCTTTGGGTTACTCACGTTTCGAGCGCTCCAGTTCCAGGCGCCGACAACTGACCCTGCTTCTCGGCATCCTCATTGCCATGTCGCTTCACATGACCTTCAATAATCTGGTCAGCAACCGCGCTCCACTTTTGGTGGCAATCGTGCTGGGAGTTGGCGGCGGTTTTATCATCTACCTGATCATCCGCCAGGGACTGAAGGACCTGCGCGGCTGGGTGGAGGAACAATTAAAACGCGAGGATGCGGCCATTACCCGCACAGAAACGGTCACAACACACGAAGCCTCTGTGGTTCAGAAACTGGATACCCTGGATAAAGTGCTCGAGGATTTCAAGAAACTCTTTGGTGAATACAAAACCGCGCTGGCAAGAGAAATGTTACTGGCGCAGGCACAGATGGGAATTTACAAAAAGACTGCCGAAAAACACCATGACGAAAAATTGCGCCAGGCCGCCGAGGAACAGGTGACCTCCCTGCGCGAAAAGATGAATGAAAACCGCAAGAAACTGGGAACGTACTGCATGTTATTTCTGCGAAACATGTTTCCAGAAAATGTCAGTCCACTATGGGGACAGTTGGAGGCAATTCTGCAGCTTCAAAAGGCGCCGCGCGAAGCGGCTGGCACAGGCGTGTGGACTGCCTTGAATCAACGCGTGGCTGAATCCACGTTGAAAGGGGAAACCAAATGAACAGCCAAATTACCCGCCTTAAAAAAGCCTTCCTATTCCAGGGCCTGCCCAACGAAGTGCTCGAAGCCCTGGCGCAAAAGATGACGCACCACAAACTGACAGAAAACGAGGTACTCTTCCGTCGCGGAGACCGCGGCGACGCGCTGTACATCATCGATGAGGGCAGGCTCAAGATCGTGCGCGAGGAAAAACAGGGTGGTGAAGTGGTGCTCAATCTCTGCGGACCGGGCGAGGCCATCGGCGAGATGTCGCTGTTCGACCAGGAACCGCGTTCGGCGAGTGTCATCGCAGCGACCGACTCGGAGGTCCTGGAATTGAAGCGGGAGGCCTTTTTCGAGTTGCTCGATCAACGCCCGGACGTGTCGCTCGTTCTTTTGCAAAGTCTTTCGTCCCGCCTGCGGTTCGCATCCACCTATATCCAGAAGGCCATCGAATGGAGCAAAAAGATCGCCGAGGGTGATTACTCCATCATGGAGCAGATGCAACCCGAGCAGGCCGAGTCAGATGAGGATAAGGCCGGGCAGATGCTTTCGGCCTTTTTCCAGATGGTGAAAGGCGTGAAGGCGCGCGAAGACCAGTTGAAGCAAGAGGTGCAGAAACTCGCCCTCGCCATTGACGAAGCGCGGCGCAAGCAGGAGTTCGAGGAATTGACCGGCACGGAGTTCTATTCCAAATTAAAATTACAGGCGCAAAGAATTCGCGAACAACGCAAGGATAAATCATAGGAGACTCTCGTATGGGAAAAATCGTTTCCATTCATTCGTTCCGCGGGGGAACGGGCAAATCGAACACCACCGCCAACCTGGCCGCGCAGGCCGCCCTCGCGGGAAAACGCGTCGGCGTGGTGGATACCGACATCCAGTCCCCGGGCATTCATGTGCTGTTTGGCCTGGATGAGAACAGCATGGGGCGTACGCTGAACGATTTTTTACACGGCCAATGTGAGATCAAGGAAGTGGCGCATCCCGTCGGCGAAAGAGCCGCGACGGAGAAGGACGCGGAAGGACGCAAAAAACTGGCAGGCACAAACCTGTGGCTCATTCCCTCCAGCATCCGCGGACGTGAGATCAGCCGTGTTCTGCGCGAGGGCTACGATGTGAATCGCCTGAACGAGGGGTTGCAGAATTTGATCTCCGATATGAAACTGGATTACCTGTTCATTGACACGCATCCCGGCCTGAACGAGGAGACGCTCCTCTCCATCGCCATCTCCGACATCCTGCTCATCATCCTGCGCCCCGATAACCAGGATTTTCAAGGCACAGCCGTCACCGTGGACATTGCGCGCAGTCTGGACGTGACCAACCTCCTGCTGATGGTGAACAAGGCCGTCCCGAATAAATATGATTACAATGATCTGAAACAACAAATCGAAAACGCCTACAAAGCCCCGCTGACCGGCATCCTGCCGCTCAGTTTCGACATGGCCGATAACGCCAGCAAGGATCTCTTCTCCCTGCGATTCCCCGACCACGATTGGTCGAAGGAACTGCGTCGGGTGGCCGCGGCCGTTCTCGAGGTCAAATAGGAGGCGCTCCATGAAATGTTGGTATTGCGAAGAGGAACCGCGCGCCGCCTGCTCGTTCTGCGGTCGTTTCGTCTGCAAGGAACATCTCAAAACGATGTCCACGTTCATCTCCATGTATGTCGGTGCAAACAACGTCCCCAAGGGGCTGGCCGTCGCGAACGTGGTCTGGTGCGGCGAGTGCGAACCCCAGCCAGAGCCGATTTCCATGCCCGAGCTATATTAGGAGGCGAAAATGCCCGGCTTATTTGATCGGTTGCAAAACCAGATAGAAGACAAACGCAGGGAGGGCGGCATCACCGCGCTCGACCTGGCAGACCTGCCCCCCGCCCTGCGCAAGATCATGCGCCTCATGTTGCGTCAATTACAGATGAACTATCCCCAACTCTGCGAGGCCATGGACGGCATGCCCGAAAACGAGCGCCTCTCCCGCGCGGACCTTGACCGGTCACTTGACACCCTTACACAGCAAGCCTGGCTGACGCGCCTCGGCGAAGGTGCGAAAGCCGTTTACAAAGTGAATCTCAAAGCCAAGTCTGGAAGCACGCTCGCCAGCGGAATCTGGTCAGCGTTGGATGATAAATTGAAGAAGTAGTGTTGCCTGTCGTCATTGCGAGAGCGGCGTTCTTCCGCTCGAAGCAATCTCCTCGAAACACGGGATTGCTTCGCACCGAACGCTCGCAATGACGGATGCGCAAATGATTGAGTCAAATTTGTGATTTACCGAATTACGCTTTCGATCCCACCAACTCAAAAATGGGGACGGGTGCGCTCTTGCCTTTGAGCGAAACCGCCTCCAGTGCGTTGCATTCGAAAAAAGGAGCAATGGCTTCGTGAACTCGAGCGCTCAACAAGATCTGGTTTTTCTCCGCGCGATCCATCAACCGCGCCGTGGTGTTGACCGTGTCGCCGAGCACGTTGAACTCGCGGCGGCCACGCGGTTCGCCGATCTCTGCCACGAAGCAGGGTCCGCTCGAAATGCCGATCTGACAGCGAATCTCGGGTTGAAAGTTTGCCACCGTGGGCGGCTTGATATTCGTAATGATCTCACGGATGGCCAGCGCGGCCTGCGCCGCCCGTACCGGGTCGTTGGTATGTGCGGTGGGCACGCCGAAATAAATGACAATGTCCGATCCCGAAAGATGGTAGGTGATCTTCTTCAACATGCCGCCGCGCGCTTCCACCGCCGCGTTGATCTGGGCAAAGGCGCGCGAAAAACTGCTGACCACCTTGAGTTCCTCGCCCGGCAGGGCGCGATCCACCAGTTCGGGCAGGCCAATGAAGTTGACAAAGACAACCGTCGGCTCGGGAAAATCAGGCGGGATGCGCCTGTCAGCGGCACTCTCCACCAGCAGGCTGAGCACCGGTTGCGGCAGGAAACTCGCCAGCGGTTCAATGGACTTGAGCGCCCCTTGAATCTCGCTCATCATCCCCGCTACACTGCGCTCGAACAACACCGAACTGGCCATGCGGCGGCGCGGCGTGATCTCGTACTCGCCCAGTTGTTCCTCGGACAGGTCATCAACCACGAGATGATAGCCTGGTTTGCCCTCCTCGAAGCGGAAATCACTGCTCACCCGCTGGAAGGCTTTTTCCGAAAGACAGACACGTTCTGCCGCGCCGTTGCTTTCCGTCAATTTGGCCTGTTGCACCGCCGTCCCGAGCAACACATGTTCCATGCGGCGTGGCGTCCCGAGGTCCGCCATGAGGAAGCGTCCGCTGTGGATGCCGACGCGCATCCCCAGGTGCAGGTGTCCCTGCGGAGTCTCGATGGCATCGAAGTCTGCCATCGCCCTCTGCATCCGCAGTCCCGCGCGCACCGCCTGCTCGGTATCGTTGCGCTTTTCATCCGCAGGAAAGAGCGCCAGCAGGGCATCGCCTGTGAATTCCAGCAAATCCCCGCCGGATTTGCTGATGATCTCCAGCATTTCGGAAAAATAGGAATTCAGCACCTTCAAAAGGTTTTGCGCCCCCGCTTTTCCAAACGCGGCGTTGGCCTCCATCAAACGTGTGAAACCCGCCATGTCTGTGAACATCAACGATCCGCGCTGCCAGGAAAAACGCACCTCGCCCGGCTTCGGTGGGTGTTCCGAAATCTGGCGGGACGAATAATCGTGCAGGATGCGTTGCAGGGTCCGCAAATGCTCGAAGACCTTCTCCAGCGTTGTTGGAGAGGGATCCACCCATGCGGCCGCGTACAGATCCGCAGGCAGAAGAGAACGCAACCGAGTTTCAATGGCTTCCAAAGGAGATGTTGAAGGCAACATGCGAAATATTATACAATGAGTATCAGCCAGAACAAAGTAAAATTCCAACCAGAGAGGAACCCATGAAAAAAACCATCTTCCAAACCCTGTTCGTGTTGTTGACCCTGACCGCATTGCTGTTGACCGCCTGTGGCGCACCTGATGGCGCAGGAAACCAGGGTGGCAGTCAGGCCACACCCGTTTCCGAACCAGCCACCAACAACGGAGGCGGCGAGGAGCCCGCGGCCGCCGGGGTCACGATTATCAAAGATATCCTGCTCGATCCTGCCAATGCCACGGATGCCGACTCGCTCCTCGTGGTGGAGTATCTGTACGAAGGCCTTGTGAAATTGGACACCGAAGGACTCGTGCCAGCCCTGGCCGCATCGTGGACCGTCTCGGATGACGGACTCGATTACATCTTCACCCTGCGACAGGGCGTCACCTTCCATGATGGCACACCTTTCAATGCGGATGCCGTCATCGCCAACTTCAACCGCTGGTTCGACAAGAACGATCCCGCGCACGGCACAGGGGAATACGCCGCCTGGGGTTCCATCTTCGGCGGCTTCAAAGGCGAAACAAACGAGGATGGCTCGCCAAAATCCAATGTTGACGGCGCCGAAAAAGTGGATGAATACACCGTGCTCATCCACCTGACCAAACCCGACGCAAACTTTGTGGCGAAACTGGTCAACCCTGCCTTCTTCATAGTCAGCCCGGCCGCTTTCGACACAGACTACTTCGGCACCTCGCTGGGGACGGCCGTTGGCACCGGTCCCTACCGACTGACAGATTGGGGCGATTCATCCCTGACCTTTGAGCCGTTCGCGGCCTACTGGAACGGGATCCCTGCCGAGACATTCGAACTCCCATTCAAGTAAGATTCGGACTTCAACCACCTTAGAAAAGCGAGCCGCCACATTCAGGCGGCTCGCTTGATTCTTGCTTGTGTCCACTCAATTCGGCGTCCAAACAGGCTCGCCATCGAAGGAGGGAAAATCCGTCAGGCGGATCATCTCGCTGGTATCAATGACAATAAAAAATATTTCCATGTTCCCGCCCGCATTGGCCTGGAAAGCCAGCCGCGCCCCCTCCGGTGACCAGACCGGGTCGCCGCGAATTTCCAGGCCAGTGACCAGCGTTCGGCGAGTGCCATCCAGCAGGGACAGCACGTCAATGCCCGTCTCAACGCGGAAGGCCAGACGCGTCCCATCGGACGAGAAGGCGGGCGCGCCGTTGACGCCTCCCTGCACGGGACAGGTCGCGCCTGAGCCATCAAAGTTGACGAGGCAGATATTGGCGTAATCGCTGGTCGGCCAGGAACGGTACGCGAGACGCGTCCCATCGGGCGACCAGGCAGGGTCCGAGGATGGAAGCGGGTCATTCGTCAGCGCGAAAAGCCCACCCCCATCTGTATTGACGAGAAAGATGTCGGAGTTGCCGTTGCGGTTGCTAGTGAAGGCAATGTGGAATCCATCGGGCGACCAGCGGGGATTGCTATCTCCGCCCGCGTCGTCGGTGAGGCGCGTCAGCCCGCTTCCGTCCGCGTTGACACGATAGATTTCGTAGTTGCCGTCACGGATGGATTCGAAAGCGAGGCGCGTTCCATCGGGCGACCAGGAGGGCGAGGAATCTTTGGCGGGGTCGTCCGTCAGGCGGAGGAGACCGCTCCCATCTGCATTGACAATGTAGACGTCGGTGTTGCCGTCCACGGTGGATGTAAAGGCCACGCGCCCGCCGTCGGGTGACCAACGCGGCTCATCGTCAAAGAAAGAGGCGTTCGTCAGACGAATCAGGCCCGAGCCCGCGGCATCCATCACGTACAGGTTTTTCGATCCATCGCGATCGGATAGAAAGGCGATGTGCCCGAATGTGGGAGGAATGGGGGCGGGTTCGATGACAACAGGCGGTTCGGTGGGGATGACCACCTCGAGGGTCGGTTCGAGTGTGGGTTGGTCTGCCGCCCCTCCCGCCCCACCCAGTAGAGAGGGATCAACGTCACAGGCAGTGACGAGGACAGTGACCAAAATCAGAATCAGAATCTTAAGATGCAATGTTATACGCATGGCTCTCCAGTCCCGCCCAATCAACAGCGGAAAATTTGGTTTCGCTATTTTAGTGGGGATTTGGGAGGGGATTGGGTTGCGCTTACAGAATTGATAACGAGCGGCAGGGTCATTTTTTCTCGCGCATGGCGCGGGCCTGGTCCTGCAAGCGCTTGAAGTATTGTGTATCGGTAATCTCTGCCACCTGTTTGGCGCGGCGTGACTCGTCAATTTCGATGCGGAGTTGGGCAATTTCCTGCCGCAGTTTCGCCTCGCGAATATAACCATCCAGCGCGGCGGAGGCCAGCAGGACGAGCGCTTCGAGCGCGTCATCGGATGCAAACGGGACGATCTGGCCGCTTTCTGGGTCCTTGGCGTTGATGAGTTGCAGGACGCCGATGAGTTGGTCATCTTCGCCTGTCAAGGGAATGGTGAGGAAGGATTTGGAATGGTAGCCACTGCGGGTATCGAAGGCTTTTGTGCCCGAGAAATCAAAGCCATCGGCCTGGTAGGCATTCGCGATGTTGATGCGTTTACGCGTCAGGGCAACGTGGGAGGCGACGTTGGCATGGTTGGGAGAGCCGTCCGCGTGAACCAACGCGACGGGATCGAAAGCGATGGGTTCGCCGCTCCCGCCCATGTTGATTTTGAGAGAGGTGTTGCGCAGGATGACAAACCGAAGTTGTTCCTCTTCGAGCAGGTAGAGGGTGCCGCCATCGGCGTTGGTCAATTTTTGCGATTCCACCACCACGGTTTCGAGCAGGCGGTTGAAGTTCTTTTCTGCGGACAGCGCCACGCCCATGGGGATAACCACCCGCAACATCTTCAACTGGCGGTCGCGTGCGGTCACGTTGCGCGCCACTGAATCGAAAACGCGCGCCAATTGTCCCATTTCGTCGCGGGCTTTCACCAAATCGGCCAGCAAGTCGGAATGGTACTCGCCCGCTTCCACGGCGCGGGCGGCCTCCATCAACTTGACCAAGGCAGTGTGTTCGGCGTTATGCTTTTGGGACGGCATAAAAATCCTGTGAACGGCAAGTATATCAGAAGCCGCAATCGGGCAGGATACGATATACTTTGGACATGCCCGAACGGATTGGTATCTTCGGCGGGACATTCGATCCCCCTCACCTCGGCCACCTCATCCTCGCCAGCGAATCGCGCAGGCAATTGCGGTTGACGCGCCTGCTGTGGATGCTCACGCCCCAGTCGCCACACAAAATCGGCAATTCGATCTCGAAAGTTTCGGACCGCCTCGAAATGGTCCAATGCGCCATCGCGGATGAGCCGACCTTCGAACTTTCCACGCTCGAGTTCGACCGCCCCGCGCCACAATACACTGTGGACACGCTGGAAATCCTTCAACGACAGCATTCCTCCGCGAACCTGATCCTGCTG
Organism: Anaerolineaceae bacterium; assembly: GCA_003598975.1. Lineage (GTDB taxonomy): Bacteria > Chloroflexota > Anaerolineae > Anaerolineales > Villigracilaceae > Denitrolinea. The sequence goes on along the minus strand of QZIJ01000033.1, from coordinate 32,670 downwards.
ATCGGCGCCGATTCTCTGCGCGGACTAAGCGCCTGGTATCGTCCCGCGGACCTGGTGGCGGCCTGCCATGAAATCGGCGTGATGCGCCGCCCAGGCGAATCCGTCCAACTCTCCATCATCGAGGCGGCCATCCCTGGCATTTCAGAAAAAATCCACTTCGTGGAAGCGCCCCTGCTTCAAATTTCTTCGCGCGAGATCCGCCGCCGCATCATCGAGGGACTGGAATTTCGCTACTTTTTGCACCCCGCTGTTTACGATTACATCCAAACGCACAACCTCTATCGCTAACCGCTAATCACTAATTGCTAACCGCTACCTCACGCGTCCAGATGATATGTGTGATACGGATTCTTGCACGGGTTTCCCCAGGCGATGTGCATTTCGCGCGCGGTCAAGTCAATGACGAGCGAGTTGATCGTCTTCTCGCGGTCGAGGGGATCGCGCATGTCAATGGCGTGGTTGCAGATGGAATTCGAGAAGTTGACGTGGTCGCGCTGGATGGCCTGCAACGTCTTGATAGTGTGAGTCTCTTCGTGCTTCACCATCCGCAGGGCGCGGAAATAGCGGACGCGCGAAGAGATCAACTCTTCGGGGTCTTTTTCGATGGTCTTCATCGTCTCGTTCAGGAAGTGATTCGTATGGACCATGTAACCGTCTTCGCCGTAGAGGATGGCAAATTTGCGCGCCGAAACTTCCACGCTGTAGATCTCTCCGCTTTCATGGACGATGAGATGGTTGTAGCCCGCGGCGCGGTGCGGCACGAGCGCGGCGCGGATCGCGTCGCCAGGGGTCTTGGCGGCGAGAACCGCGCGCGAAACGAGAATGCGCGGAATGCCAATGCGCGAATCATTGGGGTAGACCGAGTCGCAGAACTGGGCGATGCCGTAAGCGTTGAATCCGATGTTGGGCAGGAGTCCGCCATACGTCATGGCAAGATACGGAGGCTCATCCTTGGGCGTGGCATGGATCACCATCACGTCGTCCTCGTCTTCGGGCAGCCAGTCCTCGTTGTGCGCGCCCAACACGTGACCGTCCGCGGTGCGCTGTTCATTCACAGCGAAACTGGTGCAGCGCGAAAGATGGAGCGCGTCCATCGTCACCGCCTCCATGGCGTGCAAAACGCACAGATCATCGAAGGCCACTTTCGCTCCTTCAGACACGCCCTGGATTTCCTCCACATATTGCGGATACTTTTCCTGCGCGAACGGGATGAACTTGCGCGCCTGAATCTGCGCGCCCTCCCAGGTGAGTGCGAGTTCGGAATAGGCCTGTTCCAGCAGGGTACGCGCATTGTTCACGCTATGCTCGATCTGCTTTTTGGTGGCCTCGCCCAATTGCCGCCCCATCTCGCGGTGCGTGCCAGAGATGCGGACGAGCGGCGGCGGTGTGGCATGAATGGGAGTGTTCAACGGGTCTTTTTTGGGAGACATACAATACCTTCCATACTTTTTAAACACAAAGGTCACAAAGGCAACTAAGGAAAAAACTTGGAAAACGAAGCGCCTTTTCCCCCCCTCCTTTGTGAACTTCGCGTCCTTGGTGTTTAGGCTTTTCTGTGACAAAAAACCTGCCCCGAGACTTTTTCGGAGCAGGTTGGATTCTAACACAACGGGCGTTTACGACGCTGGAGGCAGCGGTTCATCCAGACTCGAGGCGGGCGCGGCCACAATAGGCCTCTTTCGACTGTCGAGAATCGTCAGCACCACTGCACCGACACTCGTCGCGCCCAAGAGGAAGGGGACCGTCCAGCCCACGCAGGGAACCAGCCCAACCCCTTCAGCGATCAACACAAGCAGGAAGGTTCCGAAGCCTGCCGTGAGAGTCGGCGACCAATCCTGGCCGATCGAGCGGGTGAAGCGTTCGCCGACCTCGAAGCCGATGGCGATGAGGCCAAACAGCCAGGCCAGGAAGAGTCCCAGGGCCAGGAAGGGGACGGCGAGGATCAGGATGATGGTCACAACCATGAACAGCGCCACCAACGGAGAGACGAACACCGTCAACAGGCCCACGCCTCCCGCCACCAGCGGCTGTCGGACGAGGGTATCCGCCACGCGCTCCATCTGCGGGCGCATGAACAGCGAGAGCAGCATCGCCAGCGCGGCGATCAAAACCGCCTGTCCCAAAACGCCGAATGCCGAACCGAGGGGATTGATACTGATGTCAGGTTGCGTGACTTCAGGCACGGGCGGCACTTCGGGAATCTGCGGGACTTCGGGAATGGTCGGCGCGGGAATCTCGATGGTAGTCTCATCGCGGATTTCACCTTCGATACGCGCGCCTTCTGCGCGGGACATCGAGCCGCCGACCATCACCAGATCGCCTTCGATGACCGCCTTTTCGCCCATCGAACCAGCCGCGCCGATCAGGACGAGGTCCTGCGTCATCGTGCCGTCCAACGTGATGTTTCCGCCGAAGATAACGATGCTTCCCTTGACGGTGGCATCCTCTTCAATGGTCACCTTGCCGCCAAAAACAACCAGATCGCCGCTCAGCGTATTGCCACTTTCGAGGGTGTAACTTCCGCCAAAGATGACGGGGCCCCCGTCAAATGGTCCCATCGCGCGCGCGGAGGCGGTTGGAAGGAAGACCAGCATCAGAAGGACCAGCAGGGTAAAGAGTTTCGTTGCGTGTTTCATTGTTCACGCTCCTTTCACAAAACGACTAAACCGCCAGAGAGAGACGGTCCATAGCAGGGCAAATCCGCCCAGGGTGGAGAGGATGATCATCCAACCGAAAGGCGGGATAAATTCAGGCAGGATGCGCAGGAAGATCGAACCGAGGTCACCGATGGAGCGTGCCATATCGAACAGGGTCAGGAAAAAGTTGACGAAAGCCGCGATCCAGCCCGCAGGGGAGGCCAGGAATTGGATCACGTAAGGGGCGAGATACCAGCCTAAAAGTCCGAGCCCGCCCACAGTCAGGATGAGAACGCCGACGAGTCGGTTGCGTCGTTCGCGGACGCGTTGCGCGGCAAGTCGAGTCTGAAAGCGCGCGGTAAATCCCGCCGCAGGGGAGGCCATCTTCACGGAGCGCAATTCGAGGTTCACTTCGGCCAGTGCGGAACAATGCGTGCAGTCCTGCACGTGCGCCTGCAGTTCACGCTTCTGGTCGGTGTTTAAGGGTTGGTCATTCAAAAGCCAATCTTCAAAAGGCCGGTGATTCATGGGCCCTCCTTTGGGGTTGTTGCTTCATCGAGGATTCTTCCCAGCGTTTGCCGAGGGCAAGGCGGGCACGGTGCAGGCGGCTCTTCACCGCGCTGACTGTCAGCCCAAGCGAGTCGGCAATTTCGGCTTCCGAGGCGTCGTGCCAGTATCGCATGACGATGGCGGCGCGGTCAGTGGCGTCGAGCGAGTCCAAAATGCCGTGTAGTTTTTCCTTTTCCTCGCGGCGTACCGATTCGCGTTCAGGATTGGGTGCGTCGGCGTCGGGAATCTCGAAGGCGGGAGAATCATCGTCCTCCTCATCAATCGAGAAGGTGGAAAACCTGCGGCGGCGGAGGCGGTCTATGCAATAGTGCGCCGCGATGGACAATAGCCAGGTGGCAAACGGCCGTTTCGGGTCGTAGCGGCCCAAGTGTTGGAAAGCGCGCAGGAAGGTCTCCTGAGCGGCATCCTCCGCGGCTTCTGGCTCGCCGAGCATCCGATAACACAGGTTGTAGACAGGCTTCTGGTAGATTTCAACCAATTGCGTGAAAGCCTGATCGTCACCGCGTTGGGCCTGGAAAACCCAGGTTTGTTCCTCGTTCACGCATTCTCCTTGTTTCTGCTTATTATACGGAGGAGGAGGGGGAAGGTTGCAGGGGGCTGTACCCACTCAATGAACATGCCCTCCCCCCGCATTCTCTGGACCCAGCCAATGACGCCACTCGCCGAGCCGATGACTATACAACGCCAGCGCGGCGGCAATGACCGTGGTGAGGGGCACCGCGGCGATCAGCCCCAACGACCCGACGAGGGTCCTAACCACCTCTTCGGCGATGAACTCGAAGTTCAGCAGTGTGAGATAGTCCCCGCGGTTGAGCGAGAACATCAGCAGGGTAGGGAGCGACGCGCCCGCGTAGGCCAGCACCAGCGTGTTGACCGTGGCCGCGACGTGATCCTGTCCGATGCGCATGGCACGCGAGACCAGTTCGCGGAATCCGAGAGACTCGTCCGTGGCGTGGAGCTCGAAAACAGCAGATGATTGGGTGGTGACGAGGTCGTCCAGCACGCCGAGCGCGCCGATGATCATCCCGCCGAGCATGAGTCCGCGCAAGTTGATCGTCACTTGCGACATTTGCATCAGGAAGAGCGCCTCCTCGTCCCCCGTCCCGTTGAGACGCGTCAGTTGGATGGCGAACCAGGCCAGCGTCCCAGTGAGAACGAGGATGAGGATCATGCCAATCGTGGAGGCGTGAGTCTTGAGTGTCCAGCCGTAGGTCAGGTAGAGGGTCACCGTCAACAAAATGACCGAGCCGATGATGCTGACACGCACGGGGTCTTCACCGTTGAGAATGTGCGGGATGATATAGCCGATGATGACAAAGAGACTGAAGGCCATGCCGAGCAGACTTCGGAGGCCTTTCCATTTGCCCGTGACGACGATGGCGAGCGCGAAGGCCAGCGCCAGCCAGCCAAGCGCAGGCGTACGGACGTAATCTGCAAAGTACGCGTTGACCACGCCATTCGGCCCCTGACTGAGGCTGACGAGAATCACATCGCCCACATCAAAGCGAATGCCTGGGGGATGAATCTGGCGCTTGCCGTAATCCACATCGAAGGGGACGCCAGCGAATTCGCCCTCCAGCAGGCGTACGCGCAGGAGTTGGTACGTCTGGGTTGTATCGCCAAGGGTGATCTCGCCCTCTTCGAGGATGGCGGTCACCTCGGCTTTGGCTGTCCCCGTGCCAAGAGGGGAACTCATCGCTTCGGGGAGGGGCGTCTCGAAGAAGTAGGGAACGCCCCAAATGGCGAAGGCCGCGAGGAGAAGGATGAGGATGGAAAAAATGAGGAGGATGTGGAATTTTTTCATTGGGTCAATTAGATTGAAGACCTTGGTATGTTAGCATGGGGATTCTCTCACCGCCGCAGCACCCTAACGGGGATAAATCACCCGTTCTCAGAAACGAATCCCTTCGGGCTGGGTATTTGGATTTTCTTCAGCAAGAACATACTGGCAAATGTGCAGACCGCGCCGAAGACGAATAAGGCAGTATATCCCACCCATTGACCGGGCGCGGCGTCGTTGAGCGCATCTATCGCGGGACCTTCGAGCCGCGCCAACGCTCCCGACCCCGCGGTGGCGAGATTCGTCAGCCCGAGGAATTTCCCCGCCTGATCGGACGGGGCGAGCGCGTTTGCCAGCGCCCAGTTGGAGGTGAGGAAGAGTCCGATTCCGCCGCCGATGATGCTGGCGAAGATCGTCAGCGTGGACATGTCACGCGCCAATAGCATGAGTGACATCCCAATCGTGGTGATGATGCTGGCCGCGTATAAAACTTTCTTCGCGCCGAACTTGTCCGTGAGCCAGCCGCCGATGAGAACGAGAATGACCAGCCCGATGGTGATGGCGGCGAGCAGGTCACCCGTCTGCTTGGGAGGATCGGGGACGCGCAGAACGTCTTGCAGGTAATATTGCGCGAAGGCCTGCACACCGTAGATTCCCAACAAGAAGAGTCCACGCTCGGCAATCAACCACCAGTAGGAGGCGTTTTCGCGGAAGTTGATGCGAAAGGTATCACCGCGAAGGCCGCGGAGAGCGCCAAGATTTTTTGTTTGTGGACTCTGTGGCGAATCCGTTGGTTCTTCGCGCGTTCCGAAAATCGTGATCGCCGCGCTGACAGCCAGGACCGCGAGGATAACACTCAAGATGAGAGTCGCATCGCGGGTGGAGGAGTCCATCAAACGTCCCGCGAGAAGCGAGACGATGACCAGCGAGAGCATATCCATGAAATTCTTGAGCGAGGAGGCCGTCCCCAGTTGACTGGCGGGGACGCGGTCAGGGAGGAGTCCTTGAAGCGGACCGTGCGCGAGGTTGGAACTGAATTGGAGTCCGATGTAGCCAATGAAAAGCCAGGTCAGTCCGCCTGCCCAACCAAGGATGGCGAGGAAGATGAAATCGAAGAGCGTGCCGAGCACGATGAGCGGACGTCTGCGCCCCCAGCGCGAATGCCAGTTATCCGAGAGCGCGCCCGCAAGCGGTTGGATGATCATCGCAATGATGAGACCGACGAAAGTCAGGATGCCAAGCCAAGTATTTTTCTTCGCGTCGGGGACGAAGTTGAGCAGGACGGCAGGCAGGATGATGGGATGCAGCGCGTTCCACATGAACGAGATGCCAACCCAATAGGCGTTGAGCGCAAGCAATTGAGGGAGCGAGAGTCTTTTCATTGTTCTACGGTAAAGCGAGATATTATCTCGCTTTACCAAAATTCTCCTCTCAAAGATTTTGGCAGGAGACGGGCAATGTGGATCATGACAATTGTAGCCGCGACTTCATCTTTTTCATCCGCGGACAACCCGCGCGGGATGGATAACTCATAGGCCGCGCCAAAGCGGAGACAGAGCGCGTCGTCCGCTTCGTAGAATCCGACGGGGACGAATTTTAATCCCGCCGCGGCAAGCAGGAGGGCGAATCGTCCCGAACCCGACGCGGGCATGGCGATTCCGCCAGTGGGATTGTCTCCACCTTCGGGCGCGAGGCCGAGAATGATATTTTTCTCGCGGCGCACTGTTTCCAGCACGCGTCGCACGGACTGGGCGCGGGCCTCCACGTCTTTTTGCCGCGGCGGCATGGGAGGCATGGTCGTGAACCCGTAGACGCGCGCCGCGCGTGCCAGAAAAATTTTGGAAAACAACATGCCAACAGGCGCATACCACTTGCCCGGATAAGTCAATTCACCAGTCATCACGAAGTGCATTTCCACGGGAACCAGCGAGGCAATGGCAGCTGCCATCCAAATGGCGTTGAAGTCGGGACGATGATAATGATTGAACGTGACCACGCATGGCCCCGCTTGCGGAATGTGTTCCTCGCCAAAGATTCGGAGTGGCGGCTCCAAACGTTTAATACAAGCCAGCGCGTCTTCTCGAAACGAGCGCCGCCGCGCAAGCAGCCAGTCCACGATGAGACTGACAATGACGCGCGGCGGAAAAGAATAGGTGGGATACATCGCCGAAACACAGAAACCCGTTTTCTCCAAGAAAACGGGTTTCTAGCCATTACTTCGTCAAATCATCCACCGCCCGATCCATATCTGCAAGGATGGTGGCAACCTGTCCCACGGGCATGTCCACGCGGAACATGAATTCGAATCCGTCGCCGAGGACGAGGCGGATCAGACGCCACGAGGAGAGACGCGGCGTCCCCTGCGCGGAGGGAAGCAGTTTCACCACCTGCACCCACTGCGGATGCGCGGACGCGTAGTCTGCCACCAGGTTCAGGGTCGAGGTGCGAAGCGGGAACATGCCCGTCGTCGAGACCCAGCGCGCCTGATTCCCTGGTTCCAACAGCCAGCGGACGAACAACCACGTCGCCAGTTGGCTCGCATCGTCCGATGGAATCACGATGTACGAGGAGCCGTACACTGCCATCGTTTTCGTCTCGCCGGGGAAGGGAATCAGAGTCCACTCGTCCGTTCTCGAAAGCGTGAGGAAGGCCCGCGACTGCGTGGCAACGTCTTCCAGTCCGCCCGTCACGAAAAGCGCGCGGCGGTTTGCGAACGCGTCCACGGCGGTCGTGTCGGTGAGTTGGAAAGCGCATCCCTCATCGAAGATGGTTTTCGCAAATCGGAAGGCGGCGATGTTTTCAGGCCGCAGGAAGCGATAGCCCTGTGCCTCCTGCACGCCGCCGCCAAACGCCAGCATCCAATTCATGGCAGTGATCGGGTCGGTATCCACCAGCCAGCCGCCGAACGCGTCGTCTTTGGGGTCTTCGTTCTGGCGGAAACTCTCGTTGGCTTTGCAGGCCTGCTCGCGGAAATCGTCGGCGGTCGCGGGCGGCGAAGAAAATCCAAGTTCACGCGCCCAACTGACGTTGTAGTAGATGAGGCGGGTCGTCCGTTCGGCGGGCATTCCGAGGCGGCGCTCCCCTACCATATCCTGCTCCCAAAACACGGACGGGAAATCCGCCACATCGTCTGCGCTCATGCCCCAGATCGGATCGGCCAAATACGGCGCGATGTCCACCACGCCCGTGCGTTCGTCCCAGAAAAGCGCGTGTTCGGGCAGGCCGATCACCAGGTTGGGTTTATTGGGCGCGGACAGCGAAGCCGTCACAGTGTTGAACAACTCGGCGTAGTTCGACTGCCCCGCCGTCAACACCGTGACACCCCACTCGTTGGTGGCGTTGAAATCTGCAACCTGCGTCTCGAACAGCGATGCCTCAATCCCGAACCACGGATGCCATGCCATGATGACGACCCCGCGCAGGGACTCGGCCTCGACTCCCAGCGTGCTGACCGGCGCGGGCGTGACCGTGGCCGTGGCGCTCGCTTCGCGCGTGACCTCGGGCGGGGTGACCGTTTCGACGGACGTCGCGCAGGCGGAGAGAATCAGCAAAAGGCAGAGGGCAGAAAGCAGGGTTGACTTAGCCAAGTAGCACCATCGGGACGGGAGAGAAGACAAGGATAAAAAGGATAATGACAAACGCGCCGACCACGCGGCGGCTTGAGTCGAGTTCGGTGATCTGGTCGAGCGGCTCGGCATGGACGCGTCCCAGCCAGAGGAGCAGAATCGCCCAGAACCACCAGGTTGTCCACACCAGGCCCATAATTCCCAGAATGCCCAGAATGAACGGATACGCCTTGCGGACTTTATCACCGAACAACGCGTAGGTGACGTGTCCACCGTCCAGCGTGCCGACGGGGATGAGGTTCAGCGCGGTGACGAGCAGTCCCGCCCAGCCCGCGAACGCGACGGGATGAATGAACACGTCCGTGCCGCCGAACGGAACAGGCTGACCCGTGAAGAAATATTGAATCCAATGCTGGAAGAGCGCCAGTCCGCTTGTGTTTGCGGGTGCGGGAAGCCACTGTCCAAAGACAATGAATTTGGAGATCAAATAGAGCAATGAGTTGCCCTCGATGAATCCACCGGGCGAAGGAAGGACAGGGCCGAGTTCGGATAGTGACAGGCCAAGAAAAAGAACGGGAATCGCCACAACCATCCCTGCCAGCGGACCCGCCACGCCGATATCAAAGAGGATGCGCTTATTCTTCGGGATGGCCTGCATCTGGATGAACGCGCCCATTGTGCCGAGAATGCTGAACGGAAGCGGGATGAAATACGGAAGAGTCGCGGCTGTTCCGTGATGGCGGCTCATCAGGTAGTGACCAAATTCATGTGCGAGCAAAATTCCAAGCAGGCTGAGGGCAAAGGGCCAGCCAGTAAAAATGCTCTTCAATAGCCAGAGCATTTGCGCGCCCGTGTCAGTGGGCGGAGTCCCCTCGGGAGTCGCGCCTGCCAGCATCACGCTGAAGACCGTCAGCAGGAAGAGGATGATATTGGTGGTTGGCAGTCGCTTTTTCGCTTCGGGGATGGACGGCGCAAGGAAGATGACATGCTTATCGCCCTCCTTGCGGAAGAGGGGCGTCAATCCGTAAACTCGGACAGAATCCGCCAATTGATCGTAGGCCGCGGCGGAGTCATCGCCCAGTAAAAGTCCGCGGTAACGGACGACCCATCCCTTTTGGGAGTCGCCAAGAGTCACATCTTCAATTCGGAAAACACGGGAAACGAGACTGGTAAGAATTTCGGGTTCGGGGAAAGACATGCGTCACCTTTAGAGACCGTAGACCGTGGACAATGGACGGTCTACGGTCCATCGTCTACGGTCCGAATAGGCGGGAGTGGATGGGAGTCGAACCCACCGCGGCCCGCAACGCGACCCGCCACAGGTTTTGAAGACCAGGAAGCCCGCCAGGACTTAACCACTCCCGGGTGCAAGGATAATCGAATGGGTGAGGATTTGCAAGCCAGACCCTAAAGGTCTCGGAGACCTTTAGGGTCTGGCTTAAACCAAAACCACCCTCCGGCGGGTGGTTTTCTTCGTACTCTCTGTCGGGGCGAGAGGATTTGAACCTCCGACCTCTTGGAACGCGACTCACATCTGGAAACCCGTCGCTTTTTTGTTCTACCCAGCCTGTCAACCTGCCTGGAAAAGGAGAAAAAGCCCCCGTCCACGGACGAGGGCTTTGTACTGCTTGCGCGCACTGTACCACATCTCATGTCATTTCAGCCGCCACCACAGGATCAATGTACTCCACGATTCCAGATGATCACAAAATAATCTGTGTCATTAACACCGGCACAATGCTCAAAAATATTCTGTTATTCTCCGGTGAGATACATCTCCATTGGCGTGGAGACCGGAGCCAGATTGCTTGCGAGCAGAGTGGGGACGAATTCAGGCGATGAGATCATATACAGGTTTCCCTGACCGTCAAAGAAGAGCAGCCTTTGATGGATCTCCCCTGATGGACTTATGGTTTCATACCAGAATGGGTGGAGGGCGTCGCCCTGGAGGAGGATGACAGGCGCAGACATATCCTTACTTTTCAGATAGAAAACCCCACCTTCATTCCAGACCCAAGCGCTCCCATCCCTGGACACGACCGGGAAGTCACCGCGTCCCTGGTACCAGCCCGGCTGACCATCCCAGTCGAGGGAACGGATTCCCGGGTTATCCTGACCAGTCACCGAGATGAATATTTCAGGAGGGATATGCCGCACCTCGCGCCCGTTTGCCTCCGGGATATACACCGGCGGAATTCCGGGAATATTTGGCTCGGAGAAAAGATATAAACCCGGCTGGTCGGAGAAGTCGCTGCTGGTTAACACCGCCAGTGAATTCGTTGGACCAACTGCAAAATCCTCAAAACAGCCTTCAAAAATCGGCGTTATTTCCCCGGTGTTTGGCTCCACCATGCGCAGATCCCGGTAGGGACAACCACTGACCGATGCAACAAAATAGGATTCCTTCCCGAATACCCAACTGATAAAAACCTCTCCCCAGGTCTCCGAGTTGGGTTGGTACACCTGTTCTGCCCTGACCATGCTGGAGCGGGTCATCCACGCGCCCTCCATGTTAAATCCGGCACCGGTCCCAAAACAGGAAGCGGAAAAATAGACGATGGTTTCGCTCCCAGGCAGCCGGTTCCAGTGCAGGTCATAAGCCTGACCGGGTTCATCGCTTACACGGGCGATGCTCCCGTCAAATATTGAATACACATAAACATCGGCGGTCTGGCTGCTGAGGGTGGCTGGAAAAGCCATTTTTGATCCGTCCGGCGACCAGGCAATGCTGTTCCCGATCGTGACCGATCGGGCGGCTTCCAGGTTGGGATCACAAACATCTGCATTCGCGGCTGGTTCGGTCACAGGGGACGTAAGTGCTGTGATCGTTTTAACCTTTCCGTCCGGCAGACTGAGCATATTAAGCGCCAGCCCTCGCAGCGCAACTGGATCGGTGGCTGTAATGAAAGCAAAATATGGATTCTCAGGCGAGAGCCCGGTGCTGAGATCGGATGGCGCAATGATGCGTTCCGTTGTGATCCGGGTTAGACCGGAACCATCCTCGTTGATCGCCCAAAGTCCGTTCTCGGTGGACAACAACAGCCAGGGACCACCTGGTGATAGTGGAAGGGAAGCCGGGACAGACTCATGTTCTGGCTGAGCCGCCGGCTCGCCCTGTGACGGGTCGGTGTCATCCAGAGCCTGGTCTGTGCTCGCCGGCTGGTTTAATTGGGATCCAAAGTAGAACACGCCGGCGATCACGATGATGCCCACGAGTCCGACGATAAGAACTAATCCCAGGACACTGATTTTCTTTTTCTTCATGACTACACCTCCGATCAGGATAAGGAAGGAAACGCCAAGACAGCACGCGCCCAGCACTCCTGATACTGCCACCAGCGACAGGGAGGAGGGCAGGATGGATTCTGTTGCCGGCTGCACGGTAAATGTGAATTCACCCAGGGGCAGGTCATTGGGATTTGGAATCCTGTTCCAATAATCGCTGCCTTTTATGAAGGTGCTGGTGGAACTGGAAATGTCATCGCCCCCGGGTGTGATGGTTGCGGTGGACGCATAGGAGGAGGGAGGCATGACCAGGTAAAAGCGTTCACTCCCGGTAAGATTTGCTGGAACATCATAGGAATAGTTGTATGACTGGTACGGGGCGTCGAATTTCACATCCACCGTAAAATGTTCAACCGGAACCGTCCTGCCTTGAGGATCAACGACATGGAACACCAGGTAACCCCCGGCAAGGTCGCTCTTGTTCTCGCGGGGCGACATGGCATTGTAAGTAGTCACATTTCCAGCGCTATCCTGGACTGAATGTTGAGGATGATCGCTATGACCGATCGTCTCACCGGCATCGTATTGCTTGTTGCCATTCACATCTGCATGGAAACCGTGGGCAATGAAGACTTCATCCAGGTCGGAATACCCGTTGGCATTCAGATCATCCTGTCCAATTCCATTCTCAACCAGGGTCCGGTAAAGGTCTTCCACGTCAGAGAGATACCCCAGGCTGCTGTCGGGACTGTTGCTCTTCCCTGTCACGATGATCTTCCATAGGTCCTTGAGTGGCACGGAAAGAAGGTCATCATCCGCATGCGGGTTGGTGCGCAAGCCATCCTGGTTGCTCGCCCCCTGGTAGTCGGCACCGTTATCCACCAGATCAAGCAGGAGACCCGCCACGGCATCCTCCTCCGAATCCCAGGCTAGATAATTCAATTCAAGGTCGATTACACTGCCGTACCCATAGGGATAAACCGTGAAGATTGGATTGCGCACCACCTCCCGCTTTACCATCAAGGAATAAAACTCGGCAAACCCTTCATTCCAGGCATCTGTGCTGCTGGGATTGACATAGTATCCAGCATGGTTCGTTTGAATACTATGGACAGGCATTAAATTCCCAAAACTATCCGCTTGAAAATGATGCCCAAATTCGTGCCACTCTCGATTTGCCGGGCGGTTCCAGGCGTTATAGGTACTGTTTCCTTCGTTATATGCCAAAAAATTATATTCCGTCTGGATTCCCAGGCAGCTATTCCAGGGCTGGTTGCCAGATGATATGCGGCCTTTCCAGCATGCCTCCATGCTGGTGTCCTTCATGAACGGGACAATATCCACCGGCAGGTCCAATGGCTGCCCCAGGAGATGTGCCAGGGCAATTGCCTGGGTGGTATGAAAGTAATTGTTGGCTATATCAGCAAGATGGGCAGGCAGGTCGGGGTGGATTTGGGCAAGTGCATCCTGCTGTAAACTGGCGGGGCTGCCGAGATCGATATCCATGCGGTGTGTGCCGGGCATTTCAGGCAGGAAGAAGGGTTGAGTATAGGCACATACGACACTGCTGCTCTCCTCCGCGTAACGCACAGAAAAATAGGGATACGGCGTGCCCGGTACCGGATTGTATGATGGGTCGTAATACGACAGGCAGACCTGTGCCATGACCGCATTTTCGATTACATTGAAGTTTGGCTGATTGACAGGAAGATCCGCGAATTGATAGTTCCCGCCAGAATCGGTGCGCGTTTCCAGGCTCTGATCGCCAATGTATAGAAACACGGGTGCCAGCGGGATGGGATTGCCGTATCCGTCAGTTACCCTGCCCGCCAGGGCGGTTGACCCTGCCACCGGTACCTCGGACGGAGGGGGGTTGCCACCGCCGCAAAAAGCACCTTTGTCCTGGATCGCACCATGTTTTACCAGAATACAGTAGAACTCATCCGCGTAGTGATAGAGATCGTACCGGGCATCCTCCATGCAGTTCTTTTTTTCCTGCACCAAAAAACTTTTTTCGATCTCGATGCCCATTTTATTGTCATCACCCATCCAGATCAAACGATCCACTCGTTTGGCAATGGTGGGCAAGTTTGATTCCTCGGTATACCGCCAGTCCAATGCCTCGCGGCCGTGGAAATCCACTCTTTTGGCATCTGGTGAATTTATCCACCCATACCCATCCGCCCATTCCGAAATATTGATCGTCAGATTCATTCCCGGGCAGGACGCATCAATCTCTCCATAAGCATGCCAGTATGGCTGGTCAGGTCGAATTTGCAGGGGAGTCTGCCAACCCATCCAGGCGTGGAATTCACTGATGGCAGCCCCGTACGGGTCATTTTGTGGTTCGATTTCAGAATTTGGATTTGCCTGTACTGGAGTGATCCCCAAAGAAACGATTACCAGGATAACAAAAACCATCCCGACAAGTTTGATGTTTTTCATGCACACCTCAGGCATTTATTACCGGTTAGGATAGATTGGCACCAGTATATCTGCTGGATAAAAATTACATGTAATAAATTTTGATGATTTTCATCATGAGATCACGCAGTCCCCCCTATCAAAGCCAACTTCACTCCCGTCGGGGCAGAAGGCTGCCCGCAGTTCGATGTCATCCATTTGGCCATTAAATGTTCCACCGCGCTTCTCCCACCACTTCAAAATATTGGTGTACTTCTTCTTTCGCCACGTATTGATCGCCCGGTTGCTCGTCAGCCGAGGCGGCTCACTTGCACCGCACTGCGTTTGGTGCAGTGCAGGTGTCGCCTACATCAACGACACGAGTCGCTGATGCCACCTTCCACCTTAAAACAAAATCACCCGTCCGGCGGGTGATTTCTTCTTACGTCTCTGTCGGGGCGAGAGGATGCGTACCATCCCCTTAATGGGGAAACCTCCGACCGAATCAAAAACCACCCGTCCGGTGGGTGGTCTCTTCAATAACTCTGTCGGGGCGAGAGGATTTGAACCTCCGACCTCTTGCACCCCATGCAAGCGCGCTAGCCGGACTGCGCCACGCCCCGATTGAGCGAGGCGCATTATAGCCGCATTTGGAAATTCTGGCAACCGACTTTTGAGGCCTGACATGTCTCATCAGAACCGTCGAATGTCAAAACGAGCGCACACACAAAGCGCAAAATCATCCAATCCAACTTGGAGACATGTCAGGTCTTACGCGTCTTGTGCTAAAATAAGACATGCCCCGATGGAGTTTCCAATGATAGAAGTAGTAATCGACAGTGTGCGCGTCAACCTCATGTCGCCCCAACGCCTCGTTGTCTTGCGCGAAGCGCGCGGGGAACGGTTCCTGCCCATCTGGGTCGGTCCCTATGAAGCCGAAGCCATCACCATCGCCCTGCAGGAAGTGGAAGTAGCCCGTCCGCTGACACACGACCTCATCCGCAATGTCCTGACCACCTTCAACGCCCGCATCAACCGAATCGAGATCATCAACCTACGAGACGACATCTTCTACGGCAACATCATCATTGACCAGAACGGCCGCGAACTCAGCGTCGACTCACGTCCATCGGACGCGATCGCGCTTGCCGTGCGCGCCCACGTGCCGATCTACGTCCACCCGGAAGTGATGGCCGCCGCGAGCATCGTCCCTGAGAAAGACCTTCCTGAAAGTGCGGCCAGCCAACCGTCCAAAGAACGAGGCGCACCGCCTCCGCCGGTGGATGAGTCCAGCGAACGTCTCGATGTTTTCAAGGATTTCATTGACAAACTCGATCTCGATCTCGACAAGCCCGACGCCTCGCCACCCGACCCGAAAACGTGATCCCTTTTTATGAGCGACTACCTACCTCCCGAGGACTCTCCCTCCCCCGCCGCCCCGACCGTTCCGCACAGCCGTGAAGCCGAAGAAGCCGTCGTTGGGGCGGTGCTGATTAACCCCGAAGCCTACTACGATGTGGCGCAGTTTTTGACGGGCGAGGATTTTTACATCCACCGCCTACGCTGGGTCTGGGAGGCGTTCACGCGCCTGCACGAGGGCCGCGTTCCGATTGACCTGTTGACCGTGGCCGACGAACTCGAGCGCGCGGGACAATTGGCAGAGGTGGGCGGCCCCGCGTTTTTGACATCGCTTATCAACCAGGTGCCAACTTCGCTCAACGCTGAATCTTACGGCCGTATCGTAGAGGAGCATTCCGTCCGCCGAAAGATGATCACGGCCGCGAACAAAATCGCTTCTATCGCATACAATACTGATACCAGTGTAGATGAGGTGATGGGCGAATCGGAGAAGGCAGTCTTCAACGTCAGCGAACGGCGATTGAAGCACGACCTGCAACCCATCCGCAATGTGCTCTCGGAATATTACGACCGCATTGACGACCTCGCCAAACGTCCCGACGAAATCCACGGCGTGCCGACGGGATTCATTGACCTCGACAAAATGCTGACAGGGTTACAGCCTTCGGACTTGTTGATTATCGCTGGCCGCCCTGGTCAGGGTAAAACGGGTTTCCTGCTTTCGGTCGCGAAGAACGCCGCGTTGACTCACAAAAAGCACGTCGCCATCTTCTCGCTGGAAATGTCGAACGAGCAGGTGGTGCAACGTCTCATCGCACAGGAAACGGGCATCGACTCGCAACGTCTGCGAAACGGAAAACTGAATCCCGAAGAATGGCCGTTGTTCAACCACGCCATCGAGGTCTTTGGCGATACGAAAATATTCCTCGACGACACGCCCGCCATCACGCCATTGCAGTTACGGACGAAGTGTCGCCGTTTGCACATGGAATTTGGCATTGATTTAATTATTCTTGACTACATCCAACTCATGAGCAGTGACTCGCGCAACGACAACCGCGTGCAGGAAGTCTCGTTCATCTCGCGCAATTTGAAAGTGCTGGCGCGCGAATTGAATGTCCCTGTGCTGGCCGCGGCGCAGTTATCCCGCGCGGTGGAACAGAGGACGGATAAGCGGCCTGTGCTGTCGGACCTTCGCGAAAGTGGGAGTCTCGAACAAGATGCCGACATCGTAATGTTCATCTATCGTCCCGATCAATACGAGAAAGATACAGCAAAGCAAAACATCGCCGAAATCATCATCTCGAAACATCGTAATGGTCCCGTGGGAAGCGTGGAGTTGATCTTCCGCAGCGCGCTGGCGAAGTTTGAGAACGCGGCGACGAAGCATGTGCAGTTTAATGAGTAAATACGGTACATGGATTACGCGGATTTGGCGGATTTACACGGAAGTTTTTTGTTTCGGAGTCGGAAGTTTCCAGACTTCCGTGCAAAATCTGGAGATTTTGCAGTCTGAGAAAAGCCCAAAGAAAAGCCGTGTTTGTCCGTCCAATCCATGAAATCCGTGTACAAAGAATTATGCCCACTTTCAACGGCTTTACCTCCTCCGAAACATTCACATCCGTCCCTGACACGTTCTTCCGCGAGTTGTTGAGTCAAATCGAAGACGCGGACGAGTTGAGGGCGACGTTGCACGCCATTTGGCGGATCGAGCACATGGAGGGACATGTCCGCTTTTTGCGGCGCGCGGACTTTGGCGAGTTCGCCTCGGGCGTGGATAAGGCCGTGGCGCGCGGGAGCCTGCTCGAGGTCAGGAGTGAGGCGGGGGAGTTTTTCTTCCTGAACAGTCCGCGCGGACGCGCGTCGGTCGAAGCCATCCAGAGCGGGAAGTTCGATCCGTCGCAGGTGACGTCGGCGCCGCCCGTCGAACGGTCGAACGTGTTCACGTTGTATGAGCAGAACATCGGCGCGCTGACCCCGCTGATCGCGGACATGCTGCGCGAGGCCGAGAAGGAATATCCGAGCGCGTGGTTCGAGGAAGCGTTTCAAATTGCGGTGGCGAAGAATGCGCGTCACTGGAGATTTGTGGAAGCGGTTTTAAAACGGTGGAAGGAAAAAGGCAAAGATGAAAGAAAAAATCAGCAAAACGCTGTCAAAGATTTCGAACGATACACCGAAGGCGAGTTCTCTGAATTCCTCGAGTAGAGACGTTGCAGGTACAGACGTTGCACGCAACGTCTCTACGCTGGGCGACCCGAACTGTCCGCATTGCCACGGCGCGGGCTACGTGCGCTTTGACGTGCCGATGGGCGACCCGAAATTCGGGCGGCTGGAAGTGTGCGTCTGCCGCGCCTCGGACATCGCTGAAGGCGCGCGGACGCGTCTGTTCGAGATGAGCCGCCTCGACCAACTCAGCCATTTAACATTCGAGAATTTTGACGCGCGGGGAAACAAGAACGCCAAGTTCATGACGCCGCAGGACGCGACCAGTCTGCAAACCGCACGTGAGTTGACGGATAATTTTGCGCGCAACCCGCAGGGCTGGCTGTTGCTCGAAGGCGGATACGGTTGCGGCAAGACCCATCTCGCCGCGGCGATTGCCAACTTCGCGGTTTCAATGGGAACGCCGACGTTGTTCATCACCGTGCCTGACCTGCTTGATTCATTGCGCTTCGCGTTCAGCGACCCCGAAACAACCTTCGAGGCGCGCTTCGAGGAGATCCGCAACGCCGACCTGCTGGTGCTGGACGACTTCGGCACGCAGAACGCCACGGGCTGGGCGCAGGAAAAATTGTTCCAGATCATGAACTACCGCTACATCAATAAACTGCCAACGGTCATCACCACGAATCTCATGTTGGACGAGATCGAGAGCCGCATCCGCTCGCGCTTGCAGGATGAGGATTTCGTCCGCCATGTGCGCATTGTCGCGCCCGATTACCGCCGTCCCACCGAGACGAGCAACCCTGGCATTTCGATGTTGTCCCTGCCTGAGATGAAAGTGATGACGTTCCGCAATTTCGAGACGCGCGAGGACGAGCTCGGCAAGGAAGCGGTGACGACCACCACCACCGAGAAACAGGATCGCTTCGGCAACAAGGTCAAGGATAAGGAGATCACGCGCGTCAAGGTGACGCAGGAGGATCTCAAAACCCTGCGGAAGGCGGTCACCGCGGCGATTGCGTTCGCGGAGGAACCTGAGGGCTGGTTTGTGCTGTTGGGAAGTTCGTTCAGCGGCAAGACCCACCTCGCGGCGGCCATCGGCAACTATCGCATTGACCTGGGCGGCCAGGCCACGCTCGTGGAAGTGGCCGACCTGCTCGACTATATGCGCCAAACCTTCCGCCCCACTTCGGACGTTTCGTTTGATCGCCGCTTCAACGAAATTAAAACCACTCCCATGCTGATCCTCGACGACCTGAAAGAGAGCGGCACCAGTTCCGTCTGGGCGGAGGATAAACTCTACCAAATCCTCAACCATCGCTACTACGCCCACTTGCCGACCGTGATCACATCCACGCTCAAGCCCGACTCGTTCGCGGTCAATTACCCTGGGCTGTGGAACAAGATCCTCGACGCGACGAAATCGCAAATTCATGTCATTGATATGCCGCCATATCGGAGGATGTCGAAGGGGAAGGCTATCCACAAGAAGGAGAAGTAGTAGAATACAGGAATGCGTTCACATGGAAAGGAGCAAATGAAACATGTTTTGTAGAAACTGTGGAATACAATTGCCCGACGACGCAAATTTCTGTTTAAAATGTGGATACCCACAAAAAGATAATATTTCAACAGATGAAATTAAATGGGAAACTTGTGAAACTGATTGGGTACATGTCAAACCTGGTACGTTATTTAGTAAAGGCACAGCAAAATATATTGCACGGGCAATTGGTCCTCAAGGCCAATATATCGCTGGTCAATCATCGGAGTACACATTTGCAATACCAGAAACAGAGGTAATTACGACCGCCCGCTTTGCGGCTTTTGATTCCTTCATTAAGCAACTTGTGGCGGAAGGCTGGGAATTTATTGGTTCATTTGGAGTAGGAGATTCCCAAAAAAGATTCCGTCGCAGAGTTAAATAAAAAAATCATTGTTCATATCCTTCAAACCAAAAGACGGCTGTCACGCCGCCTTTTTGATTTCATTCTGGGAGAGACCGTCCACGAATTTTTCACGAACACCTGCACTGCACCAAACGCAGTGCGGTGCAAGTGTAAACGAATGAGGACGCGCCAATTCGCCGAAGGTTCGTGTCCCACATCGTACTCGCAGAGTATTCGTGGACGGTCGGCTTCATTCCGCTTCTCTCGCGATCACATCTTCCAACGTCACCTTCAACGCCTTCGCCAGCATCCATTTGTATTTACCAGCCTATGAGAAGGATTGGGCTTCCCTGTTTTCATGTATAATTCCCGCCATGAGCGAAATCTTCCAGAAAATTCTCAAACTTATCGAAGAGAATCAAATCCAGGTTTCCGCTCATGGATACGATGAAATGGCTGACGACAATATCCTTGTCCGTGATGTGTTGGCAGGTATTTCAAGAGCGATTGTTGTCGAAGAGTATCCCGATTACGCCAAGGGTCCCTGTGTATTGGTCTTGCAACACGATAGCCAAAACAAACCAATTCACATTCTCTGGGGCATCCCCAAAAACGCAACCTTTCCCGCTGTATTGGTAACTGCTTACCGACCTGACCCTGGTCGCTGGTCGGAGGATTTTACAAGGAGAAAGAAATGACAAAAAAACAGACGACCAAATTGATTCATTTCGGCGACTACGCTGCCGAAGTCGATGTGGAACTGGTTTACACAGACGATGAGTGGTCTCCCTATCTATCCGTGGA
This sequence comes from Anaerolineaceae bacterium, assembly GCA_003598975.1. GTDB lineage: Bacteria > Chloroflexota > Anaerolineae > Anaerolineales > Villigracilaceae > Denitrolinea. The sequence goes on along the minus strand of QZIJ01000033.1, from coordinate 12,275 downwards.
TGACGCGATGAAGCTCGATGACGTCCGCGAGGCGCTTCGGCAAAAAGATTTCGCAACTGCAACCAGGTTGGCCCGCGTCTACAAACTCTCCCCCTTGGCTGTGTAGGCCTTTGCGCTTCAAACCAAAAGGCGGCTGTCACGCCGCCATGCCCGCCCCGACGTTAACGTCGGGGCTAATTTTGCGCAGGACTTCGTTCTGGCGTCATCAGTCCAACGGACTTCGTATGTTAGCACGGGCGATTTATCCCCGTGCGGGTCCCATCGCCGCGCGAACGCGAATCGAGGGAGGACAATCCGCGCGCGAAGCACCGCGTTTTCCGCGTTCCTCCGCGTCCCAAACTTCACACCCCGTCCCAAATCCGTGATGACGAATATCTATGAAAAATGTGATAAATATCTTGGCAACTCCCCACCCCCCATGATACAATTTTCAAGACAAATCAGCCTGAAATAGGCTGATTTTTATATCTCACTCTTTTCACCCACGAGGTGCCCATGCTCCCAAGTTACCTGCTCTCCCTCCGCGAAGGCATCGAAGCCGCGCTGATCGTCGGCATCGTTCTCGGCGCAGTGCGCCAAATGCGCCGCACGGAGTTGATTCTCGCCGTCTGGGCGGGGACGCTCGCCGCGGTCGCGCTCAGCATTTTGGGCGGCGTCCTGCTCACCATACTCGGCCTCTCGTTTGAGGGCGCGGGCGAACAAATCTTCGAGGGCGTCACCATGCTGCTCGCCGCCGCGCTGCTCACCTGGATGATCTTCTGGATGAGCCGCACCGCCCGCACGCTCAAATCCGACCTCGAAGCGGATGTCCACAAAGCGGCATTTGGCACGGGCAAGCGCGCGGTCTTCTTCGTGGCGTTCCTCGCCATCCTGCGCGAAGGCATCGAACTCGCCCTCTTCCTCACCGCCTCCGTCTTCGCCACCGACACGCTCCAAACCCTCATCGGCGCGACCCTCGGCCTCGGCACATCCATCCTGCTCGGCTGGTCAATGTTTGCCGCCATCATCCGCCTCGACCTGCGCCGCTTCTTCCAGGTCACTGGCTTCCTGCTGATCCTCTTCGCGGCTGGCCTCGTCGCGCACGGCGTGCATGAGTTCAACGAGGTCGGCTGGATTCCCGCGGTCATCGAGCACGTTTGGGATGTCAATGCCATCGTGGACGAAAATTCCACCTTCGGCCTGCTGCTCAAAGCCCTCTTCGGGTACAACGGCAACCCGTCCCTCACCGAAATGCTGGCCTACGCCGCGTATTTCGCGGCGGTCTTCCTCGGCTTGAGATTGGCGAACAAACCCAAACCTGTCACAAGTAACGCAAGTCTATGACTTGCGCTACAGGCCTGACGCAAGTCAGGCCTTTTTTGTCGGTATAATCACGCCATGCTTCCAAACGAAATTCTCGACTCAATCAAACGCGCCCTCGAAGAAGATATCGGCACAGGTGACGCGACCACCCTCTCCATCGTCCCGCCCGAGGCGACCATGCGCGGGCAGATCATCGCCAAGCAGGATGGGATCGTCGCGGGACTCGACGTAGCGCGCGCCACCTACGAACTGCTGGACTCTTCCGTGGACTTCTCTGCGCAACTGGCCGACGGTTCACGCGTAGCCCGCACGGGAGTCCTCGCCCTCGTCTCTGGTCGGACCTCGAGCCTGCTCACCGCCGAACGGACGGCGCTCAACTTCCTCGGGCGGATGTCTGGCATTGCCACGCTGACGCGTCAGTTCGTGGACGCGGTCGCTGGCACACGCGCCGTCATCCTCGACACGCGCAAGACCGCGCCAGGTCTACGCCTCGTGGACAAACTGGCCGTCAAACTCGGCGGCGGCGGGAATCATCGCATAGGCCTGTACGACATGATCCTGATCAAGGACAATCACATTGACTACGCGGGCGGGATCGAAGAAGCCGTTCGACGGGCGCGAGCGTTCGATAGCGGACTTGCGATCGAGGTCGAGACCCGAACGCTGGAGGATGTTAACGTTGCGCTAAAGCTGGGAGTCGAACGAATCCTGCTCGACAACATGTCGGTGGAAATGATGGCCGAAGCGGTTCGCCTTCGCAATGATGTGGTAGGGACACGACATGTCGTGTCCCTACTGGAAGCCTCTGGCAACGTCACACTGGAGACCGTCCACCGAATCGCCGAAACGGGCGTGGACTTCATCTCCGTCGGCGCACTGACGCACTCCGCCAAAGTGTTCGATGTGAGTTTTGATTATTTGAAGTGACACCGTCATTGCGAGCCGCCGTCCTGAGCGGAGCCGTGTACTCACGGCGCAGTCGAAGGATGAGCGACGAAGCAATCCCGTGTAACGAGGAGATTGCTTCGGGCGAGTACGCCCTCGCAATGACGAAAACAAATAGAGGTAAACAATGAATCAACAAGTTCAAGCCATGTACGACAAAATGCGGGCGAAACTCGAAAAGGTTGTCCCCGATGTGGAACTGCGTATCAAAGCCGAGATCGCCGTGGAGATCAACGCGCTGAAAGCCGAACGCAACGCGGTCATCCTCGGTCACAACTACATGGAGCCTGCGCTGTTCTACTCCATTCCCGATTTCGTGGGCGACTCGCTCGACCTGAGCCGCAAAGCCGCACAGACCGACAAGGATGTGATCGTCTTCTGCGGCGTCAGGTTCATGGCAGAGACCGCCAAACTTTTGAACCCAACCAAGACCGTGCTCCTGCCTTCAGAGAAAGCGGGTTGTTCGCTGGCGGCTTCGATCACCGCGCAGGATGTGCGCGACTTGAAGGCACTCTTCCCTGGCGTGCCCGTCGTGACTTACGTCAACACCTACGCGGACGTGAAAGCCGAGAGCGACATTTGCTGTACGTCGGGCAATGCGATGGCGGTGGTGCAATCACTCAACACGGACAAGGTCATCTTCCTGCCCGACGAGTATCTGGCAGGGAACGTGGCGCGCAAGATGGGATGGAAGATTATCTTCCCTGACCTTGCCCTCACCCCTGCCCCTCTCCCAGTGGGAGAGGGAAAAACCATGATCGGCTGGCGCGGACGTTGCGAAGTCCACGAGAAGTTCACCGTCAACGACATCCAGACCGTGCGCGCACAGTTCCCCGATGTGGCGGTACTGGCGCACCCCGAGTGCAGTCCCGATGTGACCGCTGCGTCCGATTTTTCGGGCAGCACGAACGCCATGATCAAGTACGTCAAAGAATCCACGGCGCCGCAATATCTGGTGTTGACCGAATGCTCGATGGGAGACAACATCGCCGCCGAGAATCCCCAAAAGGACATGCTGCGCCTGTGCATGATCCGCTGTCCGCACATGAACACGATCACAATGGAGGATACGCTCAATGCCCTGAAACTAAACCGCTACGTGATCGAAGTGCCCGAAGACATTCGCGTCCGCGCCGCGCGGTCGGTGCAGAGGATGATAGAAATCGGTTAGATCGTTGGATAGTATCGTAGTTCGGTAGTCCAATCCCGAAGGGATGAAACGATTATAGAGAAAGCAAGTGATGTTCCCAACCCCGAAGGGGTGATATAGTCTGAAGGCTATGTCATCCCTTCGGGATTATTTTCCAGCCATAGATCGACATTAGAATCATGACATCCCTTCGGGATTGTCAACAAAGGTGAGTCGTATGTTGCAAACAGATGTTTTGATCATCGGCACGGGGATCGCGGGGGCGACGGCGGCGCTGAAATTGGCGGAGGATCCCAAACGTCACATCACGATCATCACGCGCGAGCCTGACCCGCACGAATCCAACACGGGGTACGCGCAGGGCGGGATCATCAGCCGCGGTCCCGACGACAGCGCCGACCTGCTGGTGAAGGACATCCTCGAGGCGGGCGCGGGCGCGTCCCTTCCGAGCGCGGCGCGCATTCTGGCGGAGGAGGGACCTCCGTTGCTGGAAAAAATTCTGATTGCCGCGGCCCGCGTCCCGTTCGACAGAGGCGAGGGCGGCGCGATGGAATGGGGTCAGGAGGCTGCGCATTCGCGTCGTCGAATCCTGCACGTCGGCGATGGGACGGGTCGCGCCATCGAGCGTGGACTCATCGCGTTGCTCAAGTCGAAGCCCAACATCCAGTGGTTTACCAACGCCACCGCCGTTGACCTGATCACGTACCCGCACCACTCGCGCAACCCGCTCGACACATACAAGCCGATCACCTGTCACGGCGCGTACGTGTTCGACCGCAACAAGGGCGCGGTGCATCGGACGTTGGCGGGCGTGACGGTTCTCGCGACGGGCGGGCTGGGTCGCGTTTACCGAAACACGACCAACCCCGTAGGTGCGCGCGGCGACGGGCTGGCGATGGCGTCGCGGGCGGGCGCGCGCATCATCAACGCGGAGTACGTCCAGTTCCACCCGACCGCGTTGGCTGTGCCTGGCGCGGAGGGGTTTTTGATCAGCGAGGCGGTGCGCGGCGAGGGCGGGATTCTTCTGACTCCCGAGGGACAGCCGTTTATGGAAAAGTACGCGCCCGAGTGGAAGGATCTCGCGCCGCGCGACGTGGTGGCGCGCGCCATCCATCAGGAAATGACCGAGCACGCGTACACGTACGTGTTGCTCGACATCGCTTCGCACATGGAGGCCGCGGCGATCCGCGAACGCTTCCCGAACATTTACGCGACCTGTCTCAAGGCGGGCATTGACATCACGCGCGAGCCGATCCCCGTGGTGCCTGCCGCACATTATTTTTGCGGCGGCGTGCAGGTGGACGAGTGGGGACAGTCGAACATCGGGAATTTGTACGCGGTGGGCGAGGTCTCTTGCACGGGACTGCACGGCGCGAACCGACTGGCGTCCACGTCGCTGTTGGAGGGGTTGGTGTGGGGGAACAGGGCGGCGGAGAGTATTGCCAATTCACCTAACCCCCCGTCCCCCTTCCCTAAAGGGGAAGGGGGAGAATCGGTACCCGCGTGGGACGAAAGCGGCCTGACCGACGACCGCGACCCTGCGCTGATTCAAGGCGACATGCAGACCATCCAGAACATCATGTGGCACTACGTGGGGCTCGTCCGCAGCGGCGACCGTCTCTCGCGCGCCATCCGCGAGTTGCGTCACCTGCAAAACGAGATCGAGACGTTCTACCGCACCACCAAACTCAGTGACGGTCTCATCGGCCTGCGCAACGCGGTCGAAGCCGCGCTGATCGTGGCACAGTCTGCGCAGCATAATCGGCAGAGTCGCGGGTGCCATTATCGGGTCGATTCGGTGGAGGGTGGGGATCGGTTGATATAAACTTACTTACCTATGGCATTCAATATACGCTTGATAGATTTTGCAAAACCGTGAGTTATATCGTATTCCCAAAGTCGGATTACTTTCCATCCCTTTTGCCTAAGCGATAAAGTTACTTGTCTGTCTCTGTTGCTATTACGAGCAATCTTCTTTTTCCAATATGTCACATTGCTTTTAGGCATTTTACATCTAGTTGGATGACCATGCCAAAAATCAGAATCAATAAAAACAAGCACTTTCTTTCGGCGAAAAACAATATCTGGTTTCCCTTCAATGGCCGACACATTACTGGCAAAATAAATATTTAACCGCCTTAACTCTGCCATTATCATTCGTTCAGGCAATGTTCCCGTTGAACGAATGTGTTGCATATTTTTTCTGCGCTGTTCCTTTGTCAGGTTATCCATTCTCTTTGTTTGAACTTTTTTCAATAAAGGATTTCACTTCATCTATTGAATAGGGCGGATTTTGGCGGTGAATCATTGCATGACAATTTGGGCAAACGGGCCTCAAATCATTTATTGGATCAACCTCATACTCTTCTTTAATATCACTAACAAGTTTTAGGTGATGAACATGAATATACTTTTTACCAACTTCTCCATACATTTTCTCAAAATTCATTCCGCAAACCGTACAACTAAAACCATAATGGCTAATGCATGCTTTTCGGGCTTTAGGATTCCTTTCATATGCATTTACCGTAACCTTTTTTACCGCCCCTTCAAATATTGGTCGCCCAGCAGAAACGAATTCATTTTCAAGAACCTCATCAGGATTCTCAATGGCTCTCGCATCAGCGTCGGTTACAGAAATTTCAACCAGCAGCGGTAGCGAATCAAATTCTTTTCTGTAGCTTAATCCCTGCTCTAGCGAATATGATTCACATTCACTTTGCAAATCTTTTACAAGTTCTTCGGATCTTTTGTCTAAGTAAAATCCACCACCAATAACAGCGTGGTGTAATCGCAAGAGGTTTCCAATTCTTGCTGGAAATTCATCCGACATGCCCCAATACTGAGCAACAGTCATAAACCGTTCAATAAACTGTATTCGCTTTTCAGCCAAGCGATTTTTCAAAATAACAAAATCAGGAACGATTTCAACAGTAGAGTCTGAAACTCTAATTTGGGAAATTTCCAATCTTTCAATGGCGTACTTTTCGGATTCAACCACATCGGGATAATCGCCCATGCCTGTATTAGCCCGAATTGGCTTCGGCAACAAAAGCAATACTGCTATCTGTCTTTGAATATGAATTATGCTGGCCTGCTTTAAAACAAGTCTGGGTTTTCCTCCTTGATGAGAAAGGAATATACCCAAATTGAATTTAAAGATACCAGGAATTACTAAAACAAATTCCTTGTTCTGTAACTGAGATATTGAGTACCCTCTTTCCCCGTATCCAGCAAACTCATATACTCCTCGGCCACCTCCTGTTCTCCTTGAAATATACATTTGTAATCTCCGAAACCAATCTTTAGTTTCCTAATCGAGCAATTTGCTGCCCAATCCATTTAGCAACAGGAACACTTACAGCATTACCTAAAGCTGTATAACGCTGGGTATCGTAGTCAATCGTATCGTTCCTAAGTTGCGGAGGGTATGTCCAGTTATCTGGGAATCCTTGTAATCTCTCATATTCAACAGGAGTAAAACGGCGAACAGCGTTAGGGTAACACACATAAGAGCGACTCCAGTCTGTTCCTGTATGTCTACCTGACGTTGCCGCTAAACAGTAGCTTAATCTTTGGACGATTGCTCCCGTGCGAGGGTCTCGAAGGCTTTCTTTAAAGGGAGAAATAGACTTCTTCCCTGCGACTGAGCTCGCCTTAGGCTTCCTGTTGCTGCGTTCGGGCTCAAATAATATTTCTGAGGTAAATCTCGGTCCTCCAAGATGTCCAACAATGTAGACTCTACTGCGCGATTGGGGGACTCCGAAATATTGGCTGTTAAACACACGCCATCCGACAGCATACCCGCTTTTGGCCAACGAGCGTATAACGATTTCGAAGTCTTTTCCTCCGTTGGAAGATAAGAGACCTGGAACATTTTCGATGATAACAATTGGCGGGCGTGCGTGATCAAGGAGTTCAGCGAAGTCATAAAATAATCCCGATCTCGACCCGTTAAGCCCATGCCTTTGACGCGCTCTTGCAAGAGAGACATCTTGACAGGGGAATCCTCCACACCAAACATCTGCATTTGGAACTGTTTTGCCATCTTGAACCTCCAAAATATCGTCAGCAAACGGCACTTTTGGCCAGTGATAATTTAAAATCATCTTACAAAAGGAATCGATTTCACACTGGAACACAATTTCATGTCCAGCTTTTTCAAATCCCAAATCAAAGCCACCAATGCCTGAAAAAAACGATGCAATTTTCATATTGTTGTCTGCTCAAACGTTCTATATTATAAACGGACATATAATCTAGTCAATACCTACCAATTGGAACAATTTTTCATTATCAAAATTAAACCCGTGCGCCGCGGACAAGTCCACGGCGCACGGTTCAATTTACCACTTACCAGTTACCAATCACTTCATCTCATGCGGATTGGACGTCGTCTGCAATTCCTTGATCTCGCCCGTCACCACGAACACCGTCCGCTCGCAGATATTGGTGACGCGGTCGGCCATCCGTTCCATGTTGTGCGCCGCCCACAGGAGATAGTTGGCGCGCTCGATGGTCTTCGGGTCGGCGATGACGAAGGTCATCAACTCGCGGTAGATCTGCTCGTAGAGCGCGTCCACCTCGTCATCTTCGGCGGGGATGGCGCGGGAGGCCTCCGCGTCTCCATCAATAAAGGCTGTCAGCGCGCGGTGGAGCATGTCCGCGGCCTTGGTCGCCATGCGCGGCAGATCAATCAGCGGTTTGAGCAGGGGCTGGTCACCCATGCGGATATTGATGGTGGCCACGCCCTTGGCATAATCGCCCATGCGCTCCAGTTCCGAGGCCACATCGAGCATCGAAGCCAGAAGGCGCAGGTCGCGCGCCATCGGCTGTTGGGTCGCAATCAATATCATGCACTCATTCTCGATGGCAAAACGCTTCTCGTTGATGATGCGATCCTGCTCGTAGATTTTCTCCGAAGCCTTCATGTCGCGCTTCTTCAACGACTCCATCGCGTCGAGCACGGCCTGTTCCACCATGCTTCCCAGCACGAGAATTTCGTCTTTTACTTGTTGCAATTCGTGTTCAAACGTTTTACGGATCATAAGAACCTCATTTTTTCATTGTACTACCGATAGTCATGCGGCATCACGCCTAGAGAGACCAACCACAAGCGTAGATGATGCTCGATCTGGTCGCGCACGCGGCGGGTCCGCGTGAGGCGGGATTCGTCATCGAACTTTGCGGGGTCATCAAACGGCCAGTGTTCGTGAGTCCCCATGTTCAGGAAGACCGCGGGACAATTCTCCTCCGCGTCCGCGCAGACGGTGATGACATACGCAAAATGGACTTTGCCGAGATACTCGCTGACAGATTTGGAATACTGCGACGAGATATCCACGCCAACCTCTCGCATCACTTCCTGGACCTCGGGCAGGATCCTGCCCTTGGGCTCGGTGCCCGCACTGAAAACTTCGAACTGCTCCCCCGCCATCGCGCGGAGGATGCCTTCGGCCATCTGACTGCGCGCCGAGTTGCCTGTGCAAAGGAAGAGGACTTTGGGTTTGTTCATCCGAACCTCCCCGTTACATAATCTTCGGTGCGCTTGTCACTGGGACGGGTGAAGATTTTCTTCGTATCATCAAACTCGATGACGGTGCCCGAGCGGGTGTCTTCGTAAAGCATCATCATGGCGGTGTAATCCGAGACGCGCGCGGCCTGCTGCATGTTGTGGGTGACGATGATGATGGTGTAGTTTTTCTTGAGTTCCTGCATCAACTCCTCGATGCGCAGAGTCGAGATCGGGTCGAGGGCTGAGGCGGGTTCGTCCATCAGGATGATGTCGGGTTGGATGGCAATCGTCCGCGCAATGCACAGACGTTGCTGCTGTCCGCCCGAGAGTTCGTAGGCGCTCTTCTTGAGTTTGTCCTTCACTTCCTCCCAAAGCGCCGCGTTGCGCAGGGACTGCTCGACCAGTTCATCCATGTTGCCTTTGAAGCCGTTGATTCTCGCTCCCCAGGCAATATTGTCATAGATGGATTTCGGGAACGGGTTTGGCTTCTGGAAAACCATGCCAATTTTGCGGCGCACTTCCACGGGGTCAATATCCTTGCTGTAAAGATTTGTGCCATGCATGAGAATTTCGCCATCCACGCGGCTGGTCGGCACAAAATCGTTCATGCGATTGAAGGCGCGCAACAGCGTGGACTTTCCGCATCCCGATGGGCCGATAATGGCAGTGATCTTTTGCTTTTCGATTTTTAAGTCAACATTCTTCACGGCCTCGAAGGGGCCGTAATAAATGCTCAAGTCGCGGGTTTCGATCGCGTATTGTGGAATTTCAGGTTGCATGGTCGGTTTCTCTTTCGTGAGTTTAGTAACGGCGCTGGAAGCGGTTGCGGAGCAGAATGGCAGAGGCATTCAGGGTCAGCAATAGGATCAGCAGGACGATGATCGCCGCCGCGGCAATGTTGTGGAATTCGGGCTGGGCGCGCGCCGTCCACTGATAAATTTGGATGGGCAGGGCGGTGAATTTGCTGAAGGGTCCGCTCGGGTCCACGCTGATGAAGGTGGACGCGCCGACGATGATGAGCGGAGCCGTCTCGCCGACCGCGCGCGACATCGCCAGGATGCTCCCGGTCAATATGCCGGGCAGGGCATTCGGCAGCACGTGACTCCAAATCGTCTGCCAGCGCGTCGCGCCGACACCGAAGGCGGCCTGCCGAATGGAATCAGGGACGGCCTTGATGGCCTCCTGCGCGTTGATGATGACCAGCGGCAGGACGAGGATGCCCATCGTCAATCCTGCGGACATGATCGTGCGTCCGTTCGTGTCGGTGATGCCAAACATCGCGCCACTGGTGAAGGCCTCCCAGGCGCGCACGAAGATCGCCAGGCCCAACATGCCATACACAATGGACGGCACGCCCGCCAGGTTGTTGATATTGGTCTGGATCAAACGATTGAGGAAATTCTTGCGGGCATATTCCTGCAAATAGATTGCCGCGCCCACTCCCACCGGCAGGGCAAACAAGATCGCGATGCCGACCAGCCACAACGATCCAAGCACAGCCGTACGTACCCCGGCAAATTCCGCCCGGCTCGACATCGGGCTGGTGACGAAGGCCGGGGTCAGCCAATAGCGGAACTCAAGCCGCGCCTCGGGATATTTTTCGCCCACTTCCGTTTCAATTTCATGCCTGTTGAAAAGCGAGTCGAAGAGCGAGTAGGTCGCTTTGGTATCCACTTGCAAGAGACGCTCCTGGACAAGGTAGTAGAGTTCGATCTGACTGCGCTTCTCCATGGGCGATTCGTTGTCCAGTTTTTTATACGCGCCCGTGGAGAGATTTTCCTGCAAGACAGCCAGCAATTCCTCGCGGTTCAATTCTTCGATGGGTTTATCGCTGAATTGGGCCGGATCTTTTTTGTATTCAAAAGCCGCGTAGCCAAACGCGCCGTCCACCACGTTCAACAACAACGCGGCCAGGCTGACGATGGCAACCAGGAGGGTCGCCATGAAAATCAACTGCCAGATCCAGGCTTTGCGATAGCGCGCCGCCACGAACTTTTGCAAATCCTGTTTTTCGGGATAGGAGAATCGCGCCATGAGGTTACTCGTATTGCTCGCGGAATTTGGATATCACCCACTGGCTGATGAGATTCAGGACCAGTGTAACCAGAAAGAGCATCAGGGCAATGGCAAACAGGCTGTTGTAGTCCACCGAGTTATAGGATAGATCGCCGCCGCTGATGCGGGCGATGTGCGCGGTCATAGTCTCGGCGGCCTTGAGGGGATTGAAGGTAAAGTCGGAGGTCGCGCCCGAGGCAACCGCCACGATCATCGTCTCGCCCACCGCCCTCGAAATTCCGACAATGACCGCTGCCCCAATCCCCGATAGCGCCGAGGGGACAACCACCTGCAGGCTGGCTTCGAGTTTCGTCGCGCCCATGGCGTAGGCCGCCTCGCGCAGGGAATTGGGCACCGCGCTCAGGGCGTCCTCGCTCATGGAGGAGATCAGCGGCAGGATCATGATGCCCATCACCAATCCTGCGGAGAGCATGTTGTACACACCGATGCGGTTGTCAAAAACGGATCGCAGGATGGGTGTCACAAAGAGCAGGGCAAAATAGCCGTACACCACAGTGGGGATGCCGGCCAGCACTTCCAAAATCGGTTTCAGAACGGAACGCGCGCGCAGGCTGGCGTATTCGCTCAGGTAAGTGGCGGCGCTTACCCCCAGCGGCACTGCGACCAAAATGGCAATAGCGCTCGTGGTGAGCGTGGCGCTGACCAGCGCCCAAATCCCAAATTCGCCGATGGCTGGAACCCATTTCGTAGAGGTCAGGAATTCCACAAGCGTCACTTCGGGATCGTTGAAGAACAACAACGCCTGATCGCCCAGCACGATCACGATGCCGACGGTTACAAAGATGGTCAGGAAGCCGACCATGAACAGTATCGTTTCGATCAAGCCTTCGTTCAGGCGCCGCTTCCGCTTCAGGGTTGCCGGGCGGAAGGAGTTGGAGGCAAGGCTTTTGTTTACGGAAACATCCATTTCTTCATTTCTCCGATGCGTCTGGGGTGGGTGCGGAACCGTCCCTGATTACATGGAAGGTCGAAACAGCGACCCGCCGACCCGACGTCCCGATGCGGGATGTCCAGAAAAAATCAAAGTCAAAATAAAAATTTTGCCAATCATACCATCGTCACGGGGCGGTTTTCAGCATGATTCCGAACAGCATTTTTTCGATTTTACAGCATGAAGGGCTGGCCTCCTCGATGGAGAGGCCAGCCCAAAAATCACCAGATGCCAATCTATTGGCCGAGGAGCGCGGCGAGCCACGCGCCCCAGGAGGAGTAGATGGCGTTGACGGGAGCGGGGAAGTAGCCAACATCCACGATGTTGTCGTCGAGTTGGGAGAGGTAGAAGGCGAT
>QZIJ01000012.1 GCA_003598975.1 Anaerolineaceae bacterium | reverse complement strand
AATTGGGCAAGGCGTCCCCATTACCTATTCCCAATTCCCCATTATCTTTCTTATTTGAAATCGGCGTCGAAGAACTCCCTGCCTCTGATGTGGATGTCGCTCACGGGCTTTTGACGACCCGCATCCCGACTTTGCTCGATGAACTTCGGCTGACCCATGGAGATGTCCGCATCTTCACGACTCCGAGGCGGATCGTTGTTTCTATCGACTCTCTCTCCCCGAATCAGCCAGACCGTGAGGACCTCGTCAAGGGTCCGCCCGCTAATAAAGCCTTCGACAAAGATGGCAAGCCCACGCAAGCCGCGCTTGGCTTTGCCAAGAAAAATAATCTCGACCCTGCCACGCTCGAAGCCCGCGAAATTGACGGCGGAAAATATGTGGCGGCTGTCATCAAACAAAAGGGACGCCCCACCCCCGAGGTGCTGGCAGATGCGTTACCCAAACTCGTCGAGAGCATCAAGTTCGATAAATCCATGCGCTGGAACGAATCAGGTGTTTCATTCTCGCGCCCAATAAGATGGTACGTGGCTCTGCTCGGTGACATGGTCATCCCGTTTGAATATGCTGGCGTCGTCTCTGGAAATGTGACGCGCGGCCTGCGTCCCTACGACTCGCCCGAAATCACCATCCCCTCCGCCGATAAATACTTCGATGTGATTCGCGCAGCAGGCATCCTGCTCGACAAAGAAGAACGCAAAGCCTCCATCGTGGAGCAGGTCAATCAGGCGGCGGCACTCGTCGGTGGCGAGGCCATCATGGATGATGGTTTGTTGAATGAAGTGACAAATTTAATTGAAATGCCCACCGCTGTCATGGGTGGCTTTGACCCCGAATTTTTACAACTGCCCAAAGACGTTTTGATTTCGGTGATGAAAAAACATCAGAGATATTTCCCTGTCGCCAAAGCCAACCAATCACCAATTACCAATTACCAATTACTTCCTCACTTCATCGCCATCCGCAACGGCGACGATATTTGCATAGACACCGTCCGCCAAGGCAACGAACACGTCCTCGGCGCGAGATTCGCTGACGCAAACTTCTTCGTCCGCGAAGATGTCAAACTCAAACTTGAAGAATATCGTCCCAAACTTTCGGGATTAACTTTCCACACCAAGCTCGGCTCCATGCTGGATAAATCCGACCGCATGTTGAAACTCGGCGCGGAGATCGGTGCATTGCTTGGATTCAAGAGTGTGGACGTCATCAAGCCCTTGGCGCGTGCCGTCTATCTCGCCAAAGCGGATTTGGTGACTCAGATGGTGACCGAGATGACATCCCTGCAGGGAATCATTGGCGGCGAATACGCCCTCCGCAGTGGCGAAGCCCCCGAAGTTGCCAAGGCGATTTCGGAGCAATATCAAACTGTCCCGCAGACAAAGGTCGGGCTGGCTGTTGCGCTGGCCGACAGAATCGATTCTCTTGTCGGCCTCTTCGCGGCGGGACTTGCTCCCACGGGTGCGAAGGATCCCTTCGGTCTGCGCCGCGCCGCGATTGGGATTGTCCAATCTCTCGTTGAACATGACGCGGATTTCGATCTGCTCGAGGCAGTGAAACGCGCCTCGAAACTGCAACCCATCGAAGTCAGGGAAGAAGCGCAGGCGCAGATTCTCGAATTCATCGCGGGACGTCTCTCCGTCGCATTGAAGGATATGGGCTATCGTTACGATGTCGTGGACGCGATCCTTGCGGAGCAATCGAACAATCCTGCTGGTTCTGCGCGCGCCGTGAAACAACTCCAGACGTGGGTCGAGCGAAAGGACTGGCACGAGATTCTCCCCGCTTTTGCGCGCTGTGTCCGTATTATTCGCTCAGCGGGAATTTCCAGTGATCAGACTTCAGTGTCCAGCGACCAGTTAGTGGAGGCGGAAGAGAAAGCGTTGAGCAATGCATTACAGACCGTCAATCGCCAACCGTCCACTATCAACGATCTCCTCGAAACCATTGTCAAACTCATCCCCTCCATCAACGCCTTCTTCGACAAAGTGTTGGTGATGGCCGAGGACGAAAAGGCGAAAAGCAATCGTCTTGCCCTCGTAGGACAAATTGCCAATTTGTCCCGCGGCATCGCGGACATGAGCAAACTCGAAGGCTTTTAAAAAGACCGCGGGCAATAGATGACAGACCACTACATGTCGTCCATTGCCCGCGGTTCGTCGTCAATCGCCCGTCGTCACTTCCCCCCAACCTCATCCATATAAACCCTGATCGCGGGCATCGCGGTCATCTTCTCGTAGAAGAAATTGTTGACGAGATTCATCACCTCCGCGCGCGCTGTCTCCACATCCTCGTGCATCGTGTGTCCGCTTTCCTGTTTGTCGAGACTGCGGCGCAGACGGAGCAGGTGTTTCACCACCATCGATTCCTCGTTGCCTTCGAGCGCGTGGATGACAGACAGTACCAGTTGATCTGCCTGTGCCTGCACCTCCTCGATGGGGATGTGCGAATCGGGTGCGCAACATTCCTCCATTGTGCGGAACAGTGACCAGACCTGATACAGCATCGAAGTGGGTTCGTCGAACAACTCGCGGATGAAGACCGCCTCCTCGTAGCGTCCCGTCAAACGAAAGACGTTGTACATCCGTTTGGCGGCTTTGCCGTAGTTGACGTCCTTCGTCACGTATTTGTTGATCTCTTTTTCCAACTGCGCCACGTAATCATCGAGCGCGTCGGCTGAGACGTGTTGCGCGAGTTTCGAGAAGATGGGGACCGATTCCGCCTCGAGATAGATTTCCTGGAAATACGGATCGAGATACCCATCCAGCGGCGTAATCGTCCCGTCGGGCGCCTCCCACGTGACGTCGAGCATGTTGCTCGCGTTGACGAGTTGTCCGCGCACCCCGTCGGTGGTCACCCAGTCCAGTTTGCACCAGCCAGGTTCGAGCATTCCATCTTCCCAATGGATGGTTGTGGTCCGACCGTCTGGGAGGAAGGCATCGAAGCCCCCCGCGAGGATCTCCTGCGGAGTCCATGAGATCGAATCGCCTTTCTTTTTCAACTTGCCGCCGCGCATTACATCCATCGGATACGAACCGAACTTGGCTTCGATCATCAGATAATTTGGCCCTTTGAGCGTCTTCTCCGTTTTCTCGCGAATCATGTCTGCCAGGGTTTTGCACGCCTCCTCACGCGTCGGGGCGAGGATGTTGACGCGCTCGAAATAGTCCGCGTCGCCAGGGTAGGTTTGGATTTTCGATTGCGCCGCAGAACCCGAAAGCGCCAGCGCGGTTTCCACCTTGCCAGGCACGTCCGCAAATTCCACCAGCCGTCCCAGCCTTCGGAAGTGCTCGAGGTCGGTCTCGCTGAAATCCAGCATGCTGACCTTGTGACCGAAGACTCCCGTGCGCTCGTTGACTACAATCCCATCGTCGGATTGCACTGCCGACATGGCCGTCAACCATTGCAGGGCGTCGGCCTCATCCATCTCCACGCCCAATCGTTGCGCGGACTGGATGATTTTCTGAATATCCTCTTTTGGTGTTGGGTTGCTCATGGTCTGCTCCTTTTATAAAGACTCTATTACTGCGAAGCCCGCGAAGAACGCAAAGAAAAATTTAATTTTTGCGGACTTAGCGCGCTTCGCGGATCAAATTCTCTTCCAGCATTTTTCGGAAAAGCGCGGCCTGCATCACTGCGTCTTCGAGCGCGTTGTGATTCAATCTATGCTCGATCTGGTAATGCTCGGTTATGTCGTCAAACCCCGTCTGCTCCCATTCGATGCCGCGCAATCCCATAAAATACGCCTTCATGTCCAGCGCCTTGTGGCCGAAGGGATTTTGCCCGAGGAAGCGGTGAAAGTAATCCGCGATGAACATCCAATCGAACGGCGCGTTGAGGGCTACGAAGACAGGCTGACCGTCCGCCGCGACTTTCTCGACCCACTCCGCAAACCGCTTCATTGCCTCGACGGGAGGCTGGCCGCGCGACTTCAACGCCTCCACGCTCAAACCGCTCACCTGAAGCGATTCGGCCGCGGCCGCATCGTGGACAGGTTGCAACTCCACGTAAAACCTCTGTGCGGGTTCAAAGACAAGGCACGCCCCGATGGACAGCAGTGAATATGTCCCAGGGTTCGGCCCCGCAGTCTCCACATCCACGGAGATGTAAATTTCTTTCATTTGTGATCCCATTTTCTGACTCTACCATAAGAAACCAGGTTTCTGCCAGAAACCTGGTTTCGTGTAGAATCCCCGATTGCGTCTATAATTCAACCAGCCCAATTACCATCTACCAATTATCAACATGTCAACCATTGATGAAGTCAAGGCCAAAATAGATATCGTGGACCTCGTCTCCGAGGCGGGAGTCAAACTCCGCCACGCGGGTCGGAACTACACAGGCTTTTGCCCTTTCCACGAGAACAAGCACACGCCCGCTTTTGTCGTCTGGCCCGAGACGGGGACGTGGCGATGTTTTGGCGCGTGCAACGAGGGCGGTGACATCTTCAAGTTCGTGATGAAGAAAGAGGGCATTGACTTTAAGGAAGCGCTCCACAAACTTGCCGACCGCGCGGGGGTAAAGATCGAGTCCTACCAGCGCGAGACTCCCGAAGCCAAAGAAGCCTACGAAAATCTCCGCAAATTGCTGGAAGATGCGATTGTCTTCTATCGCAGTCATCTTTTCAATAACAAGGATGTGCTGACCTATCTGCGCGAGAAGCGCGGACTGACTGACGCCACTATCGAGACCTTCGGACTGGGCTATGCTCCCAATGGCTGGGACAACGCCCTCAAGCATTTCACCTCACGCGGTTACTCCGAACAGGATTTGATAGACTCCGGCCTCCTAACTGTCCGTGAGGGAGAAGGTGACACGGAAACACAGGAACACCGAAAAACGTATGACAGATTCCGCCACCGCATCATGATTCCCATCCGCGATGAGCAGGGGCGCATGGCGGGCTTCGGCGCGCGCATTGTGGATCCGAACGACATCCCGAAGTTTTTGAATTCTCCCGAAACGCCGATTTTCTCCAAGGGACGCTTGCTCTACGGTCTTGACCGCGCCCGCAAGCCGATTCGTATCGCAGATCAGGCCGTCATCGTGGAAGGCTATCTTGATGTGATCGCGTTGCACCAGGCGGGATACGAGAATGTCGTCTCGCCGATGGGCACGGCTCTGACGGAAGACCAGTTGCGCCTGCTCAAACGCTCCACGCGGCGGATCGTCCTCGCGCTCGACCCAGACACCGCAGGACAGAAAGCCGTCCTGCGCGGACTCGACGCGGCGCGCTCTGCCATGGATCGCGAGGGTGAATTTGGCTTCAATGCACGCGGCCTGCTCAAGAATGAAGCGCGCCTGCAAGCCGACCTGCGCGTAGCCACGATGCCCGATGAACTCGATCCCGATGAGATTGTGGCGCGTGACAAGGACGAATGGGCGCGGCTGATCGAAAACGCGAAACCCATCGTCACCCACGTGATGGAGACTCTCGCCGCCGATCAGAATCTCAACGACGCGAAGGTGAAGAACCAGATCGCCGCGCAGGTGCTTCCCCTCATCGAAGACCTGCCCAGCCCAATGGAACGCGACACGTACCGTCAGGCGCTGGCGCGCATGCTGAGGGTGGATGAACGCGCGTTGATGGGCGCGCCCGCGCAGGGTCCAGCAGTGAGGCGGCCGAGGCCCGTGCGGAGGGAGGAGGTCAAGGAGTCCGCGCCTGTTTCAGTGGCCGCGTCGCCCAATGCCAGAGTCGAGGCGTATTGTCTCGGCATTCTCTTCCGCCGCCCCGAATTGCTGTATCGGCTCGACCGTCAATTGCAGAAAGCGGGCCTGCTCCCGCTTGCTCCCGATGATTTCGAGTATACTGACCACCAGATTTTCATCAAGATCATTCGCCAGTCGCTGGAGCAGGTGGAAAGCGACCAGCATCAGTTTGTGGTGATTCACCTGCCCGATTCTCTGCGCGGCTTTGCGCAGGAACTTTTGACGCAGACCGAAAAACTCGAGCCGCTCGAAGAGCGCCTGCTGGAGGAACTGCAGCGACTGATCCAAAAATTGCGGCGGACGCGTGCCAACCTCGACCTGACCCAGACCCGTTTTTTGCAGGAAGAGGCCCAGCAAAACGGCGATCCGCGCGCCTTGTTGTATCAACAGCAAGTGTTACAACTGACAAAGTTAATTCACTCCATTGACCAGGCCAACCGACGATTAACTTCGAAACGATAAACCTGACATGCCTTCCAAATCGCGACCTTCCTCCGCCCATAATATCAAGAAACCGCATCCGCCGCGTCCGCGCCGCCTGCGGGGCGGGGAGGAACCGTTCGGCGAGACTGTGGAAAACGAACTGCTGGATGACTTGGAAGAAACTGAAAAAGGGGATGAATTGCGCAACACCCCCGATGTTTTGCAGGTCACTGATGATGTGGGCGAGCCTGACCTTTCCAATCTGGCGCAGGTTGATGAAGACCTGCTCGAGGATCCCTTCGAATTCAAACCTCATGAAGCCGCTGGCGAATTGGCCGAGGACCCTGTTCGGCTCTATCTGCGCGAAATTGGACTGGTGAAACTGCTGGATTCCGACAGCGAATTTCGACTCGCCACCTGCATCGAGGCCGAGCGCCTTCTCCTGGACCTGCGGCGGCATCCCGCGCGCAAGGGCGTGGACCTGGCCTGCGCGGTCTATCATTCTGTGATCCGTCAGTTGCAAGTCTCGTGGATGCGGCTCTCGGAAGATGCCGATCACCTGGGGGTGGCCTTGCCTGACCTTTCCCTCGCGCTGGCGGAAGCCCAATCGCTTCACGCGGGATGGGAGACGGCCGCGCCTTCCTATTTGCGTTCCTACCTTGCCAGCGACCTCTGGGGGCATGACCAGTTGTGGGACAGTCTCGTCAACAAGGCGTTTTCTGTTTTTCTCTGTCTGTACCTGCTTCCCACCACTTATGCCGACTGGTTACTGAAGCACATCCGCACACATCACACCCTGCCCGTCTTACGGACAATGTACACGCACCTGCCCGAAGATTCTGTCCTCGAGGCCGAAATGGACGCGGTGCATCTGCGCGCCGAGGAGACGCACCAGGCGCTCATCCGCGCCAATCTGCGGCTGGTGGTCAGCGTGGCCAAGCGTTATCTCGGACGCGGCATTCCCTTCCTCGACCTGATCCAGGAGGGAAATCTCGGTCTCCTGCGCGCCATCAACAAGTTCGATCCGCGCCGCGGTTTCAAATTCAGCACCTATGCCACCTGGTGGATTCGCCAATCCATCAACCGTTCCATTGCGGAGCAGGCGCGCACCATCCGCATCCCTGTGCATTTGTTCGAGGCGATCACGCGGATTTTACGCGCCCAGCACCAATTGACGCAGGAACTAGGACGCGATCCCAGCCCCGAGGAACTCGCGTTGGAAGTGGGATACTTGCCCACCTCGGATGTGCAGGCTGTTTTGCGCGCCCATGCCGAGAAGAAGCCGCTTGATCCTGTCATCCAGCACCGGCTTGACATGGCCACCCGCCGCGTTGGGCGCGTACTCCGTTCGGCGGAGGATCCCATCTCGCTGGATGGACCTGTGGGTGGGGACAATTCCAGCCAACTGGAAGATTTCATCCCAGACGATGATTCGCTCTCGCCGCTGGACTCGGCTGTGCGTGATATGCTGCGCGAACAGATCCAGCACGCACTCGAAACGCTGACCGACCGCGAACGTCAGGTGCTGGAACTGCGCTTCGGCCTCGCCGATGGACAAAGCCACACCTTGGATGAAGTCAGCGAGTTTTACAACGTGACCCGCGAACGCATCCGCCAGATCGAGGCGAAAGCCCTGCGAAAACTTCGCCATCCCGCACACACCCGTCTGTTACGAGATTATTTGGGGTAAACCATCGTAGGGGCAGTCCTGCGTGACTACCCTCGTGATCAAGGGCGGACACGCAGGTCCGCCCTAACAGTCCGCCCCAACAAATTTTTGAGGGAAATTCTGATAGACCCTGTCATAATGTCTTTTGTTACTTTTTTTCTTGTGAAAAGTGACACTTTAACTAGTCACTCAAAAAGCCTTATGATATACTCAAAATCCAGTGCAAGTCTCAACTTTTTGTCGAGGATTCCTATGCTATTTGAGTATCTTGCAATTGCACTTTTGATTGTGCTGTCCACTGCTGTCGGTCTGATTGCCATCGGGTTGGGGGAGTTGTTCGGACCGAAGCGCAAGTCCCAAGTCAAGAATGAACCGTATGAGTCGGGTATGCCCACCATCGGACCGGGAACGCGGCGGATGCCAGTCCGCTTCTATCTCATCGCGGTCCTATTCATCCTGTTCGATATCGAGGTCGTCTTCTTCCTTCCCTGGGCGGTTGTCTTCCGCCAGTTGGGGCTGTTCGGCTTGATCGAGATGGCGATCTTCATCATCATCTTACTGGTAGGCTACGTGTATGCGTGGAAGAAAGGAGCCCTCGAATGGGAGTAGAGCAAAAACTCGGCAATATGGGCGTGGTGACTACGACGCTGGAAACGGTGGTCAACTGGTCGCGCACGCGGGCCATGTGGCCGATGCTGTTTGGATTGGCTTGTTGTGCCATCGAAATGATGGCCGCGCAGGCCCCGAACTATGACATGAGCCGCTTCGGCATGGAATTGATGCGCGCCAGCCCTCGTCAATCTGACCTGATGATCGTGGCGGGACGCGTCTCGCGCAAGATGGGTCCCGTCCTGCGCCGCCTCTACGACCAGATGCCCGAACCGAAGTGGGTGTTGGCGATGGGCGATTGCGCCTCGTGCAGTGGTGTGTTCAATAACTACGCCCTGTTCCAGGGGGTGGATGAGGTGGTGCCCGTGGACGTGTACGTGGCGGGCTGTCCGCCGCGCCCCGAGGCGTTGATCCACGGCGTCGTGACGCTGTACGAGAAGGTCCAGGCGATGAAGTTCAAGGATTTGGCGGAGAAGGCCTAGTCCAAGGTGCATTACGGTGACAGCGTATGGATAACAAACTCGAAAAGATCGTCCAGGTTTTGCAGGAAAAATTCAATACACGCGCAGAGGAATTTCGCGGCGAGGCGCACGTCTTTGTGGATGCAGCGCAGGTTGTGGACGCACTCACGTTCCTGCGCGACCAGCAGGGCTTTGAATTGCTTTCGGCGATGACGGCCGTGGATTACTGGCCGCAGGAATCACCGCGCTTCCATATTATCTACCAACTTACGTCTGTGGCCAATAACCTGTCCCTGACGGTGCGCGTCCCCGTCCCTGCGGATGGCAACCAGCCCGAGGTCCCGACCGTGAGCGGAGTGTACGCGGCGGCCAATTGGCGCGAGCGCGAAGTCTGGGACATGTTCGGCGTCCGTTTCGCGGGTCACCCCGACATGCGCCGCATCCTGATGCCGCCCGATTGGGATGGACATCCCCTGCGTAAGGATTATCCGCTCGGGTACGAGGAACCGCAATTCACCTTCAACTACGAAGAGATCAACCTGCGCAAGCCGTACGCGAAGAAGTAAACAGAGATTGCCATGACTCAACTTGAAGAAGTCACGCTTGATGAACTAAAACACCTGGTATCGGACCGTGCCATCACGGGCGAGACCATGATGCTCAACATGGGTCCGCAACACCCTGCCACGCATGGTGTGTTGCGCCTCCTGCTCGAACTGGACGGCGAGATCGTCGTCAATGTCATTCCCGATATCGGTTTCCTGCACACAGGCATCGAAAAGAACATGGAGGCCAAGACCTATCAAAAGGCCGAAGTGATGACCGACCGCCTCGATTACCTGAGCACGGTCACCAACAACCTGGCCTACTGTCTGGCCGTGGAAAAACTGGTGGATTTGGATGTGCCCGTGCGCGCCCAGGCTTTGCGTGTCATCCTTACAGAACTCCAGCGCATTGCTTCGCACCTGGTCTGGATTGGCACGCACGCCCTCGACCTGGCGGCGATGTCCATGTTCATGTACACCTTCCGCGAACGCGAAGTCATCCTGGATATTTTGGAACTGGTCTCTGGCCAGCGCATGATGACGACCTATATCCGTCCTGGCGGCGTGTGGCGAGACGTGCCCGTGGAATTCGAAGCCGCCGTGCGGGACTTCCTGAAAATGTTCCCGAAGCGGCTCGACGAGTACGAGGGACTGCTGACCCGCAACCCGTTCATCATGGACCGTTTGTATGGCGTCGGCAAACTGACGAAGGAAAAAGCCCTCAGTTTTGGCGTGACTGGCCCGATCCTGCGTGCTTGCGGCGTGGACTGGGACTTGCGCAAGAAACGTCCCTACATGGGCTATGAGCAATACGATTTCGATGTACCTGTGCGAACCGAGGGTGACAACTACGCCCGCTATCTCGTCCGCATGCAGGAGATGCGCGAGTCGCTTAAGATCGTGGAGCAGGCGCTGAACAAACTGCCGCTCGGCCCAGTCCGCTCGGACAACCGCAAATTCGTCCCGCCGCCGCGCTCGGAGATCGGTGTCAGCATGGAGGCGCTTATCCATCACTTTAAGTTGTGGACGGAAGGCTTCGACGCGCCGAAAGCCTCCATCTATTCGGCGGTGGAAGGTCCGCGCGGCGAACTGGGCGTCTATCTTGAAGGTGACGGCGGCCCCAAACCGTATCGCATCCACATGCGGACACCCTCCTTTGAAAATGTGGGTGTCATCGCAGAGATCGCGAAAGGACATCTGGTGGCCGACCTGATCGCCATCATTGGCTCGATTGATTTTGTCCTGGGAGATATTGACCGATGAGCCTGGCTGAAAAATATCCGAAGGAAATTAGACAGATTTTGGCGAAGTATCCGCCAGAGCATAAACGCTCGGCGGTCATGCCGCTGTTGCACCTGGCGCAATTGCAGGAAGGCCATGTTGATCGCCATGCCATGCAGGAAATCGCCGCGCTGTTGGAGATCACCGAGACCGAGATCGCTTCCATCATCGGCTTCTACACGCTGTACCATGACAAGCCCGAAGGCAAACTGCGCATTCAGGTCTGCACCGACCTGCCCTGCGCCCTGCGCGGCGCAGACAAATTCCTGGCGGACTTGTGCGGCAAACTTGGCATCCAACCTGGTGAAACCACTCCCGACGGTTTGGTGACAGTGGAAGCCGTCATGTGTCTTGCCGCGTGCGACAAGGCACCCATGTTCCAGACACAAGGAACGAACGGCATCGAATATCACGAACACATGACGGTCGAGAAGACGATGGAACTCATTGATGGGTTCAAGAAAAACGACGGGGAGGTGAAGTAATGACACATGTACTTCTCCGTCACCGCGATATTCCCAATATCAACACCATTGATGTCTATAAAAAGAACGGTGGTTTTGAAGCATTCAAAAACGCTGTGATAAAAATGAAACCCGAAGAAGTGACCAATGTGGTCAAGAATTCGGGATTGCGCGGCCGCGGCGGCGCGGGCTTCCCCACGGGCATGAAGTGGCAGTTCATGGACAACAAGAACTGGCCGCACTATGTGGTTGCCAACGCTGACGAGTCCGAGCCTGGGACGTTCAAAGACCGCGAGATCATGGAGCAGAATCCCTTCCAGTTTTTGGAGGGGGTCGCGCTCGCCTCGTACGCGGTCGGCGCGAACGCGGCGTACGTCTACCTGCGCGGCGAGTTCTGGCAGGTGGCAAAGTTCCTCGACGAAAAAATCGCCGAAATGGAAGAAGCGGGATTCCTCGGCGACAAACTTTTCGGCACAGATTACTCGCTCCGCATCTACACCCACCTTGGGGCGGGCGCGTACATCTGCGGCGAAGAGACCGCCCTGTTGGAATCCATCGAAGGCAAGCGCGGCCAGCCTCGGGTCCGACCGCCGTTCCCGCCCTCGTTCGGACTGTACGGAAAACCAACCGTCGTCAACAACGTGGAAACGCTTACCAACGTCCCGCTTATCCTGTCCAAGGGCGCGGACTGGTACAAGTCCATAGGCACGGCCGATAGCGCGGGCGTGAAAATCTTTTCCCTTTCAGGCCGCGTCAAGAAGCCTGGAAATTACGAACTGCCGTTTGGCAAAACCTTCCGCGACCTGATCTACGGCGAAGGCGGCGGGATCATTGACGACCGACCCATCAAGGCCATCATGCCCGCGGGCGCGTCCTCCTCGCTCATCGTCGCGGACGACAAAGCCCTCGACACCATTTTGGACTATGCCTCTGTCCGCACGCTTGGTGCGGACCTGGGTTCGGCTTCCGTCATCGTGATAGACGACACTGTCAGCATCGAATGGGTCATCAGCAAGACCATCCATTTCTTCAAGCACGAGTCCTGTGGAAAATGTACACCCTGCCGTGAAGGTAATCACTGGATGTTGAGCGTGGTCAACCGCATCGAGCATCACCACAATCCCGAAGACGTGGAACTGCTTTTGAATGTGGCGAAACAGATGCAGGGCAAATGCCTGTGCGCGCTGGGCGAGTTTGCGACGATGGCAGTGGTGACGGGCATCGAAAGATTCCCGCAGGATTTTAAGGCGTAGTTGGAGCATCGCATGGCAGATGTAACACTGACGATTGACAATAAACAAGTAACGGTTCCCGCGGGAACGTTGGTGGTGGATGCCGCCAAGCGCGTGGGAATAGATATCCCCGTCTTCTGCTACCACCCGAAGATGGAGCCTGCGGGCATGTGCCGCATGTGTCTCGTGGAGATTGGCCGCCCGATGATGGATCGCGCCACGAACAAACCCGTCCTCGATGAAAAAGGCGAGCCGAAAATTCAGTTCATGCCGAAACTCGAAACGGCCTGCACCAATCCCGTTTCGGAAGGCATGGTGGTGAAAACGCAACTCACCTCCGAGCGCGCCAAAGCGGGACAAAAAGAGACGGTGGAATTTTTGCTGACCTCCCATCCGCTCGACTGTCCCATTTGCGACAAGGGCGGCGAGTGTCCGCTTCAGAACTTGACGATGGAACACGGGCCAGGAAAGAGCCGCTTCATTTTTGACGAGAAGCAACATCTCGCCAAACACGTTCCTCTGGGCGAACTCGTCTGGCTGGATCGCGAGCGCTGTATCCAGTGCGGACGCTGTATCCGCTTCCAGGAGGATATCGCAGGCGAGCCTGTCATTGGCTTCGACCAGCGCGGCCGCCTGACGCAGATCGTCACTTTCTCGGAGCCTGGGTTTGATTCTGTTTTCTCGGGCAACACCACCGACATCTGTCCCGTCGGTGCGTTGACTACCGCGGACTTCCGCTTTGGCGCGCGTCCGTGGGAGTTGAAGGCCGCGCCCTCCATTTGTTCGCAGTGCCCCGTCGGGTGTAATGTCACGTTCAATATCCGCCGCGAAGCCAAGGCCGACGGAAAGATCGTCATCAAGCGCGTCATGCCGCGGCAGAACGAGCAGGTCAACGAGATTTGGATCTGCGACAAAGGCCGATTTGCGTATCATTACACCGAAGCGGAGGACCGTCTCACCAAGCCTCTGATCGCCAAAGATGAAAAACTCGCGAAAGCCTCGTGGAAGTCCGCGCTTGACCTGGCCGCGGAGAAGTTATCCGCCGCGAAGAAAAATCTGGTTGTGCTGGCCTCGGGACGACTCTCCAACGAGGATCTGTTCAACCTGAAATCCCTCGCGGACCTGGCGGGCGGAAAAGCGCTTCTCTACACCGACATGGGCGGCGGTGAGTTGACGACGCGCGTTGGTG
>QZIJ01000087.1 GCA_003598975.1 Anaerolineaceae bacterium | reverse complement strand
CGAGTCCGAGGCCTCCTCGCGGGATTCGGCCTCGGTCTTGATGTCGCCGTTGGAAAGGCCCTTGAGGAGGGCGTCTACCTCGACCTGTGTGAGTATCTGCTCAGCCATTTTATTCCCGCCTACTGGATGACGAACTCGGTGAAGTACGCGGTCTTCACCTTGCTCTTCGTTAGGAATTGGTTGACCCTCGAGACTATCTCGTCTCTCATCTGGTACTTGCCCTCTACGGTACCTATGTCCGTGTAGCTCTTGGAGGAGAGGAGTATGATGAGGGAGTCCCTTATCTGCGTCGTCTGCGCGTTAAGCTCGGCCTGGGCAGAGGGGGAAGCGAGCTCGAGGTTGACGGTGAGTTTCAGGTATCTCGTCCCGGAGTTGTCCTGGAGGTTGACTATGAAGGGGTCGAGGTTGAAGATGGTCGCGCTTCCCTGCGCGGCGCGACTCCCCAGCGACAGGGAACTGCGGAAGGTTTCCACGCGTTCGGCCGCGCCCTCGCCTTCGAGGGCTTCAAAGGCGCGCCCCAGACGGTCGCGCGTGCCGCGCCAGGGTTGGGTGACATCCAGCCACTTCTTTTCCAGCGCGGGCGCGCCCGTCAGGTCGAGCGGCAGGTTCCATGCCAGCAGGATCAGCGCGGCCGCGCCGATCAGCGCGCCCATGCTCAGGTCGGGACCTGTCTCCGGTGCGAGTTGGACGCGGCGTTCCACCCAGTCGATTCGGTCGCGCAGGTATTTGCCGCGTCCGATCAACGTCAGCGCGGCGAGGAGGAACAGGGCGATGATCCAGAGACGATCCGCCGGGCCCTTATCGAACTGGTGGATGACGAGCATCGTCAACCCGGCAGGGAGGATGGCCGCCAGAGTGTTGTTGTGGCGCGCGAGTTGATAGCCGGAGAACAGCGCAACGGTCCAGTACAGGATCCCCATCAAGGTAATGAAGAACAGCGGGTCTTCCACGGGTTTGTCGGCCGCAAATTCGCCGATGGAGACCAGCAGGCGTCCGCCCACGCTCGCGAGCCGCTCCCCGATGTAAATCTCGTTATCGTAGAATGCGAGCAACTGCCGTGGAATGAAGACAAGAGTGTATCCCAGAATCAGCCAGCGCACGCCGCGTTTCTCGAAGCGGCTTGCGCCCAGCGCCAATCCAAGGATCGCGGCCGCCACAGCCAGATTGATAACGTAACCGAGGTTGTCTGTCCAATCGGTGACAGTCAGCCGCCAGACTGAAACCAGAACGAGTAGCATGAATAAAGCGGCGGATGGCAGGTCCCACCATCGGGACGGTGACTTTTCCATGACCTGAGTGTACAATGGAGACACATCCCCGTCAATTCAAAAAGGAGCCTCTCATGGATGGTTTTCTCCCCTCCCTCATAGCGGTTAATGCTTTTTTTCAGGGATCGGGCGGTTGGTTGACTGCCCCGATGAAATTTTTCTCCTTTCTTGGTTCGGAAGACTTTTTTCTCATCACCCTGCCGCTGGTCTACTGGTGTCTTGACGCCGCACTCGGCCTGCGTATCGGTGTGATGCTCCTTGCGAGCAATGGACTCAACAACCTGTTCAAGATGGCCTTGCACGGCCCGCGTCCATATTGGGTGAGCACAGACGTGAAAGGACTGGCATCCGAGACGGGATTCGGCATTCCTTCGGGACATTCACAGACCGCGGCCGGCGTCTGGGGTATCGCGGCGGATGGTATCAAGCGGACCTGGGCCTGGGTTGCCGCACTGATCGTGATCCTGCTCATCGGCCTCTCGCGCATCTACCTTGGCGTCCACTTTTTGCACGATGTGATCGTCGGCTGGTTGTTGGGTGGACTTACGCTTTGGGCTTTCATTAAATTCTGGGAGCCCGTCGCGGCGCGGGTCAAAAAATTGACCCTGGCGAATCAGATTCTGCTGGCCTTCGCGGTTTCCATTGGGATGATCCTTCTCGCGGCGTTGATCGTCTTTCTCTCGTGGGATTTCGTCCTCCCCGCGGAGTGGGTCGCCAACGCCACGCGCGCGGGCGGCGATGCACCCAATCCGTTTTCGATGGAGGGCATGGTCACTTCCATGGGCACGCTGTTCGGCCTCTTCGCCGGGGTGGCGTGGCTGGCCCCTCGAGGCGGGTTCCACGCATCAGGTCCCGCGTGGAAGCGGGCGTTGCGCTACGCGGTCGGGTTGGTGGGGGTCGCCGTTTTTTATGTCGGTCTGAAACTCGTCTTCCCCGATGGCGAGGATTGGATTGCGCTGGTGTTTCGTTACGTTCGTTACACCCTCGTTGGCGCGTGGGTGTCGGCGGGTGCGCCGTGGGTCTTTTCAAAATTGAAACTTTAAATTTAAAAAAAGCCCCCAATATGTGGGAGTTGGTCTGATATAATCCCCCACGCTTAGGGCAAAAATCATTTATGACACTTGAACGCGGCACACTCCTGCATAAACGTTATCGCATCGTGGAAATTCTTGGCCAGGGCGGCATGGGGTCGGTTTATCGCGCGGTGGACGAGAACCTGGGCGTGGATATCGCCCTGAAGGAAAACCTCTTCACCACCGACGAATACTCGCGTCAGTTCCGACTCGAAGCGGTGATCCTCGCCAACCTGCGCCATCCCAACCTGCCGCGCGTCTCGGACCATTTTGTGGTCGGCGAGCAGGGACAGTACCTGGTGATGGATTACATCGAAGGCGAAGACCTGCGCCAGCGCATGGAACGCGTGGGGACGATTGGCGAGGATGAAGTCATCTCGATTGGCGCGGCCATGAGCGACGCGCTTTCGTACCTGCATTCGCGCAAACCTCCCATCCTGCACCGCGACCTGAAACCCGGCAACGTCAAGATCACACCCGATGGTCACATCTTCCTCGTGGATTTCGGACTTGCCAAGGTGGTGCAGGGAAGTCAGGCCACCACCACCGGCGCACGCGCCATGACGCCCGGCTATTCGCCTCCCGAACAATACGGGACCGCGCGCACCGATCCCCGCACCGACGTTTACTCGCTCGGCGCGACATTGTACGCCGCGTTGACTGGCATCATCCCCGAAGACGGCCTGGCGCGCGCCATGGACAACGCGCAACTGACTCCGCTCCGCAAGCGCAATCCCAAAATTTCCAAACGCCTTGCCACGGTCATCGAAAAGGCCATGGCCATTGACCCTGCCGAGCGCTATCAAACCGCAGATGAATTCCAGCGCGCTTTGCTGGCTTCCAAATCGAAGACCCAGCAATTGACCGGTAACTACGTGGTTGCGCCTCCGCCGCCCGAAGCAGAAGGCGATGCGCCTCCTCCCGACAAGCCGAAGTCGCGTCCGCCTGCCGGTGGTCCGCCGTATCCTGCAGAAGACAACGGTGAGGATAAGCCCTTCAATCCGCAAAAGAAAAAACGCAAGAGTGGATGTTTCCCGCGCTTCCTGCTTTTATTGCTCCTGATCGCGGCCGCATACCTGACCTGGAACTTTATGCCGGGTGCGCGCGAACAGGTGGACGCCTGGATGTCCAGCCTGCGCGGGGTGACCTCTACGCAACGCGCCACCGATAGCCTGCCTCCGTCCGAATTGCCGATTGCCACTTCCACGGTCACGAGCGAACCGACGGCCACCTTCACGCCCTCCGCGACGGCTACGCCTGACTTCACTCCCACGCCGACTTTCACTTTCACGCCTGCGCCCACTCCGAGAGGCGGCGGGCTCGGACAATTTGCCTTTGCGTCCGATCGTTCGGGTATTCCACAGATATATATTGCCAGCATTGAAGAGGGCAACCCGGTTGTCATCACGAACATGCCGGATGGCGCCTGCCAGCCTGCCTGGTCTCCGGATGGGACACGCCTGGTCTTCACCTCTCCCTGCGCAAGCCGCGATGCCACGTTCGCGAATTCCGCGCTTTACATTATCAACGCGGATGGGAGCGGGCTCTCACCACTCCTTGCCGAATCTGGCGGCGATTTCGACGCTTCCTGGTCCCCCGATGGAACGCATATCGCCTTTGCCTCCTGGCGCACCGGGCGTCCCTCCATTTTCTCCTACGATCTTGCTACCTCCGAAGTGACGCTCCTCTTCGAGTCAACCGGCGTTTTTATGGAAGCGCACAGTCCTGTCTGGTCGCCGTTCAACAACCAGATTCTCTATGTGATCAGGAAATTCGAAATTTATGAGATCTGGTCCATGACCGACACCGGCAAGGGACAGACGCAACTGGTCTACAGCGGAGGCGACTACTACAACCTCGATCCTGCATGGGCGCCTGATGGCAAATTCATTCTGTTCAGCCAGCGCAGTGTCGGCCCGTCCACCATCTGGCTGATGCAATTTGTCATGGAAGAGCGCCAACTCGACGATGGTTCGCGTCTCAATATCGGCCCCACCCCGATCGAAAGCGTGGAATTCTCTCCCGATGGATTCTGGCTGATTTTCGAGACCATCGCAGACAATAACCGCGATATTTATATTATGAACCTCGATGGCGCGACCGTCACTCGCCTCACAATTGACCCCGGCATGGATTTTGATCCTGCTTGGCGGCCTCTCCCTTCCCCATAACCAAATTTTCATTCCAAAAATGACAGCCACCCGCGCGGTGGCTGTCAACGTTAAATCTTACACTCTTCTTATTGACGCTCCTTCCTCCCGCTGTTATCATTGACCTCGCTCGATTGGCACTCTCGTTCTTTGAGTGCTAACAAAGAACCCAGAAACCCGTTTTCTGTAAGAAAACGGGTTTCTCCCGAAAACACATGCCCAACCTCTCCGACCGCCAGCAAACCCTCCTGCTCCTCATCATCCGCGACTACATCGAGACTGCCCAACCCGTAGGCTCGAAGCGGCTGGTCGAACGCTACCACCTTGACCTCAGCCCGGCCACCATCCGCAACGAGATGTCCGCGCTGACCGAGATGGGTTACCTGCGCCAGCCGCACACGTCTGCAGGCCGCGTCCCCACCGAGGAGGGATACCGCGTTTTCGTCGGTCAGATGATGCCGAACGCCGAATTGCCCGAGACCGTCCAGCAAACCATCTCGCATCAGTTCTATCAGTCCCGCGCCGATGTGGAGCAATGGATGACCCTCGCGGCCTCCGTGCTCGCGCATCAATCGCAAGGCGTCTCGATGGTCACCGCGCCGCATCCCGAACGGGCGCACTTCAAGCATGTGGAATTAATTTCGACGCAGGGACGCCAAGTCCTCATGGTCATGGTGATGACCGGCGGCGAAGTCTCGCAGCAAATTCTGACGCTGGCCGAACCGGTGACGCAGGAGCGACTCAGCCAGACCGCTTCGCATCTTTCCCCAGCCCTGGCGGGTCGCACCGTGGACGAGATCTCCGCCCTCCCGGCTCGCACCGATGCCCTCGAGCAGGACATCCTGACTCTCATCATCGCCGACCTGCGCCGCAACGAAGCCCTCGTCAGCGGACAGATCTACACCGACGGCCAAACCAACCTTCTCGCCGAACCCGAATTCGCTGAGTTGGATGAAGCCCGCCGTGCGTTGAAACTTTTCGAAGAGCGCAGTACGTTGCAAGATTTGCTGGCGCGCACCTCCACGGGCTCCTCTGTGGGTGGACTGCAAGTCCTCATCGGCGGCGAAGGCGGCTGGGAAGAGTTGCGTCAATGCTCGATGGTTCTCGCCCGCTACGGCGTCCCTGGACTGGCGACCGGTATGCTCGGCGTCCTCGGCCCCATGCGCATGTCTTATGCCCGCACCATTCCCACCGTGCGATTTGTCGCTGGGTTGTTGTCCGATCTGGTGACAGAAAATATTGGTGGCGAATAAAATCCGTACACGGATTACACGGACAAGAAAAATTTCACGGATTTTTAAAAAATCCGTGAAACTCCGTCAAATCCGCGTAATCCGTGTACCGAATTTCTTTACACTGGAATCTGTATGACCGACAAAAAACATAAACAACACAAACCCGAAGAAGTGACCGAGACCCCCGTCGAAGCGACGAGCGAACGGCCCCAGGTTGACGTGGCCGAGCTGATGAAGAAACTCGAAGAGGCCGAAGCCAAAGTCGCAGAGCATCGCGATGGCTGGCAGCGCGCCCAGGCGGAATTTGTCAATTACAAGAACCGCATCCAGCGCGACGCGGAAAGTCAGCGCGCCAACATGAAAGGCGACATCCTCCAGAAATTGTTGCCCGTGCTGGACGATCTCGAGCTCGCCCTCCAAAACCGTCCCGTGGACAACGCGTGGGCGGGCGGCATCGAATTGATCGCGCGCAAATTCCAGTCTGCGCTGGAGTCGGAAGGCGTGAAGCGCATCGAAGCGGAGGGACAGCCTTTCGATCCAAATTTCCACGAAGCCATTTCGCATGAACCGAACGATGAGTTCGAAAGCGGTCATGTCATCGCTGTGGTGCGGAATGGGTACACATTAGGCGAACGAGTCATTCGGCCAGCAATGGTCAGGGTGGCGCAGTAATAAACAATCCGTCATTGCGAGACGTTGCCCTGAGCGGAGCGTAGCGAAGTCGAAGGGTAGTGTCGAAGCAATCTCCTCGCAACAGGGGATTGCTTTGGCGGAAGAACACCGCCTCGCAACACTTGCACCGCACGCACACTTGCCCTGGCATGCAAGTGCCAGGGAGTGCAGGTGTGACGAAAAAATGAATAGGAGAAATTATTTCATGGCAAAAATCATCGGAATTGACCTCGGCACGACCAACTCGGTCGCGGCCTTCATGCAAGGCGGCGAGCCGGTTGTCATCCCATCGGCGGAGGGGGAGAGACTAGTCCCCTCAGTCGTGGCGATCAACAAGAATGGTGAACGTCTGGTTGGACGCGTGGCGCGTAATCAGGCCATCACCAATCCCACCAACACGGTCTTCTCGATCAAACGTTTCATGGGCCGCAAGGCCGATGACGCCGAAGTCCGCCGCGCGAAGGGACTCGTCCCGTACGCGGTGGAAGCCGCCGCGAACGGCGATGTGCGCGTCACGATGGCTGAACGCGATTATAGCGCGCCCGAAGTCTCGGCGATGATCCTAGCCAAAATTAAAGCCGACGCGGAAGCCTACATCGGTGAGCCGATCACGCAGGCGGTTATCACCGTCCCCGCGTATTTCAACGATGCGCAACGCAACGCGACAAAAGATGCGGGCAAGATCGCGGGACTCGAAGTCCTGCGCATCATCAACGAGCCGACCGCTTCCTCTCTCGCGTACGGCCTCGACAAAAAGAAAAATGAAACCATCATCGTTTACGATCTCGGTGGCGGCACTTTCGATGTCTCTGTGTTGGAGGTGGGCGACGGCGTTTTTGAAGTCAAGTCCACCAGCGGCGATACCTTCCTCGGCGGCGACGACTTCGACCAGCGCATCATGGATCATCTCGCCGACACGTTCAAAAAGGACAATGGCATTGATTTGCGCAGCGACCGCCAGGCTCTGCAACGCTTGAAGGAAGTCGCGGAGAAAGCCAAGATCGAACTTTCGACCACCATGCAGACCGAGATCAACCTGCCCTATATCACTGCGGATGCTAGCGGGCCGAAACATCTGGTAATGACCCTGACCCGCGCCAAACTCGAACAACTGACCGGCGACCTCGTCGAACGCACGATCGGCCCGATCAAGCAGGCCCTCTCCGACGCCGGTCTGACCGCGGGACAGATTCATGAAATCGTGCTCGTTGGCGGCATGACGCGCATGCCCGCCGTGCAGGAAGTCGTCCGCAAGTTCTTTGGCAAGGAACCGCACAAGGGCGTCAATCCCGATGAAGTGGTTGCGATTGGCGCGGCGATTCAAGCGGGCGTGCTCGGCGGTGAAGTAAAGGACATTCTCCTGCTCGACGTCACTCCGCTCTCGCTCTCCATTGAGACGTTAGGCGGGGTCGCGACTCCGCAGATCGAACGCAACACAACGATTCCCACGCGCAAGAGTCAGGTTTTCTCGACCGCGTCTGACAGCCAGACGCAGGTTGAGATTCACGTTCTGCAAGGCGAGCGCCCAATGGCTGCGGATAACAAGTCTCTGGGCAAATTCACCCTCGACGGAATTCCGCCTGCGCCGCGCGGTGTGCCTCAAATCGAAGTGACCTTCGACATTGACGCCAACGGCATTTTGAAAGTCACCGCGAAGGACAAGGCGACAGGGCGCAGTCAGCATATCACCATCACGGCTTCGTCCGGCTTGAGCGATACCGAAGTGGAAAAGATGCGCAAGGATGCCGAGGCTCACGCTGAGGATGATCGCAAGCGCAAAGAATTGATCGAAGCGCGCAACCAGGCGGATAACACTGTCTACACCGCGGACAAGGCGCTGAAAGAATTTGGCGATAAGGTCCCGGCAGATGTGAAGTCCGAGATCGAAGCGAAGTCTGCCGCTGTGAAGAAGGCGGCGGAAAGCGACGACGCGGCCGCTATCCAGTCCGCGACCGAAGCGCTGGGACAGATCATCCAGAAGATCGGCGCGAGCGTCTATCAGGGACAGCCTGAGGCGGGCGAACCGCAAGCGAATCCAAATCCGAATCCCGATCCCAACGCGGGGCCGGATGTGGTGGATGGGGAAGTAAAGGAATAAACTATCGTCATTGCGAGGGCGTTCTGTGCCCGAAGCAATCTCCTCGCGATGTTGGAGATTGCTTCGTCGCTTCGCTCCTCGCAATGACGGGGCATAGTTATGAGCAACCGCGATTACTACGAAGTACTCGGCATCAACCGGAACGCGTCTGACGATGAGATCAAAGGCGCGTTCCGTAAACTTGCGCGCCAGTTGCATCCCGACGTGAACAAGGAACCTGACGCCGAGGAAAAATTTAAGGAAATCAACGAGGCCTATGGCGTGCTCTCGGACGCGAACAAACGTGCCCGCTATGACCGCTTTGGCAAGGAAGGCCTCGGCAACATGGGCGGCGGATTCCACGATTACACCGCAGACTTCGGCGACATCTTCGAGGAACTCTTCGGCCAATTTGGATTCGGCACAGGGCGGCGCGCCGGACGCAAATCCCCGCGGCGCGGACGCGACCTGCAAATGGAGGTCTCGCTCAAATTCGAGGAGGCCGTCTTCGGCGTGGACAAGGAGATCGAATTCTCGCGCGACGAAACCTGCTCGACTTGTAACGGATCTGGCGCGGAACCGGGCACTACGCCTACAAAATGCGCCACCTGTCAGGGACAGGGCGAGGTGCGTCAGGTTCGTCAGACCTTCCTCGGCTCGATGGTGCAGACGGCGACTTGTCCGCAGTGCAACGGGCGCGGCGAAATTATTTCTTCGCCGTGCAAGACCTGTCGCGGCGGCGGGTTGGAACACAAGAAGATCAAAAAGAAAGTGCAGATTCCCGCGGGTGTGGATCATGGCACACAGATTCGACTCGCTGGCGAAGGCGGACCGGGAGTCTTCGGTGGCCCAAACGGAAGTTTGTTCCTGGTGCTGACCGTCCAACCGCACAAATATTTTAAACGCCGCGAGAACGACATCCTGCTCAACCTCGATATCAACATTGCGCAGGCCGCGTTGGGCGCGGATATCAAAGTCCCGACAATGGATGGCGACGATAAACTGCACATTCCCGCAGGGACTCAGCCGGGCAAAATTTTCCACATGCGTGGCAAGGGAGTCCCGCACCTGCGGCGTAGTGGACGCGGTGACCAATTGGTGATCGTCAACGTGGAAGTGCCAAGCAAACTCACAAAGGAACAGCGCGAGTTGATGGAGAAGCTGGCCGAGACGCTCGGCACGCAGGTTAAGCCGAAGGAAAAGGGATTTATCGATTGGTTGAACGATGCGTTTGGGGGATGAGAACATAGAGAGAAGAAAGTGGTGAGCGGATGAAAGTCCGCTCACTTTGTTATATAATGCCAGCGCCATGCCATCTTTAATCACTGTTAGTCTCGTCGCCCTCGGCGGCGCGATTGGATCGGTCTCGCGCTATCTGCTCGGCACGTGGATTCAAGCCGCGAGCCAGAGCATTGACTTTCCCTACGGCACGCTGACGGTCAATCTCATCGGCTGTTTCGTGATCGGTCTGCTCAGCCAACTGGCCGAGACGCGCGGCGCGTTCACGCCCGAGACGCGTGCCTTGATTTTCTTTGGCGTTCTCGGAGGCTTCACCACTTTTTCTTCGTTCGGCAGCGACACAATGAACCTGCTCCGCGACGGCGAGATGGTCAATGCGCTGGTCAACATTGGCGCGAATGTGATTCTCGGCCTCGCGCTCGTCTGGATTGGGCGCACAGTCGCTTTTTGGATTTGGAGATAAGCCATGCAACTTCCTCAAGAAGGTTACCTGCTCCGCATCCTCATCGGTGAAGCGGACAAGGTTGAACACAAACCGCTCTACGAGTGGATTGTCCTGCAAGCGCGCGAGCAGGGACTGGCGGGCGCGACCGTCCTGCGCGGCATGATGGGCTATGGCGCGAACACGCGCAAGATCCAAACCTTCCGCTTCGATACGCTCTCGGAAGACCTGCCCATCGTGATCGAGATCGTGGATACGCAGGAGAAACTGGAAAAATTTCTTGATTTGATCGAACCGTATATTGGAGCAGGATTGGTAACCATGGAAAAAGCGCAAGTCCGATTTTACAAGGCAGACAAAAAATGAATTGGCTGGAAGTTTCCCTGCTCGTGGACGGTGAACTCGCGGAAGCGGTGGCCGATGTTTTGGCGCGCTTTGCCCCGAATGGCGTTGTTACCGAAAGTACGGGCGTCAAATACGTGGATGAGGAAAACATTGGCGTCGCGGTGGGACCGATCAGCGTGCGCGCCTATCTGGAAGTCAATAACCAACTCGAAGAAACGCGGCAGAAATTGGAAGAGGCGTTGTTTTATTTGAGGATGATCCAGCCTCTGCCCGCGCCCACGTACAAAAACATCGCCGACCAAAACTGGATGGAAACATGGAAGGAACATTACAAACCCATCCCCATTGGCAAACGCCTGATGATCGTTCCCGCGTGGATGGATTCGCCCGAACCGAAGCGCATCCCGATCAAGATTGATCCCGGCATGGCCTTCGGCACGGGCACGCATCCGACCACGCAACTCTGCCTCGAACTCATCGAAGATTGGTTCACCCAATCTGAAATCGTAAATCGTAAATCGAAAATCGTAATTGACATCGGCTGTGGCTCTGGCATTCTCTCCATTGCCGCGCTCAAACTCGGCGCGACCTCTGCCCTCGGCGTGGACATTGACATCGAGTCCGTTGCCAATTCGCGCGAGAACGCGGACAAGAACGGCATCGGCGCGGAGTTTGTCATCGGGCAGGGATCGGTGGCGGAGGTGAAGTCGGGGCAGTTCGCTTACAAGTCCGCGCCGCTGGTGGTGGCAAACATCCTCGCGCCGGTCATCATCCGTCTGTTTGACGCGGGGCTGGCCGATTTGGTCGAGGCTGGGGGCGTGCTCGTCTTGAGCGGGATTCTCTCCGAGCAAGCAGAAAAGGTCATTGAGGCCGCGACCGCCAAAGGTCTGGTTTTGACCGAGCAACGTCAGATGGGGGACTGGGTCGCGATGAGTTGTGAGAAACCCGTTTTCTGAGAGAAAACGGGTTTCTAATTTGCCTCCCGCCTCAATCAATCTGTGCTATGATTCGTCCAGCATGGACCGTCGTCGTCTTCTCTATTTTCTTCTGCTGAACGCGTTGGTCTCCGCCTGCGTGACGGGGACGATCATCTTTTGGTACGACAGAAATCTTAAGGCGACTTCCTCCGTCCCCGCGTTTGCGCCTCCATCTGACCTTGGGCCTGCCGCGTCCGTCCCCGAGGCGATTGCCAACCCGAGCAGTGATGTTCAGATCGTCAGCGTCGTCGGCGCGGACAACCTCGGCGCGGAGGTGGCCATCCTGCGCTATCTCGGCGAGGGACAGGTTGACCTGAGCAACTGGCAACTCAAGGACGAAGACGGCAACCTGTTTTTGTTTCCTGCCATTTCGCTCGTCAATGGCGGCGCGGTGCAAATCCATACCGCCGCAGGAACGAACACTGTCGTTGACCTCTACTGGAATCTCTCCGCGCCTGTCTGGAAATCGGGCGAGACCGCGAGTCTGTATGATGCCAGTGGAAATTTAATTGTGACGTATAAAGTGCCTTAACCCGTTGACAGTTGGCGTTTGACCGTTGATAGCCGCCAACTTACTACCAACTACAAACCACCAAACATCATGTCCCAAGCCCTCTACCGCAAGTACCGCCCGCAAGGATGGGCAGAAGTTGTCGGCCAGCAACACGTTGTGCAGACCCTCCGCAACGCCATTGTCAGCGACCGCGTCGCGCACGCGTATCTCTTCGCGGGTCCGCGCGGAACGGGCAAGACCACCCTCGCGCGCCTGCTGGCGAAAGCCGTCAACTGCTTGAACGAGGACAAAGCCAAACGTCCCTGCAACGAATGCGATTACTGTCGCGCCGTCAGCGAGAGTCGCTTCATGGATTTGATTGAGATAGACGCGGCTTCCAACAACGGCGTTGACGATGTGCGCGATCTGCGCGACAAAATCAATTTTGCTCCCACGCAAGGAAAATTTAAGGTTTACATCATTGACGAAGTTCACATGATGTCTGGCGGCGCGTTCAACGCGCTTCTCAAAACGCTCGAGGAGCCGCCGCCGCACGCCATCTTCGTCCTCGCCACCACCGAAATTCACAAAATTCCCGCCACCGTCCTCTCGCGCTGTCAGCGTCACGAGTTCCGCCGCATCCCCGTAGATGAGATCGTCGGAATGCTAAAAACCATCGCCGCCGCGGAAAATCTCAAAGCGGACGATGACGCGCTGGCGCTGATCGCCCGTCAATCCGCGGGCGGGATGCGCGACGCGATTTCGTTACTCGATCAACTCTCCTCGACGGGCGACACGATCACCATCGAACTCGCGCAGACCGTGCTGGGGACTGCGACATCCCAAACCGTCCTCGCCCTCGTCGCGTCCATTCTGGACGGGGAGGCGGGACGCGGTCTCGACGCGATTCAAAAATCTCTCGATGGCGGCGCCGATCCGCGCGCGCTGGCGCGTCAAATCGTGGACTATTTGCGCGGGCTGATGTTGATCCAGATGGGCAACGAGTCTCAGGTGGAGACGACGAAGGATATCAAAGCAAAGATGACTGAGCACGCCTCCGCTTTCACGCCCGCGGACGTGTTGCGGATGATGCGTCTCTTCAACAACGCGGCGACAGATTCGCGCGGCGGCTGGCAACCGTCGCTTTCATTGGAACTTGCCTTCGCGGAGACGCTCGAAGCGCCAGCCGAGTCCGCGCCTGTGGCGGCCGCAAAGTCAACGCCCAAGACAAGCGCGAAATCTTCGACGGCGAAGTCCGCTCCTGTCGCGTCACTCACTCCGACAGAAAAAAGCGACGCGACCGCTCCCGCCGTCCCTGCTTCGGAAGTCATCAAAGTCTGGAAGCAAATCCAGTCCACGCTGAAAAAAGAATCGGCCAATAACCTGGCCGCGTTGCTGAATTCCGTTACCGCGATTGATGTGCAGGGCAATACCCTCATCCTCGGTTTCGCCAGCGATGTGCTCATGTCCAAAATGAAAGAGGAAGAGAAAGCGCGCACGACCCAACTCGTCGCTGACGCGCTAGGCGTGACCCTCGACATCCGCTGTGAAGTGA
The DNA here is from genome assembly GCA_003598975.1 of Anaerolineaceae bacterium. Classification (GTDB taxonomy): domain Bacteria; phylum Chloroflexota; class Anaerolineae; order Anaerolineales; family Villigracilaceae; genus Denitrolinea. The sequence goes on along the minus strand of QZIJ01000087.1, from coordinate 299 downwards.
CGAACGCCAAAGGCAAAGTCCCGCCGCACCTGCCGCAGGATGGCATGGTCGCGACCGCGATCCATCAGGGCGGCGAGATCGTGGATGTGCAAGATTAGTCTAGTAGGGACTTATGCTAAATCGGGAAAGCCAATGCTTTGATTTGGAGAAAAGCAGGCTTACCGAGGATGCGATTGATATAGATGCACAGAGTATGTGCAGCAAGTTTGGTGTAGAGGCGAGTGCATAAGCCCCAGAAAGTGTGTGCATGATTGACTTCGATTTTGAACTGATTGGAGAGTTGCGCATTCACGGTTTCG
>QZIJ01000029.1 GCA_003598975.1 Anaerolineaceae bacterium | reverse complement strand
AGGCCGGAGCGTTTCAGCTCCGGAAATCGCGACGTCCCCACGATCACGTTGACGCCGGGATGGAAGTCGCTTCAATGAGGCCGGAGCGTTTCAGCTCCGGAAATCGTCAACCGGGTGATCGACGGCCACTCCGTATCGGAGCTTCAATGAGGCCGGAGCGTTTCAGCTCCGGAAATCGCCACGGCTCAAGGCCCGGCATCAAGAATGGTAGCCATCGGCTTCAATGAGGCCGGAGCGTTTCAGCTCCGGAAATCCACGCCTCCGGCAGGGCGCTCTATTCGCTGATCTACAGGCCTTTATGCGAGATCTTATGATATTTGTCAACAAATCTGACTTCATGTCTTATTTCCAGTTGCCTCATCTGTAAAAAACTCAAATTTTCAAAGAGCTTATAGCTTTCGAGCGGTATCGGGAGTTTTTTCATTGCTGAACCGCTCGCAACGAAACGGCAAAAAAAATTAAACGATCACGGCTTTCCTTTCAATCGGCTCAAACCTCCTCCCAATGCTTTCGACTCTGATACTCACGCTGTCTGCGGGTCCCACGTCAATGATCAGGACATTGTCTTCGGATTTATCGATCAGATCCGAAAGCTTATCCGACATGCGCAGGACCTTCTCCCGGGTCAATCGGCATTGAAATACGGAAAGCTGCAGCCATTCTCCGCAGCCCTTCATGGTCTTGTAGACCTTCCGCCAGCGTTTTGGATCGCAGATGTCATAGCATACAAGGTAAGTATGTTCCATAAGGATCACCGGGTTACAAAATTCGGATACCGCGGGATTTCACCGGCCAGATACCGAATCAATAGACGGGCCTGGACCTCGAACAATCTGCGGTAGCTGATGCGGTACTTGAATATCGGATGCGTGATTTCCTGGGACATCCTGCGTTCGAAGGCTTCGATGAAACGCTTGCGCCCGCCCGGCTTCAGATTGCAGCCTGCTGCGGTGACGATGAAATCCTCAGGCTTTATTTCACCGTTGTTAATCACCGTGATAACGGAGGAATCCGCCAGCAGGGGCCGGAAAGGTTCCATCATATCCAAGGATAAGGCCGGTCTTCCGAACCGCATCTGATGGTAAAAGCCGCGATAAGGGTCAAGTCCCACAGCCGATAGCGTCACGGTCCATTCCCTGGTGAGCATGGCATAGGCAAAAGAGAGCAGGGCGTTGATCGGGTCTTTCGGCGGGCGCCGATTTCTTCCGCTGAAATCGAAACCATTCGTCATCTCCTTTTTTTCCGGCAAAATCATCGCGGAAAAACGTTCAAAATAACTCCTAGCCGCATTGCCCTCAACGCCCAATAACGTCTGAATGGACGATACCCGTGCCGCCTGGATGATGTCATTTTTCAGCACCGTCAGAACCGGTGCCGGCAGGTGATCTTCGTTTCCTCCGTCTTCTTTCCAATTGCGCCGCAGCAGCGTCCGGCAGTTGTGGATTTTGGCGGCGATCAGCTTGCGTGCAATTCTCAGGCACTTTGTCTCGTCGAAACTGGTTTGATACTGCAAAGTTCGCGTGATCACGTTCTTGTGGCCCGTTCCCACGCAATGGCCGATAAACCACCCGCCGTATGACATGAAGGTTACCGGGATATCTCTCCGGAAGCACTCGTGCAGTGCAGGTGTGCTGATCCCGGAGTGGCCGAAAAGAACCACCTGAGACGTATCCATCAGTCTCGCTTCTGCCACACGCTCCTTTTTTTCCTCGATGATCAATTGCCCGCCGTCTTTTTTCACGTAACTGCCCCCTGATTGGATATAAAGCGGCAAAGAATCCTGAACACGCGGATAAATGGCCCGGATCTCATCCGACCCATGGGTTAAAAAGCCGACCTCATCCGGGAGGCAGATTCCCACCAGGGAGCATCGGGGACACTTCGGGCTGTCGATTAAGGGCGGCGGCGGCTTTTCCTTCATGCTGTCCACACGAAATCCGGATACGGCATCCAGGGTCCGGGCAATCAGATCATCGTCGAAGGCGACTTTGACCCGTTCTTTCGATCCTGCAAAATAGATAAACCCGTGATCGGTTTTAAAGCCGTGCTCCCGCAACAAAAGCCCCTGTGCGCATACCTGCACCCGTTCCGGCTCATAGGCCCCGGCCTCCACGTGGGGCCTTTTGCCCTTTTTGTAATCCACCGGTTGAACACCCTCAGAGTCGCCTTCCACCAGATCCACTTTTGCGGTGAGCCCGAGCCCTTCGGAGCTCAGGTCCACAGATCGCGCATGGATCTTCTCCTGCTCCTCGTCCGGGTCCGCAGGAAGCTTGCCGGAGGCTTTATCCACCCGTTTGTGCCGTATCTCGCCTTCCACCGTGTCCGCATTGTGAACGAACTCCCCCTGCACCCACATCATGAAAGCCAGGCGGGGGCAATAGACATATTCGTTGAGCATCCGTACGGGGATGAGAGGTTGTGCTTCGCTGATCGTTTCCATCGCCATTTCTCCATTACTGCTGCTCGAACCACACTTTTTCTTTCACCCATTCATTGCACCCGTTTCGTCTGTTGCCTGCCCCGCCACACTTCTCCCTTTCTCTGTCAGCCGGTATTTCTGAAAACGGCTGCGGGGGCTGCCCGGGTATGTAAGTTCGATCAAACCAGCCTTTAAGGATGGGTTCAAATAAGCCGTCCGGAAATGTTTCTTGTCTGACAAACCCAAATCCCGCTGAAGTTCGGCCCGGCTTCTCGGTGTCCGACAAACCGAGAGCAGACGTTTAACTTGGGGGGTGACTTGGGGGGTGACTTGGGGGGTGACTTGGGGGGTCTCCCCCGCCTGATCTGTTGCTTTCATGCTGCTGTAAGCCGTCACCCGAAACCCACCGGCGATCTCCTCGAAGCGCGGCTCAGGCAGACCGTAATCGGCGAAACCGCTTAAGATCCTCTGAATCCCGGTTCCGTATTTTTCGATCAAGCCCGCTTCCTTGAACATATCCGCGATTTTTCGGTTGCGGATATTGGATACGTAGTCTCCGGCCAATAGCTTTTCCACTGTCAATCCAGGCATCAGTTGACCGGGATTAAAAATCTCAATGCGATCGTCATAAATCTTGACGATCGAATCCGAGGAACTCGAATAGTCCCGGTGCACGACGGAATTGATGACGATTTCACGCACGGCCTCCAGTGGGTAATCCCAGCGCTCCTCCCGTTGTGGCTCTCCGGTGATGATATAGGCCTTGCTGATGTGTTTGCGAATAAAGGCCATTACGCCGTCCACTTCGGCAAAGAGGTCTGTCTTGAGCCGTGCGCCGTCCTTGATGAGGGTGGGAGTTTGAAAGCGGCCCAGCTCAATGGTGCTCAGGCTCGACTCACCAGCCATGAAGAGGAAAAAGCCGGCGCGGGTGATCCGGCCGTCCCGCAACAGTTCGAATTTGCGCAGCAGGGTTAGAGGATCATCCTGGCTGGGGATTTCCCTGGTCCGGTTGACTCTTTCGATAAACGTCTGGACCTTCTCAAGCGAAATGTCGGCTTCCGTGTGAAAATCATCGACATAGTAGTCCCAACTGGTGTTGAAAGTTTTCAGGTGTTCGTTGACCACCTCCGAGACGGTCATCTGGTGATTGGCGTTGTTGACACGTTTAAAATATCTTCCCCGGCAGGAAACCGGCTTGATCGGGTATTCCGGTACAGAGAGCATCGCAACTGACTTTTTCTTGATGGTCAAGAGCTCAACGTCTGGGATCAGCGCGTTGACAGTGCTCAGCTTCACCTGGTTGATCCAGTTTTGAATGGTCTCCTTGCCGACCTCAACACCGAGTACCTGGCCCGTGTCTAATATGCCGACAAAGATCCGTCCCCCGCGGGTATTGGCAAAGGCACTCAAGGTTTCGATCGACTCACGGTCAAAAACCCTCTTGAATTCTACAGTTTCAGATTCACCGCGCTGAAGTATTTTGAGTATTTGCTTTATTGTCATAGCCTGCATGTTCGGTCGTTCCCTGTTTTCCGTTTAAGGATCGGCAACATCTCGATCAGCGCAATATCCTTGTCCGTTAACAATTCGATCCGGGTTAAATCCATGTTGTCTTTCAGATCCGCCGCTTTGACCTTTCAACAGACATTTCGATGTCTCTTTTGCCTGCAGGAAATCTTGTGCGCTTAAAAATCCTTCACCGCCCTCCGGCTTTCTTTCTGATAACCTCCCATACCGCGCCTCTTCCGCGGCCCGCGATTTTCACCATTCCTCCCGCTTTCATAGCCAGTAGCACCTTTTTGGCTAGCTGCGGACTGGCCGCTGGAACCACAACACAAGGATTTCTGAAAGCGCAAACGACCCAACCTGGTCCATGATGGCCTGGCGCAGCAGGTCGCTCTTGGTTGGACGGCCTGAGGCATTTTCGACCTTTTGGGAAAAATCACCATAAGCGTGTCGCAGGACGGAGAGGAAGTAGTTCCACCAGGGGGCGATGTCGTTTTGCCCCTCATGGCAGCCTGCCGAGCACCGCGCAAGCACGTTGTAGTATTGTTCCTTGCGATCCTCGACCAGCCTCTCCAGGCTGATGTAGCGGCATACTGAAAAGCCTTCCTGCATGAGAAGAAAGGTCGTCAACAGGCGTGAAACACGGCCGTTGCCGTCTCGAAACGGATGGATGCAAAGCAGATCGAACACGCAGGCGGCGATCAGCGGCAGGACCGGGACCTGTTCAATGCCCCGGAGATGCAGATAGCTTTCACAAAGCGCTTCCACGGCCCGCGGAGTGTCCTTGGCCGATGTGGGCACAAACCGCACGCGCCCTTCCCCGTCCGGCAGTATTTCAATAATCTCATTATCGCGCGATTTAAACTGGCCGGAATCACCCGAGGCGCCCCCCTGTGCCAGGGCATGGAGTTTGCGGACGACTTCGGACGAAAGAGGTACACGGCGTTTTCGGGAAAAGATCCAGTCCAGGGCCTTACGGTACCCGGCCAGTTCTTCTTCTGGTTGGTCCAACGGTTTGGCATTTTCCAGGACAATCGGCCGCAGCCGGTTGGCGGCCACCGTTACACCTTCGATGCGGTTGGAAGATTCAACACTCTGAATCATGGCCTGTTCGCGCAGAGCCTCAAGAACTTCCGGCCGCTGCCGTATCCGCATCTCCTGCCGGCCGCGTGCCTGCATGCACTCACCCAATAGCCAGACGGTGGCCGGCTGCATGGGCAGAGATTCAAGCCTTGTGATGGTAAAATTCGACATAGCAGCAAGATACCACATCGATTAGCCTATAGTAGCCTATTTAATTCTTGGGTAGCCTATTATTCTTCACGCCTGTGCCGGATGGCGCCCTCCACCGTGTCGGGTTCAGGTTGAGCTGCCCGCTTGCTCGTCTGCAAGCGCTTTGTGCAGCCCGCGCCAGCTTACAGAGCTGACTCGCGGGCAGAGCGGGATCGGGGCGGGCGCGGCATCGTCGCAGACGACAAAAGCCCTGGCGCGGACGGAGACCGGGAGCGACGGCCATAAGCGCACAATCGCGCGGGCGTCATCCGGCATGGGGGTCTGGGTGGCTTTGGCCTCGATGAGAAAGAGACGCCTGTTGCCGTTATCGACTATGAAATCCACCTCCAGCCCCTGACGGTCGCGGAAATAGTACAGCCCCCGCTCCAGCCCGCGGCCTAGCCGGTACTTGAGGATTTCCGAGGCTACCAGGCTTTCGAACAGTGCCCCGCGAAAGGGGGATTGCGCCAGCGCGGCTTCGTCGCGGATACCAAGGAGCGATGCGGCCAGACCGCAGTCGGTGAAATAGAGCTTGGGGGTTTTCACCAACCGTTTGCCGTAGTTTTCATACCAGGGCGCCACCAGGATGATCTGCCCGGTGATTTCAAGGATGCCCAGCCATTGGCTGAGCGTCGGGACGCTGACACCCAGGGGCGCGGCCAGATCGGTCTTGTTCAGCATCTGGCCGCAGCGGGTGGCGAGCAGGCCGATAAAACGGCGGAAGGTGACCAGGTCGCGGATGGCGGCGATGGCGCGGACATCACGCTCCAGATAGGTCAGCACATAGGAGCGGAACCAGATGTCGGCGACCTCGGGCGCGGCGAGCGCTTCGGGAAATCCGCCCAGAAAGGGGGATACCAGCGGCGACTCCTCGGCGGACAGCGGCAGCAGCGAGAAGACGGCGGCGCGTCCGGCCATGGACTCCGAGACACCGCGCATCAGCGGCGCCTCCTGCGAACCGGTCAGAAACCAGAGCCCCTTTTTTGCGGGGTCCGCGTCGATGCGCGAGCGGATATACGGTAACAGCTCAGGGAGATTCTGGATCTCGTCAAGGATGACGGGAAGGGAGAGGGCGTCGAGAAAGGCCCTGGGATCGGCCCCCGCGCGGGCCAGCACGTCCGGATCTTCCAGCAGGACGTACTCATGCTCCGGATAAAGATGGCGCAAAAGCGTGGTCTTGCCGGACCGCCTGGGACCGGTGAGCAGGACGGCCGGGAAGCCTTTCCCAGCCCTGGTGATTTCGTTTTCGAGGGTTCTTTGAAAATATTTCATGTGACAATTATGAAGTTCAACTTAAGAATTGTCAAATGTGGCTATGGGCAATTCCCTACCGCGGCAAACAGGCCAAGCCCGAAATGAGAGCTGTGACCGAATCCCGGAAACGGCAACGAAACCGGCTCGTCAAAGGTCAGGCGCATAAGGAAGCCTGCTGTGCCAGCTTTTCGCCTCGGTCATATCGTATACTCCTTCAGCCAAGCGGATCCCTCTCCTCACTCAACGGCAGCAAATAATCCAAGACCGAAATGGGAAGAGTGTCCGAGGAAAATCGGTCCCTTGACAGATTTGGAAAAAGTAAGGCGGATGCGGTAACCGCGTTTGTCATCATTGGTTTGGTTGTCTCGGGAGCGTCTGGGACGATGGACTTTCATCCATTGAACAGGTTCGTGTTGCGAAGATAGAATATCCACGTTCGCGCTCGGCAGACCGAATCCTTCAAGATGGTTTTTTATCTGTGTTTCTATTTCTGCCCCTCGTTTCGGTTTGCCGTTGCTGGTTAAAACATGAAGCGGCGGGATATAAGGCGTGAGCGTCTCCCAGACTTTGGATTCTTCAAAAATATTTTTAGCGGGCGGCAGAGGGGTCTCTCTGGGCAACGGCACGAGGCGCAGCAGCAAGTCGTTGCTACTAAAAACCCAGGCAAGCGGAGTTTCTGAGGCAGCAAGCATGGCAGATTGCTCTTCCGAGGTAAATGGCTCCTTGCGGTAACAAATGAGGCGCGAAGGTTTGCCTTGTCGATCGGGGATAAGGAAAAACGCGGCGTGTCGATGCCCTGACAACCGCTTGCCGTTCGCGTCCTTACCGGTCAGCAAAGAATATTTGGCGCGGATCTCTGGTGGGAGTTCATGAAACCGAATTTTTGGGTCCCCCATGCAGCGCCGTGCGACATGGCGAATGGTAATGCCGCGAAATTTTTCCGTTATACGAAGCCATGACTTGAGCGGTGGAAAGACACGCCCACCGACAGCAAATTGCACAATGGATACCGGTGAGAATTCTCTTGCTGCTTTCAGCGGACGGATGATTTTGGAAACTGCTGGTCGCTCCGCGTATTTCCAAACTGCGCCGGGCGGCGTAGTGGAATTGGCAATGGCCTTTTCGCCTGTAGAGCAGGCAACTTGGGCGAATGTAGCATCATCGGTCGGACACAGTACTGGTACAGCGATCGCGGTGCGGAAAGCGCGCAGTTCGCAATTGGGGAGGATGGTGGCTGAATCGTTTTCCACGCGTTCAATGCATGTGATGGACTCGGCGCGGCCAAAATAGGTCATCCGCGCCAGGCATTCATCGAGATGGGGTAAGACACCGTTTCCCCAAAGTGAATTGTTTCCGGATTCGAATAACCAATACAACGGTTCGCCTTCCTCCGGCGTGACCCAGAAATTGTCTTTGACCTTGGTGGTGTTGTAGGTTTTTGCATCAGAGAAGTAGTGTTTGTATTTTGTCGGCTTCAATCCTTCGCCTTTAACGTGCTTTTTATACGCCTTAGCCAATTCTGGCGAAACTTCGCTAATTGTCAAAAGAAGATTCATTGAAGTTCCAAAGGCCTCGATGATGCTTTTTTTATCCTTGTTTTGATATAGGGAAACAAAGACGACATTGGATGCAAACTGTAAAGCATCATTTCTTAAGCTATTTCGGAACGACTCATCGAACGCATACACATCAAATTTTCGTGGAGTTGGATATGCATATTTGAACTCAGACGGTTGATATTGTTGTATCCCTGGCCCTCGCCACGAACCAGTCGGCAAGCGCCACGAAATTTTACTTGAGCAAAACGCGCGGACAAGTTGTTCGCGGAGTCGTTCATCAGTGAGGTATTGCTGTTCGTCTGTATACAACTCGCGGGAAAATTGAAAACTGCGGGAGAGAATCGCACGCAAAAGCCGCCAAGGGCTAGGCGGCCACTCGCCATAAGGGTCGTCAAACGCGAATGCCCGCCATGGATTCGCATGGAACCGCCCTATCGGGAAGTTTTGTTTCAAGAGAATTCGCATGATGCTTTTGTCTCCGGAGGATTAGTCATTGTCGTCAGATTGTTCATTTTCATCAGAGGCGGGAGAGTCGTCTTCATTCCCGCCGTCAGGCTCGTCTTTGGCCGCTTTAAACAAATCGTCCACCGTCCAATATATTTTTGTAATTCGCGGGTCTTGAAATCCGGACTGGGAGATGAGGTCTCCGATGTTGATTGCGAGCGCCGGAATGTCTTTTGTTTCATCATCGATTTTCAGGCCGATGAGTTCCAAGTCACATTCAGAGCGGAAACGGAAAGACTTCTCCAGAAGTTTTTTTATTTTCCAAAGTGCAAAACCAAGAAGAAATTGTTTTTGAGCGGTGTTGAGGCCATGGTCATTCCCATGTCCGAAAGAGCGGATAAGTGACAGATCGATGACAAATGTGGCGCGGATTTCGGTGGCGGTTTCCTCGTCTTTGGCAAAAATCGGCTGGCCGGAAGTTGTTTTGCCGAGCTTGTCAAATTTTACGCCTGAAGTTGCAACCCGATCAGCGCCAGAAGCATCCAGCGTAGCGGTGAGCAAACGCGGCAGTTTAATTCCGAGCGCAGGGAAAAGAATGCCGTGGACAAGAGAGTTCGGATCGTAACGGAAAATCGTTCTGAAAACATCCCACCATTGCGAGGGCAAAGGGTGAGTCTTTTTATCAAGATTTCTGAGTTGAAATTCATCGTCACGTAAAAAATCCCCGAATAATTTGGTATCAAGCGTATCGCCTTTGAGACGTTTGCCTTTCAAGAAATAGTCCGACGCGAGACGGTGCCCTTCGGAAAGCGAGGTGACGACAACTTCGTCCTTGTTATCTCCGGTGACGCATTGCAGATAGGGCAGGCCCTCAAGTTCACTTACCATGCTTAAATCAAAGGGGTTGACACACACCGTTTCCAAGTGGTTCGCCATACTGGCGGCGCTGTCGACGATGCAGACTTTTTTGCCGTCGGGCGCCTTGTAAATGACGTGTCCGATTTCAGGGAACCCGGCGGGTTGAAAGCGCGTTTTTCCGGCAACGGGCTGTAAAGTTGCCTGAATCACAAGGCGGTTTTGGGTGCCATTCAGAAGTTCGGATGCGTTCAGTGCGGGTTCATTCATTGTAGAGTCCTTTGGTTAAATTGTTTGCGAGTGAGACGCTTTGTCATGACTGCTATTCATTTCGGGTCGGGAAACTCCAACGCGAAAATGTTTTCACCACATTTGCCGGCGGTGCTGGTAAAAGCATGGCTGCAAGCAAACGGAGCGAATTTGCATTTTCGAGCGCGAATTCGTTTTCGTCGCCGAAATCGACGGTTTCTTTCAAAAAAGATTTGTAACGGCCAAAGGCGGCTTGTTGCGCGGCGGCGGCATCACCGCGGGAAAGCAATGCAACGAACGGACGCAACATTCCGGCAGTCGGGGCAACGGCTTGCCTTTTCTTTTCAGCAGAGCTGCTGTCTCCTTTCGACTTCGCCTTGTTTTTATCCAATTGGGAAAAAGTATAATTGTGAAAAAGCGGGCGAAAAAACGCATGAAGAAGTTCCGGCGATGATTGTGGCGGCGGCATGACTGGGGGTGGCTCCAGAATGGAGGAAATTTTTCGGCGGTCGGCGTCCGCGACAAAACTCCAATCAAACAACATGAAGCGGATGAGCCAGCGTTCGATGAGGGCGTCGTCAATTTCATAGTGCAGAAACTCAAAAACATCCCCAATTGAAAGCGGGAGTTGCGTGTTGAACGGTGGCACGCCATCACCGTCGCTTTCGACCGATACGCGCCGCTGGATAATGGCGCACAAGTTTTCGGCGAGTCCGCGTTGGCTCCACACGACGCGCAACGGCGGGTTTTTTGCGATTTTAATTTTACGCCAGTTGCTTTTCCATGCGGGAACAACGCCGATACGGTAGGCGAGAAGTGGCGCGGTTGTTTTGTAAAACGGGGTGTCTTTCTGGCCGTCGGCCCGAAGTGTCGCAAGCGCGATGGCGATGCGCAGTTCCGGAGTGATTTCGTGTTCGTGTTCAAGAAGCGAAATCGCCCACGAAACAGGAAATAAATTCAACTGCGGCTCACGTTCGCGGTAGGTTTTGTTATTCGCCGTTTTTTCAAGGGAGGCAAAAACGGCATCAAGCAAATTCCATGATCTTTCTGTGCGGAGTTCGGCGTTTTTTCCAGCGGAGGCGAGACGAACGAGGGCGTTGTCGATGGGGCCTTGCAGGCCGCAATAGATCCACGACTTCCCCTTTTTGTATTCGCGGGGAAGCGCGTCGCGAAAGCGGATAATGCGAGAGACGGCAGTTGATTGTGCCGCATCGGTATTGGTGCTGAGTGGATGAACCGATGCGAGGCGCGATTCAAAAGTTTGCGTACTTGTTGTGTGCAAAAGTGAGAAACGGCGAAATTCCGCAAGACCGCTGTCCGTTCCCTTTTGGATAATTGCGGCTGCAAAGGCGGCGGAGGTGATTGCTCCGTGCCCATTGACTTCGGCGCGACCACGTTTGAAAAGAGCGGAAACTTCGGCAAGCGAAAGTGGTCTACCCCAGATAGGCGCCCAGAATTCACCCTCAACAACGCTCGCTTCCTTCTCCGCTTCCGGCGCGGCTCCTTGGGTGACAAACGGGAAAGCGCCGGTTCCTTGGCGCTGAGAACCTATTTGTCGCGAAGTCGAGCCTACAAGCAAAGGAAAAGCTTCACAAGCCAGCAACATTGCCCACGGGGTGATTTGTCCTTCTCGATAAGGCTTATCAGGACTGAAATTGTAAATCTTGTTTGCCGCACTGAACCAACAGGCCGCACCGTAATCGGCAAGGAGCGAACAGGCCTCGCCGTAAAGAAACGGCTTGAGGTCTTGCCTAGCTTGCGTTGGCATTATGGGTGGAAGCAATACCATAGGTTGAGTTTCAGTCTTTTTTTTGCCTCTTCGTGATGCGGACGGCACCACCGCCCTCACCGCGTCTCTTGCTTTTTCCCATCCCTTTGAAAAATTGCGCTTTCCCGCATTGCCGCCGGTGCCAAAAACTGGATTAAATTCACGACGTAGTCCCGCCGCAACATGAGATTGCGCTAATGTCGCCTCAGTTTCACCTGTATCTCTTGCCAACCAGATAGCCAAGTCGCGGGCTTTTTTTTCTGGTGAATCGCTCTGAGTGTTCTTAGGTCTATTTATTGTGTATTGCGTCCATTGATTGTTCGCTCCGACATTGAGGACGAACGATTCGAGTTCGGTGAAGTCTTGCGGGCCACCCACAAGACAAAAAACGCCGTCACGCCAGCAGCCATTGACGGTGGTCCACTTGCGAGCGGTGAGACGTAGAAGGCCAAGTGCGGCGAAGTAGTGGCCGAGGGTGTCCAAGTGCAATCCGGGCAGTTTGACTACAGAAAGCGGCGAATGGGAAAAGGTTCTCATGATTTTTCTTCCGGAGTAGTTTGCGGATTTATCGAATCGGCAGGGATGCCGGTTTCATTTGCCGACACACGCCAATCGACGGCGCGAAGCAAAGCTTCGAGAAAGGCAAGGTTGAATGGATTCAAAGCATGCGGTTCGTTATTGGGTACAGCGCCCGCGGCAACCTGCGGGGCATTCGCTTCCCAACCACCAAGAAGGTCGGCGACAAGGGCTGTCCAGCCTGGCGCAGCAGGTATAAAAACATCTCTGTCATCGGCGTCCTTGGAGAACTCGCCATCGGTGCCGTCTTGGGCGCACGTGAAATCAAGCATCCACTTGTCTGGCGAGTTCGGGCGCCATGGCAATTCCGGCGGCGGGATTGTGACGGGAATGCCGCAAACATTCGGCTGCGGTGCGTTGACGCGGGATGCCAGTCCAGTCCGCACAAGGCCGTGGTGTGCGGCAATGAGGTAAATGGTCAGCGCGGAAAAATGAGCGATGCCGGTGCGATAGTAACAATGCCATGCGGCCAGCGCTGAAGCGGCTTCGTGGCGCATTCCGGCACGTTTTGTAAAACATGGGGCTTTAGCCCAAAGCGTGATTGCGTCGGGGCGCGGCTCTGGAAGCGTGTCTTGCCATTGGGGGAAAGATTTGCCGATGTCATGAAGAGAGGCTGCACGGGTAAGAGCAATAAGCAGGGGGTCGGGCAGAGCGAGCGCTTTACCGATTCGTTCAGCATCAAAAGCGACAGCGGCAAGATGTTGATCCAATGCGACCCATTGCCTTTTCATTTCAGTCAGTTTGTCATCGACATCGCTGTCGGCGTCAAATGGACCGGGCGGCGGAAGCGGGCTCGCGAATCTGGATCTCTTATTGCCCGTCCATCCTGAAATTTCAGAATAACCGCCAGCAGCGGCGGGTAAAAGGATGACCATTCCCGGACAAATGTCAGCGGCGCGGATGGCCTCCCATTTTCCTGCTTTGTCGTTCCAGATGAAAGCGGCTTTGGCGAGATCAACGAAGCTGCGAAGCCGGTATACAGTAACCGGGCAGCCCTCGTAGCGCTGGTAAGCCGGGCCGGAAAACTCAGGCGCATTGGGACTTTTTTTCGCGGCATCCCAATCACGCCAGAAGACAGTGACATCAGCATTAGCGTCGTTACCTCGAATCCAGGGACTGACATCGGTAAAGCCGCCAAAAGCGTCCGGCTCAGTGAAAAACAGACCATGGACATCGAAAGCGCGGGGGAATGGTTCCGGCTTTGCCCGAAAGGAGTTTTTGATGCGCTCTTCGATGGTGCTGTCGGTTGTGAGTTGTTCAAGTATTTCGCGAATTGGCCTGTTTGTCGCGGCGTCACATTCTTTTGCAAGCGGGGTGACGATTTTTTTGGCGTCGGCGATATCCGTAGCCTCATAAGGGCCTGTTGGCGCGTTTTTTTTGCCTTTTTCTGCTTTTTCTGGCGGCAGTTCAAACACGAAAGCCTGGGCTTCTCCATTGAGTCGGGCATCGCGATTGAGACGCCCAAGACGCTGGAGGGTTGACGGCCACGGAGCGAGTTCCGCCCAGAGACGGCGGGCGGAGATGTCAACGCCCGCTTCGACAACTTGGGTGCTTACGCAAATGAGACCTGAGTGCGAGATTTGAGTGTTGTTTTTGGTAGCGTCTTTGCGGGCGCGTTCAAATTCGAGGAGCTCATTGAGATGTTGGCTGCGGTCTTGCGGACGGAAGCGTGAGGTAAGCAGAATGACTTTTATGGGCGCGCCGGACGCGAGGGTTGCAAAAAGTTTTTGAGCAGTGGCGACACTGTTGCAAACGCCAAGGCTGAGCGAGCCGGGCACATGGTCATTCAGGACAGCTTGACCAAGCGCGGCGAGGAAGACGTCGCGGGGATTTTCGTTTTGCCCCTTTTTCGTTTTACCTTTGCGGGTGAGTGCGGTTTTCGGAG
>QZIJ01000135.1 GCA_003598975.1 Anaerolineaceae bacterium | reverse complement strand
AGACCCTAAAGGTTTTCCCGACAATCAGTTGCCTTGATATGCAAGACTCTCTTGCCAAACGTGACGAAGGTTAACGAAAGAAACCTTTAGGGTCTCTCCTTCATCAACTTTTCAATCTCACCAATCAAATACTTGGTTTGATCTTCCATATCCTTCGCCCGCCCCTGATAGATCTCGAAATTCCGCAGCGCGGACTTGGCGTACAGCAGCGCGTGAGAATAACGGTGAGCGCTTTTTAGAATTGAAGCCACGTTGAAGCGAGCATTACCTGCATTATACAAATCATTGCCGATTTCACAGAAGTAGATGCTTTGGTTTACATGTTTTAAGGCAATATCAAAAGCATCTAATTCAAAATATATATGTGCAATATTGGTATGTATCTCAGATAATTCGGTAATAGCGGTAGAGGGGCAGGTAGCAAGGGCCTGATGGTGATAATCTCCAGCAGTGTTGAGATACCCAATAAGCTCCTCTTTGGAAGCGTTTTTTTCTCGAGCTTCATTGAATCGTTCATGTGAAACTGATCCAAGCGCAGACAATGTCTTGCTTTGCCCACGATTGTCATCTGTTGGACTAGAATCTAAACTTCGGGAAAACCATTTTTCCGCAGTATTCAGGTCGCGAATAGATGGGAGATTTATGTAGCTGAGGCCGATATTAAACGAATATTTAGAGACAACGGCATTATCCCCTATCAGTTCCAGTATCGCGATTGCCCTTTGATAATATTCAACACAATCTGCTTCACCAAGCTCACGCTGGATTTCACCCATAAAACCAAGCGAAATGCCTAACGACCGTAAAGAATTCTTTTCTTCGGAGCTCAGCGTTTCGACAGCTCGAGTCAAAAGATCATTATGATGGTATGTATTCCACTCTAACCGTCTTTGCTCGAATTCCTTTGCTTTTTCCCAATTCCGTTCTTCGATAGCAAGAAACACAACATAGTCTGTGACTATCAGCCACTCATCACCACGATCGGGTAGCGGAACACCGTTTTCATCAAAAAAGTCGGGGATGATTTCTTCAACTAATCGCTTCCATTCAAGACGACCGCCTGTATGATAATAAAACATATTTAGCCCTTGCATAATACTGGTAAGGGCGTTCCACCAATCATATTGACGTGCTACAGAACGAGCGTAAAGCAAATTAGATAGATGGAGTTGTAAAAGCGAAACAAGATTGATTTCGCCAAATCCATATTGGTCATGGCAATAATCACCAGTTTTACCCATAGCCTCGACAAAGGCGCGGAGTGCTCTCATTCCCGCTCCCTCTCCAAAATTTTGTAGCGGAGAGTAATATTGCTCGAACAGGGAATGAAAAAACCACGGTAAGGCAGGATGGATGGTGTAACGGCCATCGCCATGAGGAATCAACAAGCCAATTTCGGATGCACTATCCAAGAGTGCGGTCATTTTCTTTGAATCGAATTGACGTGGCTCTAATATACTCCAGTCATATTCCTCTCCGCCCATCATTCTCAACGTACCTTCAAAGACAAAACCCTGAAAGAAATATAAAAGTGCCAGTACCTTGCGTTCTTCATCAGAAAAGCCATGCTCGAAGCCGTAACTGAGCGACGCGCCGAGCGATTTCGAGCGTCCTTCGCCCGCTTCGTCCTCGAAGGCTTTTTCGCCTGTATGCAGTTTGTTCAGGTAGGCTTGAATCTGTTCTGGCGTGGTGATGCCGTCGCGCAAAGCCTGTCCCGCGATGACGGTGATGGTCAACGGGTTGCCTTGCGTAAAGCGCAGGAGCGGAAGCCAATCCTTCACGGCGGTGAGTTTCCTGCCATGCTTATCAGCCAGGGCACGCGTCAACTGGACGCGCTCCTGCATCGGCATGGGCGGCAGGCTCACGCGTTTGGGGATGTCGCCCAGCCAGTCGCGTTCGTCGCGGCGCGAGGTCAGCAGGAATTTGGTCTTGGTCTGCCCCGTCACGATCTGCAGGAAGGAACGCAACTCGCGCTGTTCGGCCTCGCTCCAGGCCGAGTCCGCGCCCGAGGGGAATCCGTGGATCGGCTCGATGTTGTCCCAGATCCACAGCGGGGGAATCTGCTGGAAGATTTGCATGGCGACGTTCAGGCGGTCGTCATCGCTCAACGCCAGCCATTGGATGTTGTTCGCTTCGAGCAGGGGGCGGTACGTCTCCTCCACGGCGGATAGCACCTGCGCCAGCGGTCTGTATTGCTCGAACGACGTGAACAGGATCGGACCGCGCAACCCGCCCGTCCCTGCGTACCAGCGCGCGAACTCGGCGGCGGTCATCGTCTTGCCACTGCCCGCGTAGGCATGCAACAACACCACCGACTGCGAATCGAAGGCGCGGTCGAGCGCCAGGATGGTCTCGTCGCGTCCGAAAAACCCGACGTCGGGACGCGGGAGGTTGTCCACCGCGCCGACTTTTTTCGACACGTCTATCCGTAGGGGCACGGTCCCCGTGCCCGATATTTTTTGGAACAATTGGATGGGCGCGGCTTCGTACGCCACTGGCACCGACCAATCCTGCAACGCGATCGGGTCGAAGGCGATCTCGCGCAGCGGCTGGGCGGCAAGTTGCTTGCGTCCCATGCTCACGGCTTCGCCGAGTCCCTGCCCGCTTGCCAGCGCGGCGTACAAATCCGCCACGAACTGCGCCGCGGTCACCACGTAGACGTTGTAGCGCATCGCCACCACGCCCGCCACGCCTTCGTTCATCACCTCCTGCGCCAGCGAACCGAACGCCCGCACCTGCGAATGCGTCTCGTCCACTTCCTTTTGCACGTCGGGCTTCTCCTGGAATTCCGCGTGCGCCGAACGGCAGGCATTCAGGATGAGCACGGGCGTATCGGTCTCCGCCAGCAACCTGCCCAGCGCGGGACCATCCACCAGTTGGGTGTTTTCGTTGTCGCCGTCGGGCTTGGGATGTTCGAAGAAGAGATAGCCATGCGAGCCGTCGCGCGGTCCGCTCAACATGAGGGGGATCAAGGAACGCAGCCACGCGGCAGGTTTGTCCGTGTCCGTGTTGAGGTAGCCGCCGTGCCCGTCAAAATGAACCACGTGATACGGCTTGCCCGCTGTTTTCGCGTTTCGCAGGGTCTTGCTCAACTGCTCGAACGTCGGCGGTCTCAGCACGTCCAATTCAAAATGCTCGCGCGCCGCGTCGGTGAGCCCTTTGAGCAGATGTCCCGACACCGAACGGAACGGCACATCGTCCCCTCCGCCTGGGCGGCAGATCACCAGCAGAATCCGCACCTTGTCCGCGGGCTGGGGCTGCTCGGCTTTGCGGGACGCAGAATGATGAGCGCGCACAAACGCGCTGGCACGCAGAGCGATTTCAGCATCAGTTTCAGGATCACGTAAAAGTTCCCACGGAAGTGCAACCGCCCCTTTTACATCGGTCACGATTTCGACACGCGTATCATCTAACTTGTCTTCGATCTTGGCCCATAGTCGGGAGGCCTTCTCGTTTTTGAAAATTAATTTGAATAACTCGCCGCCAAGTTCCTTCATTCGTTTTTCGATGCGTCTGGCAATTTCAGGAGCAGGGTCAAGAGGGTATTGAAGGTAATCCTCCATGTACCAACGCAAATCCGCACGATCTTCGGGCGTCACCTTGAAATCGAAAAGCGCCTCCGCAGTTTGACGCGAACCGTCGTCCTCGAACGCCATTTCGATTCGATATGTATCTTCTTTTTCGATTTTCTGTGTCAAGCGCAGCAATGGCATGTTCACCCTCCCAGATGTTTGCGCGGCGGTGGAATGTTCCGTTGACAGATTCCCGCCAGCAGTTGACGATGAAACAGCATTCTCGTCCCCGATGATGATACTGCTGTTCGTGACGTTTCCGTCTATATGGATTTCATGCTTTTTTTGCGGTTCTGATGGCATTGCTCACTCCGTTTATCCTGCCAAACCCGAACGTTGCCTTATTATACGCTTGTAGGGTTGATGGTGTGAGCCTTCGCTCAATCCTCCACCACCGCCGCGATCTCCACGGGCTTGTGCGGTTCCACTTTCAACAACTTGAATCCCAATTGCACCGAAGGCCCTATCAGCAGCGCGAAGACGAGCGTCCCGATTCCTGCGGGACCTCCCAACAGCCAACCCACCGTGACGACGGTCACTTCGATGGCGCCGCGCGCGGCGCGGATGCTGACTCCCGTTGTCCGCTTGATTGCCAGCATCATGCTGTCGCGCGGACCCGCACCCGCCTCCACGCCGATGTAGATGGCGGAGGCGAGTCCCATCAGCGCGATGGCCGTCAACAGCATCGCGATTTGCAGGGACAGGTTATCCGTCACGGACGGGATTCGTGCGAGCCAGAAATCCTCCCACGGCCCGATGGACAGGATGTTCGCCAGCGTCCCCCAGCCGATGGGCTCGCGCAGAATCAGCGCGCCCGAAAGGACAGCAAACCCGACCAGCACGGTCAATGTCCCGACCGAGAGGCCCGTAATTTTGGAGAGCGCCACATCGAGCACCGCCCAGGCGCTCGTCCCGATGTTGCCGCGGATCATCAACGTGATGGCCAAGCCGAAGAGGAAGAATCCGATTTGGATGCGGATAAAATCTTTCGGAAAAGTTTTCCAACGAATGGGTTTGAACATGTCGCTAATTTTTCCTCTCCACCCACCACAATCCGAAGCGGAATCCCAGCCAGCCAAGCGCGAGACCCGCCACCACGTCGAGGATGTAGTGCTGTCCCGTGAACAACGTCGAGAGGGCGACTGTCACCAAAATCCCGATCCACAGCCAGCGCCGGCGCGGGTAGAGGTGGATCGCGGAAGCCATCATCAGCATGGTGATGAAATTGTGCGCGCTGGGGAGCGCGGCGTGAGTCCCGCCCGCGATCTGAATGGCGCGCAAAATCTCCGAAAAAAAGTCGTCCCCTGTGATGAAGGGCAGGTCAACGTAGGTTGGGAAAAAAAAGAACGTCAGGTTGCCGATGCCCAGCGTGAACAGCGCCGCGGCGGTAAAGGCGCGGAAGTCGCGGTCTTCCAATTTGAGAAGCGCCCAGATGATGCCGAACAGCCAAAGTGGATAGCAAAGAAAATACGGCACCACCCAGATGGGATATACGGGAATCACGTCAATCGGCAGTTTGGGCGCGATCCCGCCGCTGGTGGCCTGGCTGGTGGGGAAGTAGATGAACTGGATGGAGATCACCAACAGCATCCAGCCCATCCGTTTCAGGAGGGAAATGTTCTTCATGGCAGGAGATAATACCACCTGTGATAGACTCGCACCATGCCAGAAATTTTTGAATCCCGCCGCGATGAGTTTCTCATCAGCACTGATCCCACCCGCCTCGATTTCGATGTCATTTGTGATTTTCTGAAACGCGCCTACTGGGCGCAGGGACGTCCGCGCGATGCCGCCGAACGCGCTTTCGCAAACTCGCTTCCCTTCGGACTTTATGAGGGGTCACGGCAAATCGGCATGGCGCGCGTCCTCAGCGACCGCGCCGTCTTCGCCTACCTGATGGACGTTTTCATCCACGAGGAGTATCGCGGCCGCGGATTGGGCAAGTGGTTGCTCGAAAGCGTGATGTCACATCCCGACCTGAAAAACGTGCGCCGCTGGATGCTCGCCACCCGCGACGCGCACGAGTTGTATTCCCGCTTCGGTTTCCATCCCGTGGAAGACCCCGCGATCTGGATGGAGCGCATCAAACCGTTTCCTGACGAAAGTTGAATTATGCCCATCCATCTCAAACCTGG
The DNA here is from genome assembly GCA_003598975.1 of Anaerolineaceae bacterium. Lineage (GTDB taxonomy): Bacteria > Chloroflexota > Anaerolineae > Anaerolineales > Villigracilaceae > Denitrolinea. The sequence continues at coordinate 54,249 of QZIJ01000135.1, read as the reverse complement.
ACGCGAGAAGAGTCTGTTCCGCCGCCACCCGTGGATTTTCTCTGGCGCGATTCAACGCGTGGATGAAGAGCCCGCTTCAGGCGGGACCGTGGACCTGCTCTCCTCGAAAGGCGATTTCCTCGCCCGCGCCGCCTACTCGCCCCAATCCCAGATCCGCGCCCGCGTCTGGACGTTTGACGATGAACCTGTGGATGTGGATTTCCTTCGCCGCAAAATCAAATCGGCTATTCATGCACGTGAAACCTGGAACCTGAAACGTGACACCGACGCGTTTCGTTTGATTTACGCCGAGTCGGATGGGTTGCCAGGCTTGATCGTGGATCGTTACGATGATGTGCTCGTCCTGCAATCGCTGACGACAGGCTCGGAATTCTGGAAGGAAACCATTGCGGATATTTTGCTCGAAGAGACGGGGCTATCCACGATCTACGAACGCTCCGACGCCGACGTGCGCGAATTGGAAGGCTTGCAACCCATCACAGGTCTTCTGCGCGGTTCCATCCTCCATTCTCCATTAACCATCCACGAACACGGCCTGAAATTCACCGTCAACCTTGCGGAGGGACACAAGACGGGCTTCTATCTCGACCAGCGGATGAACCGTCTGCGCGTGCGCGAACTGGCGAAGGACCGCGACGTGCTGGATTGCTTTTGCTACACGGGCGGATTCACCGTCAACGCGCTGGCGGGAGGGGCGAAGTCCGTGCTGTCGGTGGATTCGTCTGCCGATGCGCTGGAACTCGTCAGCGGGAATGTCGCCTCGAACGGGTTGCCCGCCGAACGTCACGCGCGACTCGAGGGGGACATCTTCCAGTTGTTGCGGAAATTCCGCGATGAGGGACGCGCGTTCGATATGGTCATCCTCGATCCGCCCAAGTTCGCGCCCACGGCCGCGCAGGCCGAGAAGGCGGCGCGCGGTTACAAGGACATCAACCTGCTGGCGTTCAAGTTGCTGCGCGCGGGAGGGATTCTGGTCACGTTTTCGTGTTCGGGCGGGGTGGACGCAGGGTTGTTCCAGCGCATCGTGGCCGCGTCCGCTTTGGATGCGGGTGTGGATGCGCAGATCGTGGAGCACCTCGCGCAGGCGTCCGATCATCCTGTCGCGTTGAATTTTCCCGAGGGGGCGTATTTGAAGGGGCTGGTGTGCGTGAAACGTTAATCGGCTTCGTGCGCGAATAATTGCAGGAATTTTTCCACCAGGTTCGGGTCGAAGTGCTGCCCGCTTTGTCCGCGGATGTGTTCGAGCGCGTCCTCTTTCGACCAGGCTTTTCGGTAGGGGCGGTCGCTGGTGAGGGCGTCGTACACGTCCACGAGGGCAAAGATACGCGCCGCCAGTGGGATTTGTTCGCCTTTCAATCCCAATGGATAGCCTGTGCCATCCCATTTTTCATGGTGCAGGTATGGAATATCAATGGATGGACGAAGGTGTTGAATGGGGTGAAGCATTTGATGGGCAAACTGGGGATGTTTGCGCATAATCTCCCATTCTTGTTCGGTGAGAGGGCCTGGCTTGAGGAGAATGTTGTCGGGGATGCCAATCTTGCCGATATCGTGCAGGAGCGCGCCGCGCCGCAGGTGCAGGACTTCCTCGTCGTGCATGCCGATGGAGTGCGCCAGCACCACGGCTTTTTCGGTGACGCGGCGGGTGTGGCCTTCGGTCTCTTCATCGCGCAGATCCATGGCGCGCGACCAGCCTTCGATGGTGGCTTCGTAGGCCATGGACAGTTCGAGATTGTAGCGTTGCATGTTTTCGAAGAGTTGCGAGTTGTCTATGGCGATGGCGGTCTGCCCGGCCAGCGTTTCGAGCAATTCCATCCATTCCTGTTTGGTATGCAGGGGAGAGCGGTGGAACACCTCCAGCACGCCTTTGATTTCTCCTTTGCTTATGAGAGGCACGCAGAAGTATTCCAGGAATTTTTCGTCGTTCACAAGGCTGGCGCGTTTGAAGGCGGGGGCGGCTTCGGGCAGGTTGGGGACGCGGACCGTTTTTTGCGAGAGTGCGGCGTGCCCGGCATATCCTTCGTCCAGGCGTATGCTGGTGCGTTCGATCCAGTGTGTGTGGAACCCGAACCCGGCCGCAAATTCCAGGGTTTGCATGGGTGCGTTCAACAGCAAAATGTCCGCCGCATCCACGCCCAACTGGCTGATCGTGTGGGTGACCACAGTGTTCAGGATGGGGCGCAGGTCGAACGAGGAGGTGATGACGCGGTCCACTTCGCGCAGTGCCTGCAGGTTTTCCAGGCGGCGTTCCGTCTCTTCGCGCAGGCGCGCCGAGCGGATGGCCCCGGCGGCCTGGGCCGCGAAGAGGGAAAGCAGGCGTTCATCGGCATCGGTGAATTTGCGCTCTGAGTCGCCAATCTCGTGCGCCACCAGCACACCGGTCAATTCTCCCCCAAAGAGGATCGGCACCTCCAGAACAGCCCGAATTGGGGTGTCTTTGTATTTCGGGGAGCGACCATCCCAATTGGAATAATCATCAATCCTCAACGGCTGGCGGGACTGGGCCACACGCCCCGCGACTCCCTCGCCGATCTGCAGGCGTATCCCTATTGGAATGGAAGTGTGCGTGGCGAACGCCATCTCCAATTCATCGCTGTCCGGGTCGTGCAGGTACATGCCTCCGCCTGTCGCGTGGAGCAAAGCCACAGCGCTCTTCACAATGGTTTCCAGGAGCGAATTCAATTCATGCTCGGCGCTGATGGCCTTATTCGTTTCATACAGGGACGCGAACTCCTCGGCGCGATGGACGGTTTCCTCGTGCAGTTTCATGCGATGCAGTGCATTCCCGGTCATTTCGGCCAGTGTGTCGAGCAGGCGGATTTCATCCTTGCTGAGTTCGCGATCGCCGGGTATGGCGATGAGCATGATGCCGACTGTCTCCTCTGTGGAGCGGATCGGGATGCAGGCGCCGCCCCATCCGACGGGCAGGCGGCCGCGCGCTTCGGGAAGTGTGAACGAGTCATTGATGAAATCGCGGGAGATGTACGCGTTGCCGCTGGAGAAAACCTTGCCGAAAATGCCTTCGCCGGGTTCGATGGGCAGTTCTGTAAATTCGGAAAGCCAGCCGCGGGAAATGACGCTGTGTATCCTTCCGGTTGCCGGGTTGAGCAGGTTGATCGAACCGTGTGCGGCCTTCAGCGCGGACAGTGTTTCCTCCAGCACGATGGCCAGCATTTCATCCTGTTTCGAGACGGCGCGCAGTGCAATCGAAATGCGGTTGACCGTTCCCAGTTCGGTCACCCGCTGGCGGGTCTCTTCGAACAGGCGGGCGTTCTCCAGCGCACTGGCAGTCTGGTTGGCAAGCGTGGACACCAGGCGTTCATCTTCTTTGCTGAAGGCGTTTGCATCCTCGCTTTCGATGCTGATGACGCCGATGACGCGCGGGCCCGCCTTCATCGGCACGTACAGCCCGGAGCGCAGGTCGGGGTACGTTTCCACGTAGCGTGGGTCGTTGCCCAGGTCTCCGCTGCGGACGACCTGTTCGTGCTGGATGGCCCAGCCGCTCAATCCGTCGCCGGGCTTGGCGATCAGTTGGTTGAAATGTTTTTCCGCCTCGCGCCGTTCTGCTTCGTCCTCCAGCCCCGGCTGGTTGAACGCCAGTAATTCGAACGCTTCATTCTGCGGATGGTAAAGACGGATGGTGGTGTGATGCCAGCGCATGTTTTGTTCGAGCAATTCGATGATCTTTTGCCCGATCTCTTTTGGCGACAGGAACTGGTTGAGCACCAGGCCGCTTTCATGGAGCATCTCCAGTTCTTTCAAACGCTGTTGCGTGGCTTCGAACAAGCGCGCATTGGAAACCGCAGAGGCTGACATGGAAGCAAAGGCTTTCAGCAATTCCAGGTCTGATGGGAAAAACGGTCGTTCCAGACCGAGGCGTTTGACGCTCATCACGCCAATCACCCGTCCGCCCAGTTTTAGCGGGGCGAACATGATCGCCTCGTCCTCGTCTGGTGTGCCATTGACCTGGACGGCGCGCTGGTCATTTTGCATATCATTGACGATCTCGGCCTGACCGTGAGCGGCCACGCTTCCCGTGACGCCTTCTCCGAATTTGACCTTCAGGCCAAGCAAGGCATCCTGGTTTTCGCCCAGGGCGAGTACACAGCGCAGGGTATCTTGTTCCGCTTCCTCGGTCAGGAAGATGCGGCAGGCGTCCAATTGGAAAAGTGCGCTGGCGCGTTCTCCGATGGTCTGCAGAATGTTCTCCAGATTGAGATCTGTCAAGGCCAGTGATGTTTGAAGTAAGGCGGCGGTCTCCGTGGCACGGCGGCGAGTCTCGTCGAACAGGCGGGCGCGTTCGATGATGAGCGCGGTGGAAACGGCAAAATTGACCAGCAGGCGCAAATCCTCTTCCAGGAAGGCATCCGTTCGCGTGCTTTCCAGGGACAGCACCCCGATGATCGCTTCGCGGACAACCAGTGGGACGGCGATGGCGCTTCTCAATCCGCGGATTTCTTCTGTCGGAGCATCCTCGGCGGCTTGCTGTAATTCGGAGTTCTGCTGAATATCGGAGACGAACACAGGGCCTCGTTCGCTCACAACGCGCCCGGCATATCCCCACGATATGGGATAGGTGTATCCCAGGATGCTGGTTTCCCGGTAACCATGGACAGCCTGCACCTGCAAGCGCTGTTCGTCAACCATTAATGCCAGGCTGCCCTTTTCTGCGGCGGGAACGGCATGACGCGCGGCCTTTAGCACCTGTTCCAGAAGGGGCTGTAATTCAAGCGTCGTGCTCAATGATTGGGCGAGCATGGTTTCGGCTTCCAGTTCCCGTTCGTGGCGTTTGCGCTCGGTGATATCCTGGATCGTGCCATGCATTCTGATCAGTTGACCGTTGGCGTCGAATTCCAGCTTGCCCAATCCATGCACCCAGCGCTCCGCCCGATCGTTAGCGCGGATGATGCGGTATTCGTGATCAAACTCTTTTCTTTGTCCGATCACCTCATTTGCAAGATATTTGGACATCAACTCCCTGTCGTCGGGATGGATCAGTGTGATCCAGCCTTTCATTGAGCGGTCAAATTCATCTCCAATGCCGAATATTTTATCCAGCACATCGGAACTTTTCCATTGCCTGCTGGGAATATCGAACAGGTAACCACCCAGCCCCGCGACGGCCTGCGCTTCGTGGAGCAAGGTTTCACTTTCGCGGAGAGTTTCCTCGCTGCGTTTGCGTTCGGTGATATCTAATACGGTAAAAGTTACCCCTGCCGACAAGTCATTTGCGACCAACGGCGTGGAAGCCAGCAAAATGTCCACGACTTCACCGTCTTTGCGCCTCCAACGTGTCTCGATTGTGCCACTGTTTTTTTCGCTGATCTGGGCGTATTTTTCGCGTCCGACCCGCTCAAACTCCTCATCGTCGGGGTAGACCATTCGGGCGCTCTGGCCGATCAATTCCTCTTCGGTGTAGCCGGTCATTTCGCACATGCGGGCATTGACCTGTTGAAATATCCGTTCGCGCACCACCCCGATCCCCACCGGTGCGACGCGGAAAATGCTGGCGAGCCGCGCTTCGCTGTTTGCCAGCGCCTGTTCCGCGGCGCGTTTTTCCCCGGCGCGTTGGATCGTGACCAGCAGTTGTTCAACATCATAGGGCTTTTGAATGTATGAGTAAGCCCCCAGGTTGACGGCTTGGATGGCGGAATCCTGCGTGGCATAACCGGTCAGCAGGATGCACTCGGTATCTGCGGAGCGCGTTTTTATGCCGCGCATCACCTCCAGGCCGGGCATATCCTCCAATTTCAGGTCTATCAGGGCGACGTCAATTTCCTGCTGTTCGATCAGGGACAGGGCGGCCGCGCCCGTACCAACGGCAATGGACTCGAACCCTTTGGCGTTCAAAACGTCGCCCAGAACCGTCCGCAAATTGAGATCATCATCTACGAGCAGAACCTTCATCGCCTTTTCTCCGCCTCCTCCTGCTATTGACCGCTTAAGGCATTTCGCAGGCGTTCCAACTGGATTTGCGTCAGTTTTTCCAGCAGGTCTGGGATTTCCAGCGGTTTATACAGGCACGCATAGGCATTGATCTCCAGCGCGGCCTGAACGACATCCGCCATTTCCCTGCGGTAGCCGGTGACCAGCAGGACCGGCAGGGACGGATAATGCGCCCGAATATCCTTCAATACGTCCAGCCCGCTGATTCCGTTGAGTTTCATGTCCAGCAAAATCACCTGGGATGCGCGGGCCATCGCGTCCACATCACTATGCGGGTCTGTGATCTGCGATACGCCAAACCCGCGCTGGGTGAGAATGTCGCCGAGGGTCTTACAAAAGGACGGATCGTCATCCACGATGGCGATAATGCGGTTACGGGCCAGCGAGGCGAAGAACGCCAGCAAATGATTGATGTTCAGCGGCTTGTCGAACACGCCCACCACGCCCGTTTCCAGTCCGCGCTGGATGATTTCATCCGACGCGTAGGCGGTCATCAACACCACCGGCAATCCCGGCTGTAATTGGCGCAATTGCTCGTGAAATTCCACGCCGTTCATGTCGGGCATGCGCACGTCTGTCAACACCGCGTCGAACGACTTGGAGCCGAGCAGTTCGAGCGCCTGCAGGCCGGAATTGGCCTCCACGGTTTCGTACCCGTTCAGGCTCAGGATGTCCGCCAGGGTACGGGTCATGCGTTGGTCGTCATCCACGATCAGGATGCGTAGCGTCTGGTTCATTCTGATTCCTTATCCATGGGAACATATAACGTGAACGTGGAACCCACGCCCGCTTCGCTCTGGACCTCGATTCGGCCTCCGTTTGCCTCGGCCAGTTTCCTGCTGACGGCCAGCCCCAGTCCGATGCCCGTGGTCTTGGTGGTGAAGAGCGGCTCAAAAAGTTTTTCCATGTGGTCTGGCGGAATTCCGCTGCCGGTGTCCCGCACTGCAATGGCAATCATATCACCATGTGGATGGGCAGACAGGGTCAGTTCCCCGCCATTGGTCATAGCCTGGCAGGCATTGACGGTGAGGTTGCCAAGCACTTGCAGGATGTGACGCGGGTCGGCGTGGATGCGCGGCAGGTCGGCGGGTAGATCGAGCGAAACGTCCACCGACGGGGGGGCGGGGTTGCGTTCCAGCGCCTGGCCGATCAATTCGGAGACGGAGACCGCCTGACGGTCGAGGGACTTGACGCGGGTGAAATCCAGCAGGTCGGTGACGATCTTATCGGAAATGCGTGTCTCGCTTTCGATGATGTCCAGGTATTCCTTAATTCTGTCATTTGCATCTGGCTGGGCCATCTTGAGAAAGTAAATGGCATTCGAGATGACGCCCAGCGGGTTGCGTAACTCGTGGCCGATACTGCCTGCCAGTTGACCCAGCGTGGCCAGCCGTTCATGGCGCACGAGTTGTTCCTGCGCCTTTTGCAATTCGCGCGTACGGTCATCCACCATTTCTTCGAGATGATCCGCATATTTGGAGAGTTGTTCTTCAGACCGCTTGCGCTCGGTGATATCGCGCGTGATATTCAGGATGTGCGGCATGCCGTCCAGTTGGATGATGACTGCCGACATCAACCCAAATATCTCACCCGATTTTGTCAGGAAAGCCGCCTCGTAATTTCGAACCTCCCCGTGGGCTTGCAATCCCTCCACCGCTTTGAGGCGGTCTTCGGGGTCTTTCCAGATGTTGATTTCCAAAGATGACTTTCCGATCACTTCCTCGCGGCGGTAACCGGTGATCTGCTCGAAACCCCGGTTGACCGAGACGAACATGCCATCCGAAAGACGGGTGATGGCGATGGAATCCGGGCTGGTCTCGAAGGCCATTTTGAATTTCTCTTCGCTCAGGCGCAGGGCGGCCAGGGTCTCCACCTGGTCGCGATAGTAGCGCAGGCGTTGTTGCCGCCACAGCACAAAAATGCCCGCGCCGGAGCCTGCGGTCAAAATGCTGAAGAAAAGGATGGTCTGCCAGAGGCGCTCGCGCAATGGGGCATAGATCTCGGATTTGTCCATGCGCGCCACCAGAAACCAGGGCGTGCCTGGCACGGGGGCCAGCACCCCGATCACCTCATGATTGCGGTAATCGCTTCCTTCCGTGATGCCCGTTTGTCCCAGCACGGCTTTGACCGCCACCACATCCGTTTCAATTAATGGAATGCGCATATTGAGCGCCGCTTCCGGCTGGAAACGCAAAGGGCTGAGGAAGATCGCAAATTCACCTTCGCGGCGGACGAGCAGGGTCTCCGCGCTTTCACTGGCGCCCGGCCATTGACTCAGGTAGGGATAAAGCGTGGTCTCGGGGTCAATGCGCAAAAGCACTGTTCCCAGCGGCCGCTTGATGTCTCTTTCCACATACAGCGGTATGAGCACAGCGAGACGGTTGACATGACTGACATCCTCGCGATGGAGATCGAGAAAGATCACCTCTCCAGATTCCAGGGCATTCTCGATATCCTCTTGCAGGTGGGCTGGAATCGGCTCATGTGTGTCCGGTATGTCGAGTCGTATCGCGCCGCGAGCGTCGAAAAGGATCACGCGGTCATATTCATAGATACTGTACAAATCGTTCAGCCAGGCATGAAGTACGGATTCTGTTTCGGCATCGGACGGGTCTTCGAAGTAAGCCTCCACCAACGCGATCAGCGCCGGGCTTCGATACAGGATTTTGGCGTCTCGCAACTTCTCGGCGCGCCAATCCTCCAGCCCATCCACTTTCAGGTTGGCGATGGCGGTTAATTGCGATTCCACCTGGGTGCGGAACTGCCGCTCATAATTGGTGTAAGACCAATATGCGCTGGCGGCAATCCCGGCGACCAGGAACAGGTAGACCAAAAGCAACAGCGCCAGCAAGCGTTTTTCCGATTCTTGCAGGCTGGTCAGGTGCAGTGCCGAGCCTTTGGCGGGTGCGTGTTCGAGAAATCGAAAACGGAAGACGGCCAGCGCGATCAAAAGCACGCTCAGGCCCAGCCCCGGCGTGAACGGGTTGAACTCCATTTCGGGAAGCAGGCCAAACAGCGAGTTGACCAAAAAGAAGAACGCGGTCAGCCCCGCGGCGGCCAGCGTCACGGCCTGAGCCAGGAATGCGCGGCGCATCCTCCAGGCGGTCAGGAGCATCAGAACGATCCCGCCCAATGTCAACAGCCAAATGTAGAAGGAATGGATCAGGTAGCCCAGCGCGGGGATTCTGGCCGAAATATCCGCAATCCAAAACGGCCCGCTTTGAACAAAACCAACTTCGCTATGCACCCACAAGCCATGCAGGCTGTCGCTCCAGTGCAGGAACTGGGTGATGATCGGAATGACGAACAACGCGGCCATCAGATTTTTCGAAAGCCAGGCCCGGCGGTCGTTGTATTCCAGTGCAAAAACGAACCAGAACACACCGATCAGCGCGCCGGCCGGGTAGCGCATCCGAAACCAGAACAAAGCCCAAGCTTCCGTTGGGCCAAGCACGGATAGAATTTCGGCCAGGGCCAGCAGGCATTCTCCCAGCGCCAGGCGCGCGTAGGCGCCCGAGCCGGGCACCTGGTGGTGTTTCCAGGCGTACAAAGCCAGGAACGCGCTCAAGGCGCATGTGGTGCAAATGGAAAAAACATAAAAGGCGATTTGCGGGGTCATTTTCCCTTTTCCTGTTGGATGGGCAGCCACACGGTGAACGTGGAGCCTTTTCCCGCTTCGCTCTGAACCTCGATGCGGCCTCCGTTTGCTTCGGCCAGTTTCTGGCTGACGGCCAGCCCCAACCCGATGCCTTTGAGTTTGGTGGTGAAGAGCGGCTCGAAAAGTTTGCTCATGTTCTCTGGCGGGATGCCCACGCCTGTATCCCTGACCGCGATCCGCAACCACGGTTCACCGCTTACTGATAACTGATCACTGGTGACTGATAACTTTCCTCCCTCTGGCATGGCCTGGCAGGCATTGGTGACCAGATTGCCTAGCACCTGCTCCATTTGGCGCGAGTCGACGAAGAGTTTTGGCAGGGAGGGGGAGACGTCCAGCGACAACTCCACCGAGGCTGGCACAGGGAAGCGGTCGAGGGTGCGCTCGACGAGTTCGTAAGCAGAGACCAGTTCACGGTCCACGGATTTGATGCGGGCGAAGTCCAGCAGGTCGGTGATGATCTTCTCGGCGGTGCGCGTCTCCTTTTCGATGATGGCATGGTAATCCTTGATCTTTTGATCCGCCTGCGGCTGGACGAGTTTCAGGAAGTAAACGGCGTTGTTGATGACGGCCAGCGGGTTGCGCAGCTCGTGTCCCACGCCGCTTGCCAGTTGTCCCAAGACAGCCAGTTTCTCGTGGCGGATGAGTTGTTCCTGGGCCTCGCGCAGTTCCTGTGTGCGCTCCTCCACACGTTGTTCGAGTTCCATGTTCATCTGGCGGATTTTTTCTTCCACCTGTTTGCGTTCGGTGATGTCAAGGAATAATGACATGAAATAATCAATAGCGCGGTCTGGACGGCGCAGGCAGTGAACAGCCATATCGACATAGATGATGCTCCCGTCCTTGCGGATGAACCGTTTCTCCAGCCCGTAGTTATCGATCTCACCCTTCATTGCCTGGTTGAATTTTTCTGTGTTGGCAGGGATGTCATCGGGATACGTGATTTCTTTCCAGGTCGTTTGCATCAACTCTTCTTTGGTGTATCCGAGCATATCGCATAGTGCGAGATTGGCATCCAGCCATTGTGTGGTTGGTGAACTGATGCCAAATCCCACCAACGGCAGTTCAAAGTAGCCGCGAAAGCGCGCCTCGCTCTCGCGCAGGGCAGTCTCCACCTGCTTGCGTTCGGTGATATCGTACATGACGCCTTGAAGCAGGAGTTGACCGTTCTCGCGTTGGCGCACGGTTCCTTTATCATGGATCCAGATCGTGCCTCCCTCCCGGCTGGTGATTCGGTATTCGATTTCATATCCCTGGCCGGCAGTGGTGAGGTCCTGGTAGGCACGCAGGACCTTCGGGCGATCCTCGGGGTGAATGAGATTTGCCCAAATGGAAACATCCCGCTGGAGCCATTCTTCCACCGACACGCCGAGGAGGGCTTCCACCTGCGGGCTGACGAACAGGGTGGTGCCTTTTCCATCCAGCAAATCCAGATATACGATGGCGGGTAATTGTTCGATGAGTGTTCGGTATTTGGATTCGCTTTCCTGCAATTTCTTCTCGGCTTCTCTGCGATGGGTGATGTCATTGATGACCGCCAGGAATAACTCTCTCTCGCCTGTGGTGAGCAATTGCAGGAATACCTCGACCGGGTAGGTGCTTCCATTTGCGCGGCGGTGAACGGTTTCAAATACGAGCCGTTCTGTTTCGTGCCGCAGGAGTGGTTGAATGGTTTCCCGAAAGGATGCCTCGGTATATTCGGTTTTGAGGTCGAGCGGGGTGAAGGAGCGCATCTGTTCGAGAGAATACCCCAGATTGCGCAGTGCCCCGCCGTTGACATATTGGAAGCGCAGGGTTTCCGCATCGAAGACGTAGAGCTCGTTGCGGCTGCGCTCGATCATATCCTGCAGGGTGGCGCGTTCGGCCTCCGCCCGCTTCCGTTCGGTGACATCCACAAGGGAAATGATCACGCGGTCCAATGTCTGCTCGTGACCGGGCACAACCGACCAGCGCAGGTTGACCGCCAGTTTTTCGCCACTCAGGGTCTGGTTCAAGCCCTCCCATTCGAATTGGTGGTTGCCCTCGGCGATCATGGACAGTTCATCCGCAAATTTCGAATAAGTTGGATCGCCAAAGACTTGGGAAAGGTCGGCAAGCAGTTCCTCCTTGCGGACTGCCCCATGTAATATCATGGTCATCTTGTTGACATCCAGCACTTTTACCAGCGAGGCACATTCCGCCACCACCTGCGGGTGGGATGCGAAGTAAGCGCGAAAGTCTGTCACCCCTTCGGCCCGCAGGGCGTCGAGGCGCTGTTTGACCGCCGAGAAATCCTCCTCCCATAATGAGACGGGCGAATCTTCGAAGAGGCTGCGATAGCGCGTCTCCCGGTCTTTGCTCTCTTTTTCGGCGCGTCTCTGCTCGGTGATATCGCGGGCATAGCCGCGCACGATCGGATTCGGCACACCCTCAGCGCGCAGTGTATTGTGATATTCCCAAATGCGTCTTTCCCCGTTTTTTGTGAGGAAGATAATCAAACCGCTGGCGCGCTTTTCGTTTTGAATGGTGGACAGATAGGACTGGAAGGTGGGGTGGTTTTCTGGCGGGATGAAATCGCGCAGGTTTTTGCCGATCAACTCATCGAGGGCATAACCCGTCAGTTCCACGGCGGCGCGGTTGACGGATAGGATGCGTCCTTGCAGGTCGTGAGTGCAGATCAGGTCGCTGATGTTTTCGACCATGTCGCGGTAGCGCTCCTCGCTTGTGCGTAATGCCAGTTCCGCCTCCCTGTGCTCGGTGATGTCCTGCGCGAGAGTGATCAGGTAATCTTCCCCTGCAAGGTGGATCGTTTCCGCCGACATCAGCAGGTCGTGAATTTCGCCCGACCTTTGGCGTATTTGCATCACGGTGCGAGTCTTGCCTGCTTTTTGCACCGTCTCGACGAGATTTTTCCTTTGCGCAGGATCCGCCCACAGGTTCAGTTCGAGAGGTGTACGGCCCACCACTTCATCGTGTGAGTAGCCGGTCAACTCCTCCCATGCCTGGTTGACATCCACGAGGCAATTGTCGGAAAGACGCGAGATGGCAACGGCCGCGGGGTTGGAGCGGAACAGGGCGGCGAAACGCTCTTCGCTGTCCCGCAAGGCGGCATTGATCTGCTTGCGCGTGGTCACATCCTGAGCAGTCACCAGCACAGCCTTCCGCCCGTCGTATTCGAGCGTGTGGGAGGTGATCTCCACGTCAATGACGCGCCCATCTTTGAGTTGGTGTTTCCACTGTCCCGAATGTTGAAGCGTGGGACGTTTCCGCTTCACTTCCTTTTCCAGCCGCGACACTTCCTCGGCAGGGCGGATGTCTTTGAGCGTCATCCGCAGGAACTCTGCGCGGGAGTAGCCATACTTCTCCACAGTGGCATTGTTCACTTCGAGGAAGGCCAATGTCTTCAGATCGTAAATCCACATGGGGGTGGGGTGACTCTGAAAGAGCAATTGGAACGGCTCGGGGCTGGGGTGGGATTTAACTGGACTGGCTTTGGCTGGCATGGCTTGAAATCCTGTGCAGAAAATTTCTGGCGGCTAAGACAACCTGTAAAGTGATGGTTATTCTGATTAAACCTTCATTTGTCCAGACGTGCAATTGTAAATACATGTCAGAATCGAAATGGTTTTCACTTTGTAACTAATTTGCAAGTCCCCACCGTCCACGGGGTGCTATCATGTGCGCATGGATACGCACTCGGACGAATTTCACCAGGCTCTTCTCGATAACCTGCATGATGGCGTTTATTACGTGGATGCCAAACGCCGCATCAATTACTGGAACAAGGGCGCCGAAAGACTAACGGGTTATTCACGCGAAAAGATGGTGGGCTGTTTCTGTTTCGATAACCTTCTCGATCACGTTACAGAAGACGGCAAACATCTCTGCACCGACGGCTGTCCGCTCTCCGCCACGATGCAGGACGCCCAGCCGCGCGAGGCCGAAGTTCACCTGCGCCACGCTGACGGCCACCGCGTGCCTGTGCTCGTCCGCACCAGCCCGATCTTCGATGATGGCCAAAAAGTAGTGGGTGCGGTGGAAGTGTTCAGCAATAATCAGTCCATGTTTCGCATGAGGCGCAGAGTGGATCAGTTGGAGCAGGACGTTCAACGCGACCTGCTCACAGGACTCGGCAATCGCGCCTTTCTCCAGATGAAGATTCAATCTGCGCTTGGCGAATACCGCGTCCACCACATTCCCTTTGGCGTGTTGTTCATTGATATTGACCATTTCAAATCCGTCAACGACACCTACGGACACCCCGCAGGAGACTTGGTAATTCAGAACGTCGCCCGCACCCTTTCTGCCCATCTGCGCGACACCGATGCCTGCGGCCGCTGGAGCGGTGACGAGTTTGTTGCCCTCCTGCTCGAGGTGGAACCTGTTTACCTGCACAAGATCGCCGATAAACTGCGCGCCATGGTGGCGAGTTCCATCGTTCAGAGCGAAAACGCCGAAATTTGCGTCACGGCCTCGGTGGGCGCGGCCACGGCACACGAAAACGATACCGTCGAATCTCTGATCGAGCGCGCTGACGCTCAAATGTATTCCAGCAAACTTTCAGGCAGGAACCAGGTCTCGGTCGCAGGGTAGGGGAGAGGTCAGTCGAGTTTCGCTTTAACGTGAGTCCGCAGTTTGACGGGTTTGATTGCGCGCACATCCACTTTTTTCGCCCCCACCATATTTGCAAATCGTTTCAGTCCACCCGCCAGCGCATCCGCGAAGGACGCGTCGCGCGGCGCGTCCTCCTCCAGCCAGAAGCCGAGGATGTGGAGCGTCATCGTTTTCCTATCCAATTTGGGGTCGAGGCGCGCCACCAGATCGTCTCCGTACAAAATCGGCAGAACATAATACCCCCAGCGGCGTTGTTCGACGGGTTTGTAAACCTCCCAGATGTAATCGAAATCGAAGACTTGCTTTGCACGCCCGCGCGCGGTGACTATCTCGAGCGGCGCTACAAACGCGACCTCATCCTGAGTCGTCGGCCCGAGCGGAGTCCACGCTGAGGGGACGCCGCCCGCCTCGAGGTCCGCGAGAAGCGGCAGATCATCTGTGAACGCGATCCACTTTTCGTTAGAGCCTTCGATGCAGAGGGGTGCGATCACTTTCCGTTCGTAGAGTTCATCCAGTTTTTTCTGCGCCTCTTCTGCAGAGATGACCCTGTCGATGTTTCCCTGCCAGCCTGCGCGGAATCGTTTTTCGCGCATGAGGTTGAGCATGGCGAGGGTTTTGCCCGCGAAAAAATCTTCGGCTTTCTCGACGGGGGAGACGCGGTCGAATTTCTTCGGCAGGACGCGCTCGCGCAGGTCGTAGATGCGGTCGAAGCCGCGGCGGTCGGTGATCATCACTTCGCCGAGCAGCCAGAGATAGTAGAGGGCCACAGCGGTGTCTTTGCGGCCGCGATAACTCCAGGTGGCGTGGGGATTGCCTGTGAAATCGCGGTTGCTCATAGGGCCGTTGGCGCGCAGGGCGGAAAGAACCTGCGGCATGGCTTCGGGATGGTTCTTCTTAAGCAGGATGTGACGCGAGTAATTTTCGGTGCGCGGCATGAGGGCACGGAAGTGGGGGAATTCCTCGATGGGATACATGAAGAGCGAACCGCCATAATCGAAGAATTGTCTCTGCTTGTATGCAACTTCATAGAGATGCTCGGGGCGGTAATCGAGGACGCGTCCGTGCAGGGCAATATCCTGACTGCGTGCCGCGATGTTGAGCGGGTCGAGTTGCAGGGCCTCCATCTGGCGGATGGCGGCCGCGGTGCCGTCCACGCCCGCGAAACGGCGACCAGGCCACAGTCCCTGCCGACCGAGCAGGAAGCGGCGAAAGGTCTGTTTGGAGATCGAGTCCATCAGGCTGGCTTCGCATCCTGGATCATGGCAAAGGTCACGCCCGAAGGTTCGTTGAAGAGACAGATCCATTCACCGCCGCCCGCGTCGAGGGGCGCGTCCACGATGAAGCCCCCATGTTCCTGAATCTTTTTCGCCATCGCGTGGATGTCGTCCACGCGGATGTAGAGCGCCACAAAGGGAAGTTTGGCGCGGCGCAGTGTGAAGATGCCCCCGCCCGAAATGGTCGGCGGGTTGTGACGCATCTTGAAGAAGCCGGCTTTCTCGTCGAAATCAATCTGCCAGCCGAACACATCGCGGAAAAACTGGACGGACTTTTCTGCATCGTGTGTGGCGAGTTCCCACCAGACAATTGGGTTTGCAGACATGGTTCTCCTTTTATGAAAAAGACCGAGGCGCGAGTCCTCGGTCTTTTGTCTGCACTATGCTGTTTATTTATCGTCCCCAAGCGAGGCAATCGCGCGCAACAATCCAAACACCAGCACGCCGATCTTCATCCCATCGCCGGTGGTGATGGCCGTGGATGTTTCCTCGCGTTCCGCGCGGCGATTCAGGAGCATGGCGGCGATAAGCCCGGTGCATGCGCCGATCAATGCCCCAAGAAAAAGAGTTTTCCCTTTGTTTTCCATGATTTGACCTTTCTATTTGATGCCAATGAGACGCTTAATGGTGGCTGTGAAGCCTTCCATTGCAAGGATGGGTTTGATGGATGCGTCCGCGCCACGCCGCACATAACCTTCGACGCGCCAGGCGAATCTCTGCGCGTGTCCCGTGTATGGCGGGATGAGAGACAGCAGTTTCGCCATCCCGTAGATGAGAGCCGCAAAGAGGATGAGCGCCAACAGTCCCACACCCATGATGGGGATGACAATCCAGATGGTGGAGATGGCCGCCCAACGGCCAACTTCGCTCTCCTCCTGGAACGCGGCGATGCCCGTCAGCGTGGCGATGGCGATGATGGCCGCGACTGCCAACAGCATGGGGACGAGAATTTTCGCCCACAGTTCGCGGCGGTGCTTTTGGTAGGAGGGATGTTCAGCAGGGGAGGGGAGGTGCGCTTTTTCCATGTGGCAATTTTAGCACGAAACCCCCTTCTCAACCTTCCCCCAGATCAAAGTGCATTGGGGGAAGGCTTAAAACCATCCTCCCCCATTTCTGTTTTTTGAAATGGGGGAGGATGGGTGGGGGTTTATCTTCGATTTCTCAAAAACGTCGGAATATCGAGATCGTCGCTTCCAAAGTTGGCGGGCGGCGCGGATTTGGCGCTTTCATCTGCTTTGGGTTCGCGCGTCGCAGCCACAGAGACATTTTCCATCGGGCGGATGTAGTGCATGGGCTGGGGTGTGGGTTCCGCGCGACGCGTGGTGTTCGGGCGTTCCAGGATACGTCGGGGAAGTCCGCCGCGTTCGAATCCCGTGGCGATGACTGTGATGCGGACTTCGTCGCCCATGCTCGGGTCAATGACCGCGCCGAAGATCATGTTGACGTCGGGGTGCGCCGTCTCGCGGATGATGGCCGCCGCCTGGTTGACCTCGAAGAGGGTCAGGTTCGGACCGCCTGTGACGTTGAACAGGACGCCGCGCGCGCCGTCAATGGTGATGTCGAGCAGTTGACTCGAAATGGCCTGCTCGGCGGCTTTGCGGGCGCGTTCGTCGCCTTCGCCGTGTCCGACGGCCATGAGGGCCGCGCCGCCTTCGCCCATGATCGTGCGCACGTCGGCGAAGTCGAGGTTGATTAGACCGGGCGTGGTGATCAGTTCAGAGATGCCCTGAATGCCCTGGTGCAAAACTTCATCTGCCATGCGGAACGAATCTTGCAGGCTGGCACGTTTATCTGCCAGTTGGAGCAGTCGGTCGTTGGGAATGACGATGAGCGTATCGGCATGTTCTTTTAGTTTACCGATGCCCTGTTCCGCGGACTGCTGTCGCTTCATGCCTTCGAATGTGAATGGACGCGTCACGACGCCAATGGTCAGCGCGCCCGACTCTTTTGCGATCTGCGAGACGATGGGAGCCGCGCCGGTGCCGGTGCCGCCGCCCATGCCCGCGGTGACGAAGACCATGTCGGAGCCTTTGAGCACGTTATACAATTCGTCGGCGGTTTCCTCCGCGGCCTTGCGTCCAATTTCGGGATCGCCGCCCGCGCCGAGGCCGCGCGTCAATTTATCTCCGAGTCGGACTCGGGTCGACGCCTTCGAGAGCATCAGTGCTTGCGCGTCGGTATTGACGGAGATGAACTCCACGCCTTGAATGCCTTCGTCCATCATGCGGTTGACGGCATTTGATCCGCCGCCTCCCACGCCGATGACCTTGATGCGTGCATACGATTCGGTTGACATGTTTCGTGTGGCTTTGTTCGCGTCCATAGGGCTTCTCCTTTCGCGATTATACAGGCAAAGTGATTTTGCGCGTAGGGTAAAAAGTACTTGTGATTGAAATCTCTGTCGCCCTGAGCGGAGCGTAGAGCAGTCGAAGGGCGCTTCGACTACAGGCCTCGAACTGTGCTCGGCCTTCCGCTCAGCGCGGTGTTACGGCAACAACCTCTTGATCCATTCTTTGATATTCGCAAAGACCATATTCTGTTCTCCTTTTACGCGGCGCTTGCGTCCGCGCTTTTGATTCGTTTCGCCTTCGTGTGCCTGGAATCCCCAGTGCAGGAGTCCAACGCCAGTGGAATAGGCAGGGGAGTTCAATTTGTCCACGAGGCCAACCAGGTTTTCAGGTTGCGCGGCGCGCACAGGGAGACTCATCACGTTCGAGGCGAGTCGCTTGATACCGGGTAACATGGATGATCCGCCTGTCAGAACAAGCCCTGCGGGGAGCAGGCCATCGTAGCCCGAGCGTTTGATCTCCTGATGGATGAGTTTGAAAAGTTCCATCACGCGCGCTTCGATGATGTGCGACAGATCCTGTCGGTTGATCTGCACCGCGTGATCTTCGCCGAACGGACGGATGCTGAAATATTCCTCAGGACCCACTTCGCTTCGCAGCGCGTGACCCTGTTGCTTCTTCACTTCCTCGGCCTGGCTTACGGGCAGTCGTAATCCGTGTGCGATATCCTGTGTGATGTGATTTCCGCCGACGGCCAGCACCATCGTGTGCCACACGTCGCCGTTGACGTAGATCGCCAGGTCGGTCGTCCCGCCGCCGATGTCGCAGATCGCCACACCCATTTCGCGTTCCTGCTCAGTCAACGTGACCTCGCCCGAAGCGAGCGGGTTCAAAACAAATTGCATTTCCTTCACGCCTGCCGCGCTCACGCATTGACGGAGGTTGTCCACCGTCGCGGCCGAGGCGGTGATGATGTGCGTTTCCACTTCCAGTTTGTAGCCGTGCAGGCCGACGGGCTGGCGGATGCCGTCCTGCCCGTCAATGGAGAATCCGCGCGTGATGACGTGGACGATCTCACGGTCCGAGGGGATCGCAATGGCGCGCGCCTGATCGAGGGCGTTGTACACGTCCAACTCGTCCACGATCCCGCCTGTGATTCCCGAAGTCCCGCGCGAGTTCACGGAGGAAACGTGCGCGCCCGCCAGACTCACCAGCGCGCTCGTGATTTCCAAACCCGAGGTGGCCTCGGCGCGTTGCACCGAACGGCGGATGGCTTGCGTGGCCGCGTTCAAGTCCACGATGTTGCCTTTTTTGATTCCTTCCGACGCCTCGATGCCCACGCCCAAAATGCGGATGGTTTTGCCATCCTCCACGCGCCCAACCAGCGTGCAGATCTTGGTCGTGCCAACATCAATGCCTACAACAATTTCATCCATATCACTGACCTACTCGATAGTATGGCGCGCCGGGGTACGCCACGTTGATGAACGATGGAGCGATGCCGCGTTGCGCCAGTGATGCCACCAACGCCTCATACACGCGCAACTTCACGTCAGTCTCCGCGGATTTCGACCCGAACCAGACCGTCCAGCCGCGCGCGTCCACCCAGCCCATCCCGAACTTCGGATTGTAGAGCAGGACGGAACCCTGCGGGACATGTGACGCCAGCAGGCGGATGGACTCGATAATCTGCGCCGAGACGAACGGGACGGGAGCCAGCGGGTCGCCCTCGGACTTCAGGCCGGCGGGCGGCGATCCTGACGCGCTGACCACGACCAGGCCACCCATCTCGCCGCGTGGACGAAACGCCACGCCTTCCGCGTCCACCCAGGCATACGCGCCGTCCTGCTCCCAGCGGATGACAGGCTGCCGCTCGGTGATGGTCGCGACGACTTTGTTCGGCAACTCCACCGAAACCTTCACCGACGTGATCTCCGGGAAGTTGAGCCGCAACGCGTTCTCCGCGTCCGCAGGGACGACGAGGAAGACAGGCGCACCGTTCAAGCGCAGGACCGATTCCACTTCCTCCGCGCTCAGCATCTGGTTGCCGACCAGCGTCGCGGCGGGGACGCGGAACTGGGGAAGAGTCCACGCAAAGTAGATGCCCGCGCCGATGAGCGCGACGAGGAAAAACGACAACAGCCTCCAGCCCACACGGATGCGGGGCAGGGCAGGGGCGTGCGGGGCGGAAAGTTTACCTGCAACAGGTGCGACCGCGGCCACCGCCTCATACGTGCGGACAGGTTTGACCTGCGGCTTGACGCGCTGGGTGGACGCGTCCAGCGTCACACCGCGACGCGGCAGTGTGGGAGTCGGAAGTGAGGCGCGCGGGGCGGGGCGTTTGGAGCGGCGAATCTCAACCTGCTTTCGTCGCTGTCGCACAATATCCGCGCGGGAGGGGTTCTTGCGGTCGGTCACTCGCTCCTCCGAAACTCACGCGTGGTGTGGTCGCGCTCGGCTTTGCGGTCCAGCGCGAGTTGGATCAGCCGATCCACCAGTTCGGGATACGAGATGCCCGTCGCGGCCCAGAGTTTGGGGTACATGCTGATGCTCGTAAACCCAGGCAGTGTATTTAATTCGTTGAGCAGGACGCGCCCCGTTTCCTTTTCGAGGAAGAAATCGGCACGTGCCATGCCTGCGCAATCAATGGCCTTGTAGGCGCGGACGGCGAGATCGCGAATCTGATTCGATGTCTCTTCGGGAATCTGCGCGGGGATGACCAGTCCGCTTGTGCCGTCCACGTATTTTGATTCGTACGAGTAGAACTCGCGGCTCGGCAACACTTCGCCCGGCACGGACGCGATGGGCTCGTCGTTGCCCAGCACACTGACTTCGATCTCGCTGGCATCGACCACGCCGCGTTCAACGAGGATGCGTCTGTCGAAGGCCGCGGCTTCCATCAGGCCCTCACCCAGGTCGGCGCGGCTGTTGCATTTGGTGATTCCCACCGACGAACCCAGGTTGGCGGGTTTTGCAAAAAGCGGATACGCGCCGAGAGACTCGGCCTTGCGGATGGCGGCATCCATGTTCTTTTCGATCTCCGAGCGATGCAGGATGACCCAATCCACCACGGGGATGTTATTGGCGCGCATCACGTCCTTGAAAATACCTTTGTCCATGCCGACGGCGGAACCGACTACGCCCGCGCCCACGTAGGCCACGTCGGCCAGTTCGAAGAGTCCTTGCATGGTTCCATCTTCGCCGAATGTGCCGTGCAGGGCGGGGAAGTAAACATCAATGTCAGAAATTTTTACGTGTTTCGTGTTGCGAATTGCGTACAGACCAGGGTGATCGGGTTCGGGAAAGATAAAAGCGTGGTCGAGCGCGTCGGTCTTGCTCTGCTCCAGCGCGTCCAACACATTTTCACCGACAAACCAGTTTCCCGCGTGCGTGATGCCGACGGGGAAGATTTCGTATTTCGCGGGATCCAGCGCGGCGATGACCGAGCGCGCCGACATGAGCGAGACTTCATGCTCACCGGAGCGTCCGCCGAACAACACTGCCACGCGAAGTTTCTTGTTTGTCATGGTCTTTTCAACGCGTATGTCGCGAATAGGCGAATGGCGCGAATAAAAATATTCGCGTTATTCGCTCATTCGCGTTATTCGCGTTCCTCCCAATCGCCGATTAATTCCACTTCCAACTCCAATCGAACTCCAAATTTTTCTTCCACAGTTTTCTGTGTCAACTCAATCAACCTGCGAATATCACTTGCTTTCGTGTCGCCGTGATTGACGAAAAAATTTCCATGCACTGTGCTGATTTCGGCATTGCCAATGCGCGTACCTTTCAATCCAGCGGCTTCGATCAAACGCCCCGCGAAATCGCCTTTGGGATTCTTGAACATCGAACCCATGCTCGCGCCGGGCGGCTGGCTTGACTTGCGTTTGGAAATGAATTCAGCCATTTTAAACCGGACTGCCTCTTTTGTGCTATGGCTCAGACGCATTTCCGCGGCCAAAATAACAAATTTTAAGGTGGAGCGTTTCAGCGCGCTCGTGCGATATCCGTACTCAAATTTTGCAACAGGCCATTGTTCGCGGCCGCCCTCGGTCAACATCTCTGCGGAGAGCAGGCACTCAGCCATGTCGCCGCCGAACGCGCCAGCGTTGCCGTAGACTGCGCCGCCGACGGTGCCGGGGACGGTCGCGGCCCATTCGAGTCCCGCGAGACCGAGTTCCGCGGCGCGATTTGCGAGATTGCTGAACCCCGCACCCGCCTCCGCCCAGACGTTGGGCTGGTCGCCGGTCTCGAAGCGGATTTCCTTCGCCCGATTCAGAATCACCATGCCACGCACGCCCTTGTCACTGACGAGGACATTGGAGCCGCCGCCGAGGATGATGAACGGCGCGTCCATCTCCCACAGACGCGTTACCGCCTGCGCGAGCTCATCCGCAGACTTGACGACGATCAGCGCGTCCGCTGGGCCGCCGATGCGCGCGGATGTGTACGCTGCAAGAGACACATTCTCCTGCAGTCGTTCTCCAAACGCAGCGCGCAATGCGGGCAACATGGTCTGTTGGTCTCCTGGTCGGCTAATCGTTCTCGATAAGATGGTCTATCAACTTGATGACCGCTTTCAAGTTGTCCAAATCCTTTTGTGACTTGCGCGGCACGACTGTCTTTTTGGCGGCGCGTTGAATGCGTTCCTTGTCTGCGTGGACCAAAACCATTTTGAGCGGGGGCAGGCCCAAAGTCACAGATTCGAAGCGGCGGGTTTCGTCTTTTTTGGTCATCTGACACCTCATTTGGTTAATCCAGCCAGCACATCTGCACTGACCTGGTCGGCGTCCCCGGCAGAGAAGACAATAAGCACGTCGCCGGGGCGGAGATGTTCGAGCAGGTACTTCGTCGTGTCATCCAATGTGGCCGTAAAATGCGCCGAGGGGTGGCGCATGGAACTGACCACCATCGCGCTGGTGAAATCCTGTTTGGCTTCGCGCGAGGCGTAGACTTCGGTGACGAGCACTTCGTCGGCGTCGCCAAAGGCTTTGACGAATTGGTCGAAGAGGGTCTGCGTGCGCGAGTAGGTGTGGGGCTGCCAGACAGCCCAGATGCGGTGCTCGGGATAACGTGCGCGCGCTCCCGCCAGTGTGGCCCTGATCTCGGTGGGGTGGTGGCCGTAGTCGTTGATGACGGTGACGCCGTTGGCCTCGCCCAGCACTTCGAAACGGCGGCCTGCCCCGCGAAACTCGCCCAGCGCCTCGGCGGCCTTTTTGGGCGGAAGTCCCAGCAACGCAGCCACGGAGAGTGCGGCCAGGGAATTTTGCACGTTGTATTTTCCCGGCACCTGCAATGAGACGGGGATGGATTCGGTCTCAGGGAAGAGGTTGGAGACCGCCTCGAAATCAAAGCCGCCGCGTTCGTTGGGTTTTAAGCCGCGCGCCAATGTGAACTGGGGAGCATTGAGAGTCTGCTCACCTTGCAAGCCGTAGCCCACCACGTTCCTGCCAGCCTTGCGTGCGCCGTTCAAAAGTGTGTTCGCCGCGGGATCGTCGAGACAGGCGATCAGCGTCCCGTCGGTGGGGAGGAGTTTGGCGAAGGATTCGAAGGCCGCGTACATGTCTTCGAAAGTGGGATAGCAATCGGGATGGTCGTGTTCGATGTTGGTGACGATGGCGAGGAAGGGTTTCAACCCGAGGAACATGCGGTCGTATTCATCCGCTTCGATGACGAAGGGTTTGCCGCGTCCTGCCCGCGCGTTGGTCTTGAGATTCGCCAGCGTGGAGCCGATGATGAACGAAGGGTCGCGTCCCAGTGCGAAGAGCATCCACGCGATCATGGACGTGGTGGTGGTCTTTCCGTGCGTGCCCGCCACGGCGATGCCGATCTTGTCTTCCATCAGGCGGCCGAGGAAGTCCGCGCGTTTGTAGACGGGGATGCCGCGTTTGCGTGCTTCGGTCACCTCGGGGTTGTCGTCCGCGATGGCGGAGGAACGCACCACCCAGTCCGCGCCAGAGACGTTGGCGGCGTCGTGTCCCGCGTGGATGGTTGCGCCGTCCCGTTTGAGTCCCTCGGCAAACGGAGACAGCACACGGTCCGAGCCTGAGACGGTGAATCCCATCTCCAGCAGGACGCGCGCGATGGCGGATAATCCTGTCCCGCCGATGCCGATGAAGTGGACGTGTGTCATAGTCTTTTAGCGATTAGCGGTTAGACGTAAACGACGAGTATGAAGATCAGTACGATGATGACCGCAAAGTAGATGGCAGGCTCGCCCAGGATGTGTGGGGGCATGTATTCCATCATTGTCCGAATGGAACGCGCCACAGCGGCATTGTCAATTTGTTGTACGATCCCGCCGGGGTATCCAGCCTCGTGCCAGTAAGACCAGAACGTGCCCATCACGAGATAGCCGTTCAACGCCCCGAGAAAGAGGCCAAAGAGCGAATCCTGCAGGCGTTCGCGGCGGCCAGCTGTCTGAAAGCGGGCAATGCTGATGACCGTCTGATATCCAAAGTAGACCAATGCCATCAGAATCCCTATGCGAATCCAAAAGAGGGTCGGATTATCGCTGGTCATGGCATCGGGAAGGGCATACTTCTTCAGAAGCAGGTTGAAAGCGATTGCGACGATCACCGAAAACCCTACCAGTAATTCCTTGGCCCAGCCGCGCAGGAATCCGATCACCGCGAACAGGATGATGTACATCCAGAATATGTTAACGAGACTGATCATGATGCACCTCTTCGGCTAACTCAATTAATTCCTGTGCGATCTGCCGGGCGGCCTGTGGACGCGCCAGCGCGCGCATGGCCTCGCGCATCTTTTCCCGTTTGGCCGCGTCCTGCAAAAGGGAACGCGCCAGGACGGAAAGTTCCTCGTTCAAGCGATGGTCTTCTAACACCACAGCCGCGCCGCGGCTGGCGAGAAAATCTGCATTCACTTTTTGGTAACGCCAGGCGTGCGGATACGGGACGAGCACGGCGGGCAACCCAAGCAGGGGATATTCTCCCAGCGCCGACGCGCCCGCCCGCGAGATGACGAGGTTCGACGCGGCCAGCGCCGCGCCCATCTCCTCGTGCAGATAGGGATACGCATGATAATCGCGCCGCATCTCGCGTGACTGGGAGCAGGCCGCGGCTTCGACGGTTGGCCAGTCCAACTGCCCGCTGACGTGAATCACCTGCGCCACTTCCAGCAGGGACGGCAGGTTCGCCAGCACTGCCTGATTGATTGAACGCGCTCCGCGGCTTCCACCAGTGACTAGTAAAACGGGTTTCTCCTCGTGCAGGTCAAATACTTTTCGAGCAGAGACACGGTCCCACTTCAGCAAATCCGCGCGGACGGGATAGCCAGTCTCCACGATGCGGGAGGGGGAGGGGAGGTAGTTTTTCGATTCGGAGGCGGTGACCGCAATTCGGTCCGCGAAGCGGGCGATGGTTTTTAGCGCCAGCGCAGGCTCAATGTCGGGAACGTACAGCAGGGTCGGAGTTTTCATCCCAGCCAATGCCATCGGTGCAGCCAGGTAGCCTCCGGTGAAAAACAACGCGTCGGGACGGTACTCGCGCAGGATGCGGCGCGAGGCGGCAAATCCACGCGCCAATTTGCCGAGGTTGCCCGGCAGAGCGCGCAGACCGACACCATGCACGCCCGCGGCGGGAATGGTGCGGAAGGGGATGCCCAAACGTTTCACGAGAGCCTCCTCCATGCCGCCTTCACCGCCGACCCACAGAATCTCGGACGTGGGATGTTCTGCACGAAAGGCATCAAGCACGGCGAGGGCGGGATACACGCCTCCGCCCGTTCCGCCAGCGCAGATCAACAACCGCACCGAAGGACCTCCATTCATCGTCTGTGTGTGTCGTCGCCCCGCGTTGCCGCGAGACGTTCATCACGATTCCAACCGCCGCCAGCATCATGGTCAGGTTCGAGCCGCCCGCGCTGACGAAGGGCAGGGCGTTGCCCGCGAAGGGCATCAACCCCACCATCACGGCCATATTGATCAATGCCTCCGCTCCGATCCACAGTACCAGCCCGGAGGCGAGGAGTGTTCCCAGCATATCGGGCGCGCGGCGGGCAATCACCAGTCCGCGCCAGACGAGCAGGGCATACAAACCCATCAAAAAGATCGAGCCGACCAGCCCCAATTCCTCAACGACAATCGCAAAAATGCTATCGGTGGGAGGGACGGGCAAACCGGTAAATTTGCTGAGCGATTGTCCCAGTCCGCGGCCAAAGACTCCGCCTCCCACCAGCGCCTCGAATGAGCGCAAAACGTGATACGAAGCCTGTGTCGGGTCTTTGATGCCGAGGATGAAATCCGCGATGCGTTTCTGCCCGGTTTCGCTGGCCTGCACCACCAGCCAGCCGACGACTACGGTGACGATTAGCATGATCGAAATCTGTTTCAAGTCTCCGCCTGCGAGGAAGAAGAGCAGGCCGCCCATCAGCAGAACCGTCCCTGCCGCGCTCAGGTCGGGTTGCAAAAAGATCAGGCCGCCGAAAATTCCGAGGATGATGCTCAACGGCAAAAAGCCAAGACTGAACACGCGCAGGCTGGCGCGCTTGGCATACAACCAGACCGCCAGATAAATGATGCTGATGAGTTTTGCCAGTTCCGAGGGTTGCACTGAGCCTGAGAAAATCGCGCGTTTCGCGCCGAAGCGGATTTCATTCGTCAGCAACACCGTGCCTAGCATCAGGATGGTGATGAATGTGACCGGCACTACCAGTTTGCTCCAGTGGTGATAATCGAAACGCGAGAGCACGTACGCGCCGACGATGCCGATGCCCAGCCAAAGCAACTGGCGGCTGAACATGTAGGTTGGTTCGCGTCCCAATGCCTCCAGAGAAAAATCCCAGGAGGCCGAAAAGAGCACGATCAGGCCAAACACGAGCAGGCCGATCAAAGCCAGCAGGAACGGCGTATCCACTCCCCGCGCCGCGGGGCGATTCTCTTCTGCATACATTGGCGAACTTACGAAAGTTCCTGCACCCATGTTCTAAACCTTTCTCCGCGTTCTGCAAAATCAGTAAATTCATCGAAACTCGTCCCGCCCGGGGAGAGCAGGACGACCATGCCAGACTCTGCCACCTGTGCGGCGCGGTCCACTGCCTCGCGTAGACCCGCGCATCGGACCTGTGTGCGCGTCTTTCCTGACGTTGGGCCGAGCGCGGCCTCGATGAGCGGCGCGGCCTCCCCGAAGAGAACAACATGCTCCACGCGTTCGTGAACGAGTTCTGCCAGGTCCTTCCACGGCAGATTCTTGTCGCGTCCGCCGAGCAGAAGGATGATCGGCTCATCGAACGAGCGGATGGCGGCCATTGTCCGT
Organism: Anaerolineaceae bacterium; assembly: GCA_003598975.1. Classification (GTDB taxonomy): domain Bacteria; phylum Chloroflexota; class Anaerolineae; order Anaerolineales; family Villigracilaceae; genus Denitrolinea. Next base: position 27,215 of record QZIJ01000135.1, on the reverse strand, counting down.
TCGGGGGCGGTGGCAATCGAGTCGTTATACCAGCGCGCGCCGTTCCACTCGCGGATGAGTTCCAGCCGGTGCGGCACGCCGCGAAATTCATCCGCCGCAGTGAGCATGGCATCCAGTGGAAAGTCCGCCGCGTGGCCGATGGCGAAAGCCGCCAGCACGTTGCTCACGTTGTGGTCGCCGCGCAGTTGGATCTTTTCGCGCAACAGCAACGGGGTGTAGGCAAACCCGTCTCGAAGCGCGAGCAGGCCATCGTCAAAGTAAGAGCCGTCGAGTCCCTCATCGAGCGGGGAGAGGCTGAATCCGTACAGTTTTCCGTGGACGCGTTCGCGCAGTCCCCAACTGCCCGGGTCGTCGCGCCCGAGAATGGCGGCACTGTCCTTCGCCTGAGAATCGAGCAGGCGCGCTTTGGCGGCGGTGTAGGCCTCCATCGTCCCGTGACGGTCGAGATGATTGGGCGTGATGTTAAGGATGGCCGCGATGGTTGTGGAGGTGGTCATCTGATCCAGTTGAAAACTGGAGATTTCGAGAATGGCGAGATCGTCGGGTTTCATTTCATCCACGTAGTTGATGAGCGGGTCGCCGATGTTGCCGCCAACGAACACAGAAGGCAGAACGCGGAAGGCAGACTCTTTTGCCATTGATCTTCCTTCTTCTGCATTCTGCTTTCCGCTTTCCGCTTTCTGACTCATCGCCAGTTTCGCCATCTCTCCGACCAATGTTGTTGTCGTTGTCTTCCCCGCCGAGCCGGTGATGCCGATGGTCTTGCAGGGCGCGGCTTCGAGGAAGATTTGCGTGTCATTTGAGAACGGGATGCCGCGCTTGAGCGCTTCGGCCACGATGGGGAGCGTGAGCGGAACGCCGCCCGATGGACAGACAAGGTCCACGCGTTCGAGCAGTTCGAGCGGATGCCCGCCGAGCACCCATTCCACATCCACATCGCTGAGAGAGGCCTGGACGGCGCGCATATCGTCGAGCGGACGCAGGTCGTTCAGGGTCACGCGCGCACCGTGACGCGCCAGCCAGCGCGCCAGGGCTTGTCCCTGCCGCGCCGCGCCGAGAATGAGAACGCGTCTGCCGATCCAGTTAGTCATCTTTATACCAATGCCAATCCGACGCCGACCATGGCGGCCAGCAGTCCGATCAACCAAAATCGCTGAACCACCTGCGTCTCGCTCCAGCCGAGCAATTCAAAATGCAGGTGGATGGGCGTCATTTTGAAAAAGCGCCTGCCTTTGGTGGCGCGAACATACAGGATTTGGATTACCACGCTGACCATCTCGCTGACTGGGATGATGGCAATAATGGGCAAAACGCCCCATTGCCCGGTCATCAGCGAGACGACGGTCAGTGTTGCGCCAAGCGCCTGTGAACCTGTATCGCCCATGAACAACATGGCTGGGTGAACATTGAACCATAAGTATCCGAACAACGCGCCGACCATGATGAAGCAGAAGCGCGCCACGTAGGTTTGTCCCTGCATGAGGGCGATTCCACCATACGCCACAAAAGCCGTGGCGGCGATGAGACCTGCCAGGCCGTCCAGCCCATCGGTGAAGTTGACCGCGTTGGACATCGAGACGATGACGAAGGCCGCGATGGGGATATACCACCAGCCAAGTTCGATTTCAATCGGGTAGCCCGGCAGGTATAAGTCGGGCGCCTGCAAAAGATATTTGAGCGCGTAAGCCGTTCCGAGCGCGAGCACAACCTGAATGAGGAATTTGGTGCGCGAGCGCATCCCCTCGCCGCGGCGTGGGCCGCGAATCCCCTCCCAATCGTCCACGGCGCCGAGGATGGCAAAGGCCAGCATCACCACCAAGGGTAAAAGGATCGAACGACCAATGCCCGCCACGCCGAACAAGTCAGACGCGTTCAGGAGCAGGGTGAGAAGCACCACCGGGACGATGAACATCACGCCTCCCATGGTGGGCGTGCCCATTTTCACGCCATGATGTCCGGGCTCCTCCACGCGGATGATCTTGCCAACCTTGAAGTGCCGAAGGATGCGCAACAACGGCCCGCCCCAAATGACCGTCATCATGAAGGCCAGCACCGCCAGGCTGAGCGAGAGCGGCATCTGAGTCATGAACGCACCTCCAGCGCGGCCACAATGCGATCCATGCGGAGGCCGTGAGAACCTTTGATGAGAACCGCATCATCGGAAGTGAGATTCTTTTCCAGCCAGGCGACGATTGGTTCCGCTTCGTTGAATTCGTGGATGGTTGCCCGCTCCATTCCGGACCTTCGGGCGGATTCGGCGATGAGACGGGCGCGCGTCCCGAGCGTGAGCAAGACGTCCGCCACGCGCGCGGCGCGCAGGCCGACCATCTCATGTCCCTGCCTTTCGTAGGGACCCAATTCGAGCATGTCGCCCAGCACCGCGATCTTGCGGCCATCTAACTCGTCCAGCAGGTTGAGCGCGGCCAGCATGGACTCGGGTGAAGCGTTGTAGGTATCGTCCAGCAAAAGCGCGCCCGTCTGACTGCGGACGGCGACGAGGCGCAACTGGGTATGTCCCTGGTGCAGGCCCTCGAAGATCTCCTGCCAGGTCAACCCTTCGACGATCCCCGTGGCGGCCGCACGTAAGACCGTGTGGACGGAATGCCGTCCGATCAGCGGGACGTGCGCGTGCAGAATTTCGGATTGATAATGCAGTTTGAAGCGGATGCCTTCCAGGCCGAGACCCTGGATTTCATCCGCCCACAAATCTGCTTCGGGGGAGAGGCCGTAAAAGAAGACGCGGGCGCGGGTTTTCTCTTCCATTTTCCGCACCCAGGAATCGTCGAAGTTGAGGATGGCTGTCCCGTGCGGGGCGGGGGGTAGAGACTGCACCAGTTCGGATTTGCCGGTGAAGATGGCTTCCTGCGATCCCGCGCGTTCTGCGTGGACGGTGCCGACGTTGGTCACGATGCCGATGGATGGCTGGGCAATGTCGCAGAGGAAAGCGATCTCGCCCGGTACGTAGAATCCCATTTCAAGCACGGCGCGTTCGTAACCCGATCCGAGCCGCAGAATGGAAAGCGGCAGGCCGATCTCGTTGTTGAGGTTGCCGGGGCTTTTGAGGGTGCGGTAGCGCATGCCCAGCACTTCGGCCACCATTTCCTTGGTGGAGGATTTGCCCACGCTCCCGGTAATGCCGATTACGGTCAGGTTCAATTTGCGACGCCAGAAGCGGGCGATCTGTTGCAGGGCGGTCAGGCTGTTGTCCACGCGCAGGCAGAGGGGAGGTTCAAACGTCAGCGTGGAATCGGCCGATAAGCCGCCGCGCAGGTCGAGGGTCCGAAACGAGGCGTCGGTATCCCGCTGGATCAACGCGTAGGAGGCGCCGCGTTTGAAGGCCGCGTCCACAAAATCATGCCCGTCTGCATTTTCACCGGGCAGGGCCACGAAGAGCGAGCCAGGGATGACCTGGCGCGAGTCGATGGCCGCTTCGGTGATGACGTGATTCGCAAGCGGGCGGGTGTTTGTGAGGGCTTCGAGGGCGTCTGCCAGTGTGAGCATATATTTCTATTGACCGGCGATTTGGTGACGGATTATGTCGGGCGGGATGTTGAGCAGGATGACCGTCTTTTGCGCGATCTCCGAGAAGAGCGGCGCGGCGGTGTCGTTGGCCCAAATGGAGGTGCTGGGGCGCTCGATCCAGACGTAGATGATGAATTGCGGATCATCCACCGGCCCCCAGCCGATGAAGGATACGTTGGTCAGACTGCTGTCGTAGTATCCGTTGACCGGGATTTCGGCGGTGCCGGTTTTGCCGGCCACGCGGTAGCCGGGGACGAGTGCCAGCGAGGCTTCGCTTTCGAGTGAGGTGGCCAGCATGTCGCTCAAAATGTGGGCCGTCTCGGTGCGGATGGGCATGCCTGCAGGTTCCATGTGAATGTTCACCTGCCGTCCTTCGCTGACCATGCCATACAAAACATGCGGTGTGACCATGTAACCGTCATTGGCAATGGCGGAGGCGGCCATCAGCATTTGAATGGGACTGACCGCGACGCCCTGGCCGAAGGCGTTCGTGCCGAGGTCTACAGGATACCAATCCGCGTCGCCCGGGACCTTGAGGCGGCCCGCGGTTTCCCCGGCCAGGTCTACGCCGGTCGGACGTCCGACCCCGAAGCGTTGCATATAACCGTAAAAAATATCCTGTCCCATGCTGGTGGAGATCCACGCGTGGCAGACGTTGAGCGAATGTTGCAGGCAACCGGTCATATCCTGCACGCCCCAGGGACGGCGGTCCCAGTTCTGGATGAGAACTTCGCCCACCACGATGGAACCGAGATCATTGTAAAGTGTGTCGCGCGTCACCGCGCCCGAATCGAGACCGGCGGCCATGGTCAAAATTTTGAATACTGAACCCGGCTCGTATTGCATGGAAATGGCGGGATTGTATTCGTAAGATTGGCTGTAGTATTCGCCATATCTCCAAAACTCGTTCAAGTTGAGGCGCGGGGTAGTGGCCATGGCGAGAATCTCGCCGTTGCGCGGGTCCATGATGACGATACTGCCATTGTGCGCGCCATACTCGAACAGGGCCTGGTCGAGGGATTGTTCTGCCGCGGCTTGCAGGTCGCGGTCAATGGTCAATATCAGCGTGGTGCCGTCCGGCGCTTTGGGTATTTCCGCGGCGCGGTTCGGATCCTGCGGAACCCATGCCTCCACCGGCGTACCGGCCAGCAGATCGTTGTATTTTTCTTCCACGCCGAAGTTGCCGCGTGAATCGCGGTTGAAAAAGCCGATGATGTTCGATGCCAGTTCGTTTTCGGGATAACTGCGTTGCAGGGTCGGCTGGAATTCCAATCCCGAAAGCGCAGAGGGCCGGTAGGCCGCGGCCGCATCTTTCTTCATCTGTTCAAAGGTCTCTTTGAGCGGGGCGAGTTCGTCTGCGCGCACAAAGTTCTTTAGCGGTACAAAGATCAACCCATAGGGGTTGAGCAGTTTCTGATAGGTTTCCTCGTAATCCAATCCCAATTGCGCGCTGACTTCTCTCGCCAGTGCAGAAGCGTCTATCATATCGGGAATGTTGACGCCCACCGTATAGATGGTCTCGTTCCCAGCCAGCAAGTGACCATTTCGGTCATAGATTTCGCCGCGCTCCGGATAGAAGGTGCGCTTTACCATCGCAAACTCATTCGCCTGGTCGCGAAAAAGCTGTGCTTCGTCGCTGGTCTGGATGCGTACGATCTGTCCGAGTATGGTTAAAGCAAAAAGAGGCAGTAGCGCGGCAACAAACATCGAACGCCAGGCATATTCCTGTCTCATCGAGAATTCTTTCATGGCAATACACCTCCCGCAATTCCACTGGCTGGTGGTTGCAGATATGTGGAGAACCACTCCAGCAGCGATTGGGTGTATTCGGGCGGCGTGGCCAGCGTACTTGTGGCTGGCTCAGTGACGGCCAGATTAACACCTTTTGGACGCACATAACCCGGCACGACTAGGTAATGAATCTCCCCGGCTTCCGCAGGGCGAAAACCCAACATCTGTGCGCGCGCTTCCATATTGGCGTTGGATAAAAGAGTGGCAAGGCGGGTTTGCAGGTCCGCGTTTTCGTGCTGAACCTTGATCGTTTCAAATTGCAGGGTCTGGATTTCGCGTCCCACGATGGCGGTCTGTGCGGTCACATCCAGGTACAGCGCGGAGATCATGGCTAGCGCAAGCACACCAAGCAAAAACGCACCTGCCCATTGACGCTGGACGCGCCAGGGAGCCTGACGATAAGCATGAGTAAGATGAGTGACGTTGATCATAGTTTCTCTGCAATTCTCAACTTTGCGCTTCTGGCCCTCGGATTATTTTCGATTTCTTCTTCCGAGGGGAGAATGGGCTTTCGTGAAATCTCTTTTATGACAGCCTTGCGTTCTTCCGAATAGATCGGCGTGTACGGCGGGTTGACGAGGTCGCGGCTCTGCTCGCGGAAGAAATCCTTGACGATGCGGTCTTCCAGCGAGTGGAAGGAGATCACCGCCAGCCTCCCACCGGACCTGAGGGCGGCCACCGCTTTTGGAAGCGTCTCAGCCACCGACGCGAGTTCCTCGTTTACAGCGATGCGCAGGGCCTGGAACGTCTTCGTCGCGGGGTGGACGCGTCCGCGTCGGGGAGAGACTGATTCGACGGCCGCGGCCAGCTGTCGGGTGGTCTGAAGCGGTCTCGCGCGGACGATGGCGCGAGCGATGCGGCGTCCATCCGATTCCTCGCCGAAGCGGTAGAGGATGTCGGCCAGTTCATCCTCGTCGAGTCCGTTGACGAGGCTTGCGGCAGTGACGGGGTTCGCGGGACTGAAACGCATGTCCAGCGGCGCGTCATGCTGAAACGAGAAGCCGCGCTCGGGCGTATCCAGTTGCATCGAAGACAGTCCGAGGTCGAGGATGATGCCGTCCACTGTCTCCCAGCCGAGTTGAGTCAGTTGCTGGGGCAGGGATGTGTAGGAGGCCTGGGCCAGATGTGCGTGCCGTCCGAAAGGAGCCAAGGTCTCTCGGGCGAGCGCCAGCGCCTGTGGGTCGAGATCCAGACCGAGCAGTTCGCCGTCTGGCGCGCAGGCCTCCAAAATTCCGCGGGCATGTCCGCCCGCGCCGACAGTTCCATCCACATAATGCCCCGAAGCATGAGGCCGCAACGCGTGTATAATCTCCTGGTAAAGTACGGGTAGGTGAGGCGTATTTTTCATTGGTAGGGGCAGGCCTGTGTGTCTGCCCTGGGCGGATATGCAGATCCGCCCCTACGATTTGTTGGATGAAAGATTGAGCGTTGCGAAGCGCTGGTTATTCGCTTCGATATCGTTGATTTCGGCCGTCTGTTTCTCCCATTCGGCGGGAGTCCAGATTTCGAAGTAACCGCCCTGTCCCGCGATGACGGCGTTACCATCCAGTGCCGCGAACTGACGCAGGTTGGCCGGCATGAGGATGCGCCCCACCTTATCCACTTCAACGGGATAAGCGTTGGCAAGCAACATGCGGCGCAAAATGCGGGCGGTTGGGTCGGTCAGGTTCATGGCGTTGATACGCTCGTAAACCTGTTGGAAGTACGCTTCAGACATCACCATCAGGCATTTATCAAACCCCTGGGTAAGATAGGCGCCGCCTTCCAGCAACTCACGGAAGCGCGCCGGAACCATCAGGCGGCCCTTGTCATCGATGGAGTGCTGGTATTGACCTAAGAACATTTGTGCTACTTGTCCTTTTAATGCGGTGAACGCCGGGGCGAACCCGGCGCTCACTGGCGTTTACCATTTCTTACCACTTTCTCCCACATTGTACATGATTTTCGGGTGAAATTCAAGTGGTACTTTCGGTTATTCCCACCCAAACCTGGCTTTTTGGATGATTTCATGCCAAATGAACCGTTTTTTCTGCTCGAATCTCCCAACTGGCGTGATTACGAACTGCTCGATTCTGGCGATGGGCTGAAACTAGAGCGTTTCGGCTCCTACATTTTCTCGCGTCCCGAATCGCAGGCCATGTGGAAACGCGTCCTCCCGCACAAGGAATGGGACGCGGCACACGCGTTCTTTCAACCCACCAATGAGGAAAGCGGTGGGCATTGGATTCCAAAGAAGAAAATTTCCGAACGCTGGCAGATGAACTATGGGGATCTGAAATTCTGGGCGATGACGACGCCCGGACGTCACCTCGGCGTTTTTCCCGAAGTCGCCGCGCACTGGGACTGGATGGCGGATTCCGTTCGAGGGGCGAATCGGCCTGTCAACTCGCTCAATCTATTTGGCTACACCGGGCTGGCAACGCTGGCGTTGGCCGCGGCCGGCGCGAAGGTCACGCACGTGGACGCGTCGAAGAAGTCGGTGGTCTGGGCGCGCGAGAACCAATCATTGTCGAGGTTGGACGCGAGTCCCATCCGTTGGATTGTGGATGACGCGTTGAAATTCGTCCAGCGCGAGGCGCGGCGCGGAGTCAAGTACGATGGCATCATTTTGGATCCGCCCAAGTTTGGGCGCGGACCGAAAGGCGAAGTATGGGAAGTTTACAAGTCTCTGCCTGACCTGTTCGCAGCGTGCCGCGCGGTTCTATCTGAGCATCCCCTCTTTGTGGTGACAACGGTCTACGCAGTGCGCGCCTCGGCCATCCACGTGGGGCAGGCGCTGGAGGAGACGATGCGTGGATTTGGTGGGGAGGTGGAGCGCGGCGAGCTGGTAACCCGCGAAAGTTCCGCGGGGAGGCTGTTATCGCAGGCGGTGTTCGCGCGCTGGAGTGCGAAATAAAAATCTCCGAGAGTTTTCTCTCGGAGATTTTTTCTAACTCGCGGCTGTTTCAGCCACCGCGGCTGTTTTGGATGGGGACGCTGTAAGTTTTTTCAGCAGGTCATACCAGAAGGATGAGCCCTGCGAGACTGCGCCAGCGCTCAGCGCCAGCCCGAGTAATTTGAAGAAGGCAAAGTTCAGCCAGGGTGTTCCAGAATTTTGGGGCAAGGTATCCTGGAGGTGCCACCAGGTGAAGCGGATATTCGACTCGCTGAGATTATTGATGATCTGGTTGATGTCTTGCGCGTCTCCGCCTTCCTGTTGGGCGATCATGGATGCCTGCGCGGCGGCAACCGCGCGCATCTCGGCGTTGTTCCACAAATCCTTCGCAATCTGAATCGAATCTGTGCCGAGTGCAAAGACGAGGAGCGTGGACAGGATGATCACAATGCTGCGTGCGTTGGCCTTAAAAGTGGCCGAGGCCTGGCTGAGGATCCCGCTGAAATAATCATTGGTGCGATTTCGCAAATCGTTGATGCTTGTTACGCCCTGTTGCACCCATTTGATCATGGCCTGCTTTGCTTCTGATTCGGGCAGTTGGCCGATCATTGCAGTCAATTCATCAGCGTGGATCTCCGGTCTGCCTGTCAGCCCGGTCATGTCAAAGAAGGCATCCACCAATGTGCTGACCGGGATCTTTTCCAATTTTTTGGCCTCGGTCCTTGCGCCGAATACTCCCAGCCAGTTTTTATAACGGATGGGTCGCAGGGACTTTAATTGGGGAAGATTGGTCAGGTCAACGGTTTTGTCGCCGGCGATTCTCTTCAAGTGTTGTTCGAGCGACGCGCCGCGCGTTTCTGCCGCTTCGAGTATCAGGCGTGTCACAAATGAGATGGTCGAGCCCAACACGTAATACACGAGAATGAGCCCAAGAGCAACTTCCAATACTTGTGAGACTGACATGGCATTCTCCTTATGTGAAGTGCAGAATGTGCCCATTCTAGCGCGCTTTCGCCTTTGTGTGCACCCTTTTTGATAAAATGAGGCCATGTTGACGCGCGTGCAAGTCGCTTTTCATTCGATCTTCAGATCGCCGCCTGCCTTCATCGTCCGCGCACCGGGTCGGGTGAACTTGATTGGCGAGCACACGGACTACAACGAGGGATTCGTCCTGCCGATGGCGATTGACCGCGCCGTGTGGATCGCGCTTCGACCTCGCACAGACCGCCGCGTGCTCGTTCATTCCCTGGACCTGAACCTGTCCGCGGCTTTCGATCTGGATTCCCTCACCCGAGGCAAAAACCGCTGGGAGGAATACATCAAAGGGGTGGCGCACGAGTTGCAACTTGCCCATTACCATCTTACCGGTTGGGAGGGGATACTGACTGGTGATGTTCCGCGCGGCGCGGGACTCTCCTCGTCCGCCGCGCTGGAGGTTGCTACCGCGCGCGCCTTCGCTTCCGTGAGCGGATTTGAGTGGGACGCTTTGCGTATAGCCAGAATAGGGCAACGTGCTGAGAATAACTGGCTGGAAGTGCAGACCGGCATCATGGATCAGTCTGTCAGCGCGGGAGCAAAGGCTGGACACGCGTTCTTCCTCGATTGCCGCTCGCTGGAATATCAGCATATCCCCCTGCCCAAGGATATTGCGGTGGTGGTGATGGATACATCCACGCGGCGCGGGCTGGTGGATTCGGCTTACAACGCGCGGCGCAGTCAATGCGAGCGAGCGGCGAAGTTCTTTGGCGTGAAGGCGTTGAGGGATGTGGGAGTGGAAAAAATCGAAGAGGAAAAAAATAAAACGAAAAACGTAAAAGGCGCATGGCTGGATGATGTTGCATTGAAGCGGGCGCGGCACGTGGTGACGGAGAACGCGCGCGTGTTAAAAGCGGTGGAAGCGATGCGCTTGAACGATGCTGTGACGCTTGGAAGATTATTCAACGAGAGTCACGTCAGCCTGCGCGACGACTTTGAAGTCACAAACGACGCGTTGAATTGGATCGTGGAAGCCGCGCAGGCGCGTTCAGAATGTCTCGGCGCGAGGATGACGGGCGCGGGCTTCGGCGGATGCGCGGTGGCGCTCGTGCCGAAGGATTCGGCCGAGGCGTTTGCGAAGGCTGTGGGCGCAGAATACCGCGCGAGGTCAGGCAAAGAGACGGCGATCTTCGTCAGCGAAGCGGGGGAGGGGGCGAGCGTCGTTTGAATCAAAAAACCAGGTTTCTCGAAGGGGGAAACCTGGTTTTTGTTTTACTCAGCCGAAATCGTCACTTCGGCGGTCATTCCCCATAATAGGCCGATTGGCTGTTTTTCGAAGGCGAGCGTCACTTTGTAGATCACGTCGCCGCCAAGGGTATCGGCGCGGGGCGCGATGGCGATGACGCGCGCCGAGAATTCTTTTCCAAGTGCGTCCACGAAGACGGCTGCGGTTTGGCCGATTTTGATTTTTGAGATGTCGCGCTCGGAGAGGTCAATGGTTTCGATCTGGAGTTGATCGAGAGTCGCGAGAGTCAAGATGGGGCGGTCGAGTTGGGCGAGTTCGCCCGCCTGCGCGTGGACGGCGACGACGGTCCCGTCGTAGGGAGCAACGAGGGTGGATTGCGCCAATGTCGCTCGTGCAATGTCGAGCGACGCCTGGGAGCGGGCGGCCAGCGCGTCGCCGCGTTGAACGACCTCGCGCGGTTCGGTGACCAGATACTTGTGGCCGCGCCGATCATACTTTTGGACAGTGCGGTAGCGTTGCAGTTCCGCGTAGGATTGCGCCGAGCGATACGCGGCCTCTGCGGCAGTGGCGGCGTATTCCAGTTCGGGCGTGTCGAGCGAGGCGAGCGTGTCACCCGCTTTGACCGTGTCTCCCTGTTGCACGTCCACTTCACGGATGATGGCGGCGTTGAGGAATCCCAACTCCGCGGCCTGCGCGGGGACGATGACTGCCGATGCCGTGACGGATGATCCCGTTTGTGCGCGGGCTGTGGAGATGGGGCTGGCGATGAGCGCGAGGAAGGCGAGGAAATTTAACGCGAATACCGCGAATGTACGAATTACGCGAATATTTTTTGATGTCATTCGCGAAATTCGCTTATTCGTGTCATTCGTGTTGAGAGATGACTTGTTCATTTCAGCCTCGCGCCTCACTTCGTTTCAATCGTCACGTCGGCGCTCATGCCCCAGCGGAGTCCCTGCGGTTGTTTGCCCAGTTCGATGGTGACGGTGAAGACCACGTCGCCGCCGAGGGTGGAGGAAAAGAGCGCGATATCCACAACCTTGCCTTCAATCTCCTCGTTCAGCGCTTCGATGAAAACCTTCGCGGTTTGACCGATTTTGACGCGGGTCACGTCCAATTCGGACAGGTCGGTGGTTTCGATGCGGAATCTGGACAAATCGCCGAGGGTGACAACGACGCGGCCTGGGACGACTGTCTCACCCGCGACCGTGTCCACGGCGACGACGGTCGCGTCGAACGGAGCCGTCAGCGCGGACTGCGCCTCGAGCGCGGCCCTGGCGGAATCGAGCAGGGCCTGGGCGCGTTCGAGATCGGCTTCAGCAGATTCGAGATTTTGCTCGGCGGTTCCGACCCGCTTCAAGAATCTTAACTGAATGTCGGCTACATCCCAATTGGCCTGTGCTTCACGGACGCGCGCTTCGAGCAATGCCGTGTCGAGAGTGACGATAATCTGTCCCGCGGTGACCTTGTCGCCCACTTTTACTTCCACGGTTTTGACGCGTCCGACGGCAGGGAAGGAGAGTTGCGCTTCGCGGAGGGGGACGATGATTCCCGACGCGGTCAATCCATCAGTGGAGGATTCGCCTTGGGAAACAGGATCCAGCGAAACGGTCGGGAGAGGCGTGGGTGAGGAGGTGGGAAGTCCGGAGCAGGCCGCGAGGATCAGGGTGAGGATCAGGATAGTCGGGATAAACAGTCGTTTCATTTTTTCTCCTGGGTCTGAGAAACCTGGTTTCTGATTGGCGTGCTATTTTCCATTAGCCCGACTATCTTTTTCGATTACGCCGTCTTTGAGGGTGACAACGCGGCTGGCATACTTGATGACGCGGGGATCATGGGTGGCGAAGACAAAGGTTGTTCCAGTGTCCTGGTTGAGTTTCTTCATGATTTCCATGACCTGCTCGCCGTTCTCTGTATCCAAATTCGCGGTGGGTTCGTCGGCGAGGATCAGTTTGGGATCGGTGGCCAGCGCGCGGGCGACCGCGACGCGTTGTTGCTGTCCACCGCTGAGTTGGTCGGGACGGTTTCGGGCGCGCTCGATCATGCCCACGCCTTCGAGCAGGTCCATCACGCGTTGTTTGCGTTGGGCGGCGTTCTTGCCGTTGAGCAGGAGGGGCATTTCCACGTTTTCGTAGGCGGTGAGGGTGGGGATGAGCGCGAAGAACTGGAACACGAATCCGATCGTGCCTTTTCTTAAATCGGCGCGCTGGTTACGGTTGAGTCCTGCGGTCTCTTTGCCCGCGATGATAACCTTGCCTGAGGTGGGTTGGTCGAGACAGCCGATGAGTTGCAGGAGGGTGGTTTTGCCCGAACCAGAGGGTCCGACCAGCGAGGTGAACTCGCCGCTTTGAATGTCCATGCTGACGCCGTTGAGGGCGCGGGTTTCCACTTGACCGATCTTGTAGACGCGGGTGACGTCGGTTAATTTTACGACTTCCATTTTGTAACTCCTTGTTTACTGTGCCTTGTGCAATGCTTCGACAGGTTCCATGCGGGAAGCCATCCGCGCCGGGTAGAGCGAAGCGAGCAGTGTGACGATAAATGCCGTGACGATCAGGTTGACCGACGCGTCGAGCGTCAGATAGGGGTAGATGCGGTCTTGCAGAAGCATGTCGCTGCTCAGACCGAGGTCGCCGAAGAAAACGCCGACCCCGGCAAAATAGGCCGAGATGGCCCAGCCTCCCAGCGCGCCGAAGGCGATCCCGCCGGTTGCCAGCAATGTCGCTTCGGCCAGGAAGAGCGAGACGATCTGGCGTCCCTTCATGCCGATGGCAGAGAGGATGCCGATCTCGCGCGTGCGCTCGAGCACCGACATGAGCAGGGTGTTGGCGATTACGGTGACCGTCACGCCCAGCACGATCAGGTTGATGATCGAAAGGTAGGCGTTGGAAAAATCGTTGACCAGCACAAGCAGTTCATTGAGTTGCACCCAGGTCTCGACGGTGTAGTTCGATCCCTGCAGGGCGGCGGCCACCGCATCGGCTTGTTCGCGGTCGTGCATTAGAACGAAAATCATGCTGGCGCGATTCCCCGCGCCCGAAAAAGCCTGTGCCTTGGCGAGCGGCAGGAATACGATGCCCTTGTCGTAGGCGGTCGTCCCTGTGGTGAAGATGCCGCGTACGGTGAAGGGCTGTTCGTCCACGTCGCCGTCCGCTGTGTTGACCAGCAGTGTGAGTTTGTCGCCCACGCCGAGTCCGAGACTCTCTGCCAGCGGCAGGCCGATCAGGATTCCATCGCGGTCGTCGGTGGTGATGAACTCTCCCGCTGTCAATGTGCGATACGGATCGTTCGCCGCGGAGGCGGGGTCAATGCCCATGATCTGGACGCCGACCGATTCGTCCCGCACTGAGACGATTCCGCTCGCGAACAGACGCGGGGTCGCGGCCGCGACCTGGTCGAGCGCGGCGATTTGATTCGCGACCTGCTCGGGATCTTCGATCAGGTAATCCCAGGCCACGCTGAGTTTGTCGAGATCGTAATCCGCATCGCGCACCTGGAGATGTCCGCTGTTGAGGCGGATGGTGGTTTCCATGGCGCTGCGCATCTCGCCCTCGAAGAAGGCGGCGATAAACATCAGCAGGGCTGTCCCCAGGGCAAGCGCCAGCGCCGAAAAGAGGGTGCGTCGGCGGTGCCTGCCCAGGTTGCGATATGCCAGTTTGAAATAGTTGATCATTGTTGATTCTCCAAACCCGACATGTTTTTGCGAGCACAGAGTTTTTATCGTTGTGTCCTCGCAGAGACATGTCAGGATTTTCTCCTACACGTAATGCAAAGCCTCGGCGGGTTCGCGCTGTGACGCCTGGATGGCTGGATACAACGCGGCGAGCGCGGAAATGACTGCCACTGTCAGCGCGTGTTTCAACACATCCATCGGCACAAGGCTGGTGTAGATGCGCCCGCTGATGAGGGCGGTGTACTCGGTCAGGTCGCTGAACGCGCTGTAGTCGAGTCCCACCACGCCCAAGATGCCGTTGACCAGCGTCCCCATCGCCGCGCCGATGACCGCGCCCATCATGCCGATCAGAATCCCTTCGAGCAGGAACAGAAGGGTGATCTGGCGCGGTTTCAATCCCAGCGCGCCGATGACGCCGATTTCGCGCGTGCGCTCGAAGACGGCCATCATCAGCAGGTTGAGGATGCCGATGGCAACGATGCCCAGCATGAACACGCCGAAGACGCCCATCACGCCGGTCTTCATCTCCATGGTCTGTTTCAACTCAGGGAAGGAGTTTTCCCATGTGTCCACTTCGTAGCCCGGCGCGGAGTGGTTAATGGCGGCTACCACGCCCGGCTCCTGTCCGATCTGCTTGAGCGAGACGACCACTTCGGTGGCCTGTCCATCCAGCTCGAACAATCCCTGCGCCTCTTTCAAAGACATGTAAATGGAAGTCTTTTCCACGCTGGGCACGCCGACATCGTAAATGCCAACGATGGTCATCGTGCGCTGGCGCGTCTGTTCGTGTGTCGAGTTGCCGACCATCGTGATGCGGTCGCCCACATCCACGTTCATGGCAGTGGCGAGTCCCTGACCGATGACGATCAGGTCGCCGTCGTCCGCGTTCAGGTAACGTCCCCTGGTGATGTTTGCCGCTACCGGCGTGATGCGCGACTCCTTGTCCGCTTCCACGCCGATGATCGAGACGGCGAACGCGCCCTCTCGGTTGGTGACCAGTCCGCCCGTCACGATGCGCTTCGACGCCGCGACCACCTCGGGCTGGGCTTCCGCGGCCCGCACGACCGCGTCGGGATCGTCCAACGGAAGCAGGGGCTTGCGCCCGATCTTTTCGTTGTAGCCGGGCGCGTGGACCTGCACGTTGCCGCCCAACAGTTGAATGGCATTGCCATAAATGGCCTGCTCGAACCCGCCGATCATGCCATCATAAAAAACCAGCAGGGCCATGGTCACGCCCATGCCGACCGCGATCAGGAACGTCCTGCGGCGCTGCCGCCAGACGTTGCGCCATGCGAGGCGCAGGTAGAGGGTCATGATGTTTTCCTTTCCTGAAAAGTCTTCTCGAAGTCCGATTCGGTCTTGCGCAATCCGTATTCCATCACGTACAGCAGTTTGTCAATTCTTTCCTGAACTTTTGCGGAACGCACCCATTTTATGATGTCTTTCTGTTTCATTCCTTCGTTCAAGATGTACGAACTGATGGCATTGCTCCACGTTTCAATGATCATCACAGCCAGGTCCACATCCACGCTGGGATCCACTTCGCCTTTCTGGATTGCCTGTTCGATCATGATACGCAACCCTTGTGCAGTTCGCTTCCGCACATCTGCAAACGTGTTCCCGTAGTACATCCCTTCGCCGAACATCACGCGGGTGATTGCCTGCGTCAATAATGGGTGCGATGAGTTGAACTCCATGCCCGTCTTGATCATCCAGCGGAAATACCCGAACGTATCCATGTTCGTACTCGGCGGGTGTTTGCCCTTGAAGTATTCCATCTTTTCCTGCTCCAGTACAATGAGCAAATACATGAAAACATCCTGCTTGTCTTCAAAATACTGGTAAAAACTTCCCTTCGAGATGCCGCTGTTCGCCACGATGCGGTTCGTGGATGCGTTTTCCAATCCATACTCCGCGAACTCATCGATGGCCGCATTGATGATGACCTTCCTCTTCTCTTCGGGAAGATTGAGAAAAGTTTGTTTTGGCATAAAAAGAATCAACTCCTTTTGGATGAAGAACCCGCTTCGCGCTGGACTGGAATTTGATTCACCCCAACGGGCGGATTCTCAACCCAAACCTTTATCTCATCAAAATCAACACCCCGCCGACAATGGTCGCAACGCCGACGATGCTGAAGAAGATGACAGTCCCTTTTTCAGAGAGCAGCTGCACAAATCCCTGGATCTTGCCGAGGTTCCAGATCGCTTTGGGTTTGGCAAAAGCAATGTAGAGCGTGAGAGCGCCGTACAGAATTAATGCATATGCGATGATCGTGAGTGTGTCCATGAAGGGTTCTCCTTAATTTCATTTGTAGGTGCGACCCACCCAGCGGCGTCAAGGCACTTTACCAACCTTGAAGGGTCGCCCCTAAGGTTCTTATTGATGCAGTACCTTGTAAAGCCTCTTCGCAAAAAAGGCGGCGACTAGCAGTTGATACACGACCGCGACGACCACATACAGCCATACGTTCGTCTCGCCCGCGTACAACAGCCAGTAGACTTTCATGGGCCAGTAGGTGGGGACGATGCCAAACGCCAGTTCCCAGTTCGATGTGACGAAATAGGCGATGACGGGGGCGACAAAGAAAACGCCCGATAGTTTCATCAGGGCGAATCCCTGGATCTTGTTCTGCGCAATGGATGCGAGGAAGAGCGCAAGCATCGGCGCCATGGGCGCGGCAGCAATCGCCGAGAGCAGAATCACGCGCAGGTCGAAAGGCGTCAGGTTGGCTAAGGGGAAGATGACGAACATCAGCCCAAAGGTAAGCAGAATCGGGATCGCGATCCGATAAGCGATATAACTGCTGAGGGGCAGGGGAGTCACCTGGAGAGCGGTCAGCGTGTGGTCGTCCTTTTCATCCAACAGAAGAAAACCGATCACTACGCCGAACATCATTGGGCACATGCCGACGAAGAAATACGCCAGCAGGACGGGATAGTAGGCGGCGAGGTCGAAACCATATTGCTCCATGAGATGCGCGGTCAACGGCGGGACGCCCCAACGCATGAGAAGCGCCATAAAGATCGGGAAATAAATCATCCACGAGGTCAGGCTGTCGCGGCGGACGTTGCGCAGGTCAATCGGTCCGAGCGAGCGGAGAACAGTGTTAAGGTTCATTTTCTTCTCACTCCTTCCTTGACGACGACGAATTTGCGGAACGTGCGCAGGCTGAGCGTCATGAGGATGCCCGTCCACAAAATGGAATAAGCGAAGCCGTAAATGATTTGCCACATCGGTACGGAGGTGAACGCCGATTGAAGCAGGATCAGGATCGCCTGTAGCGGGTGCAGGAACATGATCCAACTGCGCCAGATGTCGAAGTAATACAACAGCGGCAGGGAGAAGCCCATTGTCCATGCAACGGACGGCAGGAGGAATTCGTTGATCGAGTCATAGCGGGCGACGACGATGAAGCCGTAGAGTGCCAACATGGCGATGTAGAACACGATACCAGTCACGAGCAGGAACCAGTTGAAATTCACACCCTGCACAATGACGATCATGGCGAGTGTCTCGAATAGCGAGAGCAGACCGAGCGTGAGCACCTTCGAGCCAAGGATCTCCCACGGACGCAGAGGTGTGACGATCTGCGCCTCCAGGGTACCTTCGCCTTTTTCCAGCAGGACGATGCCCGCCATGAAATAAAAGGAGTTGACCGTCAGGTTACCTGTGATGATAGCGGGCCACCAATAGCCAAAGTCCACGCCTGAAAATTGTTTGAGCAGGATTACCATGAAGATCGCTGTGAACGCGGAGACGAAGTAAAACCCGTTGCGGTATTGCAGACTGACATCCCAGCGGGCGGTGGTAAGCAGGCGGTTCATTCCAACCTCCGACCTGTCACCTGGATGAAGATATTTTCCAACGTCGCCTCCTGCGTGTGCAACGTGCGGACGCTGCCGCCGCGCAGGAGGTTCAAGAATTCGGCGTTTTCCGCCAGACCCGCCAGCGCGAAATCGCGCTGTTCGTTCCTGCCATTTAAGCCGAACTCCACGCGCACATCTGCCTTGCCATAACGCAGTTTCAACTCGCGCGGCGAATCGATCAGGTTTAACTGCCCATCCACGATGAAGCCGACGCGGTCGCAGAGTTCGTCGGCGATGGTCATGTCATGGGTGGTGAGGAAGACCGTTTTACCCACATCTTTCTGTGCCTTGATCAAATCCTTGATCTTGCGCGCATTGAGGGGGTCGAGTCCTGCGGTGGGTTCATCCATGAACAACAACTTCGGGTTGTTCACTAAGGAACGCGCTACGCTCAGGCGGTTCTTCATCCCTTTGGAATATTGCGAGACGAGCATGTCAGCATCGTCCAGCAAGCCGACCATTTCGAGCAATTCTTCGGGCTTTGCCACCGCTCCCTGATACAGCGCGCCAAAGTAACGCAAGTTCTCGCGCGCGGTGAGTTTGGTGTAATGGTTTGGCATCTCGAAACTGACGCCAACCTGCTCGAAGTATTCATATCCCCACTCGCGCAGGTCGCGGTCGAATATCTGCACCGATCCCTGAAATCCCTGCAACAGCCGAAACAAAATCTTCTGCGTAGTGGATTTTCCCGCGCCGCTCGGTCCGAGGAATCCGAAGATCTCACCCGGTTCGATGGCGAAGTTCAAACCCTTCACGGCAGGCTCGTTTGTGCCCGCATACGTAAAAGACAAATTTTCAACACGAATCATTGTCATTCCTTTCACAGCCCCCTGTGGTCAACGGCAGGGATGTGGGAGATTGAATGTGACCAGCAGGTCATATGACCACAAGGTCACATTTTACAACGTTTTTTCCCCGTGTCAAGAGGGTTCGGATGGAATTCCCGCTTTTTTCTTAACTGAAATCTGACGAGGCTTCGAGAAGCCGAATCTCCCCCCAAGCATTTTCAGTATTAATCCTGTCCGCCAAAACGCGACCGCCGCCATGCCATGCGCCAAGACCGCGAACAGCGGCGGCGTCTGATAGGTGTAATAGGTCCAGCACTCGCGGGTCGTCCCCCAAAGTTCGAGGAAGTAGCCGAGGCCCGCGCCCGCGAGGAAGGTCAGGAGGGCGTAACGATGATCGGTCGGCGTGAGGATGAGCAAAACGCAAAGGGCGAGGGAGAGAAATGTGTAGGATTTGTCGAAGGTTGGGGAAACGAAGACCAGCATCAAGGTCAGGAAAGACGCGAAGGTGATCCAATAGAGAGTAGAAAAGAGAGAGCGGAGAGTAGTCGAGCGATCCCGCCCGATCATCCAGTTCAAGAAACGTGTGATTCGGTCAATGGACAGACTCGCGATTGGCCAGGCAGGGATGATCCACAGCGGTGGACGTTCAGCAGTGTAATAGTGCCACAGATTCGTCTGCGTCCCCCAACTCTCGATGGCGAGACCGCCGCAGATACCGACGAAGACGATCAGCACATCGGTCTTCAAGTCCGCGCGGGCGATGATGGTCAGTGACATGAAAAAGAAAACACCGAGTAGCAACCAGTCCATATAAAGCCACCACTCGCCGCTCCAGTCTATATATGAAAGGACCTCTTCTGCAAGAGGCCACCAGATGTAGACAATGAGGAAGATGACGAGGAAGAATCCGCCCAAAAGGATGGATGAGTCACGCGTCCAGAAGCGCGGGCGGGATGGTTGGGATGAGTCCATGCGGCGGATTATAAAGTACTCCCAGCCGAATCTGCTCAAAATAAAAAGGCTCCCAACCTGAAATGGCTGGGAGCCTCATCGAAGAGGGGATATTTATAATATTTCAGCAGGGACCTGCGGAGCGTCCGCGGCGGAGGCATTGCTGATGAGCTTCATCTCGCGATAGGCCAGAGTCCACACGGTGGAGTCGTAGATCAGGTACCAGCCGCTAAACAGGAAGAGCGGGGCGAAGAGGACCGTGAAGAAGACGGGCAGGGCGAAAATGGCCGCGATGATCAGGGCGGGCGGCCAGCTGAGGAAGAGACTGGCAAGCCCATAGATAAGCAAGCCAGGGATGGTAGCCGCCAGCGCGGCGGGGATGAGCAGGACGATGTAGACAGGGATGAGCAGGAAGAAGGCGACGATGGTCACGATGCCCACACCAAACCCAACGGCAACCATGATGAGCCACATCACGGCCGCGCTCTTCCAGTTCTGCTTGAAGAAGTTCCAGCCGCGGCGGAACGATTCGCCCACGCTGGTCTCTTCGAGGGCGGCGAAGCGGGCGAAGAACTGACGCAACAGCCCAAGGAAGACCATCAGGATGATGATGGCAAACACCAGCAGGAAGATACACCCGATGGTGGCGATCATCGCTCCGACCCAGGTATCGCCTGGATCGTTCGACGCGTTGATCAGGAACACGATGCCGAGAACCAGGAACGTTCCGAAGACGAGGAACGCTGGCAGGCTGATGATCAGGTCAATGACCCACAAGCGGAAGGCTCGGCGGTTCCAGCCCAGTTTCCAGCCTTCGCGGAAGCCGACTTTCTCTCCGCTGGACTCGTATCTGTCCACCATGCGTATCACGGCCACTTCGGACGGGTAGCGGATGAACGCCGAGATTGCGCTGAAGATCAGGATGAGCAGGAAGATGGCAACGCCGATCCAGATGAACGTGGCGATGTGCTGGCTGGGATTTTCGAATAGCGGGATGACGTCTCTTTCGAACCAGTTGGCGAATTCTCGTAAAAATTCGGGAGCCTGGCTCATGTCGAAGCCGTTGCCGTTGTTCCCGTTGGCGCCATCGTTGCCGCTAAACTGGTAGTTCGAGTTGCCGCCTCTCCCGCCGCCAGCAGTGAGGGCGAGCAAAAGGCCGAAGATCCAGAGGACACGGTAGTTCCAGAGAATGTACCAGGAACGTTTGAGGATTTTTCCAAAGTCGATCATTTTTACTCCTTGTCAAGTTGAAGTGCAATTTATGAAATTGCACCTGGTCAAATTGCCAATTTGACCTACAGATTATTAACAGGCGCGGTTTCGCCCGAAATTTTCCATGCGAGGAACCAGATGATGCAAAGCGCCAATATGCCTGCCTGCCAGAACACGCCCTGCACAAGACCCGCGCCCAAGACGTTGAACTGGTTGAGCAGGGACAATGTGGATTGCAGACTCGCGCTCATTTGGACTCCGAACAAGTTGGACGTGGCGGTGAACCAGGCGGTTTGCGTCGGACCTACGTTCAGGCCGGGCGCGACCTGCCCGAGCAGGCCGCTGGCGTCGGCCGCGTAGACGAAGTTCGTCAGCGCGGAGACGGTTTGCAGGAAGAACCACAGCCCAAGCAATCCAGCAGGGACAAGCCACCATGTGGGGGATGGGACTCTCCGCGGTTGACTCCGCTGAGGGCGACGCGGCAGGAGCAGGGTCAGGTTGGATGCGAAGCGGTCGGCGGGCGTGAACGCGGGGAGGGGCGCGGCCCGCAAGAGATCCGAAACGCGGCGGAGTTCGTCCAGTTCGCGCTGGCAGGTTTCACAGTCCGTGAGGTGGCGTTCCATGTCGCGCAGGCGAGGTCCGCGCAGTTCGCCATCGAGGTAGGCGTTCAAGAGGGGGAAGAGTTGGTTATGCATAGGCCTCCTGCATGGAGGGTTGTTCTTTCAGCAGGTCGCGCAATCGGGTGCGGGCATAATTCAATCGAGACATGACGGTGCCGATTGGGATGTCGAGTACGGACGCGATCTCCTGATAGGAGAGTTCGCCAAACTCGCGCAGGACGAGCACGTTGCGGGTGGCGAGTGGCAGGGAACGTAACAATTTCTGTAAATTTTCTGAGCGTTCTTTTTGCACCAGCGAAGTTTCGGGGTCGGGTGTGGGATCTTGGATCATTTGGACAACCTCGTCATCCATTGGCATATCAGACTTGCGACGCAAAACATCGAGCGTGGCATTGACGGTAATTCGGTAGAGCCAGTTTTTTAGCGAGCCCGTGGGTTGAAAGGAATTCAGGTTCACCCAGGCGCGCAGGAAGGTTTCCTGTGCCATGTCTTCGGCCAGCGTCATTTCGCCGCAAATTCGGTAGGCCACGTTCACGACCGGGCTGAAATGATGGCGGACAAGCTCGCCAAATGCCCAAGTGTCGCCTGCCTGCGCCTGTTGGATCAGGTCCAATTCGGTTTTGGGTGTCTCTGTAAGTGCCACGGATGCGTTTCTTTCAACTTATATACGAGATTCAGTAAAAATTTATTCGGTCTGGATGGGGCGGAGTGGGAGGAATCCAAGCAACAAATTACGCACTCCAATTTGCTGACCCAAAATCCGACTTTTCAATTCTATTTCCTTGCGTTTTTGAAAGGTATATCATACAATCAAAACACAAGATAGCTGGGCGGATTACTTTGACTACAACCTGTTTTTTGAGGAGGCGTAAGCCGAAATACGTTCCTTTCCAAACTTGCTTGTTCTTCATCAGGTTCGTGTTCATATTTCTATTCCCATATCACATAAGGAGTAATGCATGAAACAGCATTTGCTTAGATTGTTCTCTGCCTTCGTGATCCTGACGCTTATGATGGGAGGCTTGCCGGTGCAGAGTGCACAAGCGGCGCTTCTCTTTTCCAGCAATCCCTCTACTACGGTTTTCATCAATGAAATCCATTATGACAACACTGGCACGGATGCCGGAGAAGCTATCGAAGTGGCCGGTCCGGCCGGTACTGACCTCATGGGATGGAGTATTGTCTTATATAACGGTTCTGGCGGGGTAGTATACGATACCGATGCGTTGAGCGGTCTCATCCCAAATCAGCAGGGGGGATATGGCACGGTTGTCATCAACTACCCCTCCAATGGAATTCAGAATGGCTCGCCTGATGGTATTGCATTGGTGAATGGTACTACTCTTGTCCAGTTTCTTAGCTATGAGGGAACCTTCGTTGGGGTTGGCGGTGCGGCAAATGGCGTCACAAGCACTGATATAGGTGTAAGCCAAAATGGCACCGAAATTTTAGGTTCATCATTGCAATTGACCGGCACTGGCTCGACCTACGGTGAGTTTACGTGGACTGCCACAACATCCAACACGTTTGGAAATCCAAACACCGGGCAGGTCTTTGGTGCTCCAGAACCAACCGCCCCCAAGATCAACGAATTCTCTGCCAGCACGGCTGGCACGGATGTTGAATATGTGGAGATCTTCGGCTCGCCCAATACCAATTACAGCGCCTACTCCATCCTTGAGATCGAAGGCGATAGTGGCACGGCCGTTGGCACAGTGGATGAGGTTATCACTCTGGGAACGACCGATGCCAATGGCCTGTACCTGGTCAACCTGCCGGCGAATTCGCTCGAAAACGGTAGTATTTCCCTCCTGCTGGTAAAGAACTTTACGGGGGCATTTGGCAATGACCTCGATACTGACAACAACGGCATATTCGATACCACTCCCTGGGATGCCATTGTCGATTCGGTTGCCGTGAACGATGGCGGCGCGACCGATGTCACCTTTGGCACACCCACCCTGGGCGTCTCGTATGATGGCGCAGCCTATGCGCCGGGTGGAGCGTCCCGCATACCGGATGGATTCGATACCGACGCCGCGACAGACTGGGTCCGCAACGACTTTGACCTAGCGGGGATTACTGGCTACACGGGCACACCAGTCCCTGGCGAGGCCTACAACACGCCGGGTGCCTTGAACGCCGTGGTCATGCCGTCGTTGGTCATCAACGAAGTTGACTACGATCAACCCGTTACCGATGCTGCTGAATTCGTCGAAATCCGCAACAATGGTTCCTCTACGGTTTCCCTGACTGGCGTGACCCTGGAACTGGTCAACGGTAGCGGCGGCGGCGCGGCGGTTTACGACACCATTGCGCTTCCCTCCGTGGACCTGGCAGCGGGTGACTACTTCGTGGTGTGCGCGAACGCCGCCACAGTCGCAAACTGTGACCTGGACGATGGCCCTGACACGAACTTCATCCAAAATGGCGCTCCCGATGCAGTTGGCCTGCGCTGGAATGGCAATCTGATCGACGCGGTCTCCTATGAGGGTGACACGGGCGCTCCATATACCGAAGGCTCCGGCGTTGGCCTGGTGGATGATGGCGTCAGTGCCACACAGGGCATTTCACGCTGTCTGGATGGCACCGACACGAATGTCAATAACGTGGACTTAGCCTTGAGCACGATCACCCCCGGTGCTGCCAACGCCTGTGCGGATGATGCTCCCGAAGTAGCGAGCACCTACCCGGCAGAGGGCGCAACGGACTTCCCGATTGGCGCCAACCTGACTGTAACCTTCAGCGAGCCAGTGGATGTGAGCGGTTCCTGGTTCGCACTCTCCTGCACCGTCAGCGGGAATGTTTCGGCAACCGTTAGCGGAGGCCCCACCAGCTTCACGCTGGACCCGTCCGTGAATCTCGTCGGCGGGGAAGATTGCACCCTGACAGTTTATTCCGCCTACATAACCGACCAGGATGACAACGATCCTCCCGACAACATGGAACTCGACTTCACTGTCGGCTTTACTCCGTACGATGTGTGCATGATGCCGTATACCCCCATCTATGAAATTCAAGGAGATGGACCCGCCGCTGCCATTACCGGAGTTGTCACCACGCAGGGTGTAGTCGTAGGCGATAATGAAGGACCTTCGCCCGCGTTGCGCGGCTTCTACATCCAGGACGCCACCGGTGACAATGATCCGGGCACATCCGACGGTATCTTCGTATTCAACGGAAACAACGACAACGTCAACGTTGGAGACGTGGTCCGCGTGACCGGCACCGCCAGCGACTACCAGGACCAGACCCAACTCAGCGGTGTCACATCCATTGCCAGTTGTGGAACGGGTTCGGTTGCGCCAGTGGATGTCACCATGCCATTCCCGTCGAGCACCTATCTGGAACAATTCGAAGGCATGCTCGTCCGCCTGCCGCAAACCCTCTATGTGACGGAACATTATCAACTCGGGCGCTTCGGTCAGGTGGTGATGTCCTCTGGTGCACGCCTCCAGCAACCGACCAATGTGGTTCTGCCTGGCGCGCCCGCGCTGGCTTTGCAGGCCGCCAACAATTTGAACCGCATCATCATTGACGACGCGCTCAACAACCAGAACCCCGACCCGATCCTCTTTGGCCGCGGCGGAGGCCAGTTGACCGCGTCCAACACCCTGCGCGGCGGCGACACGGCGACGGGCATTGTCGGCATCATGACCTACACCTGGGCTGGCAACTCAGCCAGCGGAAACGCCTACCGCGTCCGTCCGATCAACGCGCTGGGCGGCTACGTCAACTTCGAGCCGACCAACCCGCGTCCCACGTCTGTGCCTGAGGTGGGCGGCACGCTGAAGATCGTGGGCATGAATCTGCTCAACTACTTCAATACCTTCGACGGCCTACCCGACAACGTGGACAATTGCACGTTCGGTGTCGGCGGCGCGGCGGCCGATTGTCGCGGAGCCGATACCCAGTCCGAGTTCGACCGACAATGGCCGAAGACCGTCGCCGCGATCCTGGCGATGAATCCCGATGTGATCGGCGTCAATGAAATTGAGAACGATGGCTACGGTCCTGATAGCGCCATCGCACATTTGGTGGACCAACTCAACGCGGCCACTGCACCTGGCACCTACGCCTTCATTGATGTGGACGCAAACACAGGTCAACTCAACGCCCTGGGCACGGACGCCATCAAGGTCGGCTTGATCTACAAGCCCGCCAGTGTCACGCCTGTTGGACAGACCGCCGCGCTGAACACAGTGGAATTCATCAACGGCGGCGACAGCGCCCCGCGCAACCGCGCATCGTTGGCGCAGGCCTTCCAGCAGAATGCCAACGGCCAGGTCTTCATTGTGAACGTGAACCACCTGAAGAGCAAAGGCTCTGCCTGCGATCTGCCCGACGCTCTCGATGGACAGGGCAACTGCAACCAGGTGCGCGTCAACGCGGTGACCGAACTGATGAACTGGCTCGCCTCCGACCCGACGGGCACGGGCGATCCCGATATCCTGCTGATCGGCGACTACAACTCCTACGCGATGGAAGACCCGATCACCTACATTCGCAATGCGGGCTTCACCAACCTGATCTCCTCCTTCCTCGGCCCCGACGCGTATTCGTACGTGTTCGATGGTCAATGGGGTTACCTCGATCACGC
This sequence comes from Anaerolineaceae bacterium, assembly GCA_003598975.1. GTDB lineage: Bacteria > Chloroflexota > Anaerolineae > Anaerolineales > Villigracilaceae > Denitrolinea. Next base: position 1,093 of record QZIJ01000135.1, on the reverse strand, counting down.
ACTGGGTTCGGTCTCCATCGTGTCGCAGATCTCGGGCGTCGGCGATTACCACATCAACGCGGACGAACCCTCCGTGTTGGACTACAACACCGACTTCAAGACGGTCAACCTGCAAAACATCCTCTACGCGCCCGACCAGTTCCGCGTCTCGGACCATGACTCGGTGATCATCGGTTTGTGCCAGGCGCCAACCGCCACGGTGACTCTCTCGCACGACAGCCTGTGGCCCGCCAACCACAAATATGTGACGGTGGACGCCTCCTTCGTGACTTCGAGCGATACCGCCTCCGTGACGCTGGTCTCGGTCACCTCGAACGAACCTGACGAGGGCCTTGGCGACGGCGACTTCCCCAACGACATCGTCATCGTGGATAACGACACCGTCAAACTGCGCGCCGAACGCTCCGCTCTGGGCGAGGGCCGCGTCTACACCTTCACCTATCTGGTCACCAACACCTGCGGTGCGACCACGACTGTGACAGTCACGGTCACTGTGCCGCTCAGTCAGGGCAACCACTAAAAAGCCCGAATGTGAAAGCAACGAGGCCCGTCGCATGACGGGCCTCGTTTTTTAATTTGCACACGCCCATGAATTAATGTGCGAGTTCAGGAAAAATGAGCGGTACCAGAAACTCGCCGAGCAGGAGAAACAGCACAAACGCCCCGGGCAACAGGGTCAGCCAAACCAGCCACGAACGTTCATGCTGACGCGTGATCGCGATCAGGCCAACGATGCCCGCGGCCAGTCCGCACAACAGCATAAAAATGCCGTAGACAGGCGGTAGGCTTAGTCGCAAGGCTATCACCGCCATGGTGATGATATACATCACCACGTAAGCGATCATCAGTCCCACCGCCCACCAGCCGAGACGGGTATGGGGTCTCCATTTAGATTGAGCCGAAGTAACTGACATCTTGCGTCTCCTGTGTAACAAATTCTGCCACATTCAGTATAGAACTTTTCCAGGCGCGATTCAATCCCCAATTTGCCCGCGTGTTTGTAACATAAGCGGTGGGTGAAATTGGAAACTGAAAAGTCCAAACAAAGGTAGAGGAAACGCGTTGGGTTAGAAGAACGAACTCCCCGCCAGCA
>QZIJ01000132.1 GCA_003598975.1 Anaerolineaceae bacterium | reverse complement strand
TATTTTATTAGCCGAGATCTTTGAACAAATTGCCCGCTTGGGCATGGTTCATCCCGTTTTTGTGCCGGTTTCTACTTCATAATTGACGAAGGTATTGCCCTCTAAACTGCGTTTCATACAACTGAGCATACAGCCCATTCAGCGTGAGCAACTCATCGTGCGTGCCGCGCTCGACGATTTGTCCCCGATCCATGACCAGAATCAAATCCGCCGCGATTATCCTGCAAGGGGTGAGACTTGATACTCGATTTTACTCGGCACGTTGACGCGGCTCGAAGCATCGAGTATCTCAAGGGAAACGAGATTGCCTTTCGCGTCGTAGTCTAAAATTATGCCTGGCTTATCCTCGTCACTTTCCACAACGGGCGCTTCGGAAAAAATGACGGTCAGCGTATCGGTCTCGCGGTCATAGTTAACTTTCATGGCTATCTCCAGTATTTCCTGATTTTGCTGGTTCGATAAACAGTGACAACACTCGGCGGGGTATCGTCAATATCTACAAAGACACGTAACAAATATTCTTTGGGCGGTTCGCCTTGTTCAATGCGCCCCTGATAGACAGCGCGTCCCACTCGAATCATTTCGCTTTATTCAGGGTTGACCAACACTCGCTCAACTTCCGCTTCCGTGATATTGCGCCGCGCCATTTCCTGCAACGCGTGAGTGGTAAAGCGGAAACTCATAATGGGGGTCAGTGGCATGAGTTGATTTTACAACACTTTTTCCCTTTTGAACTGCGTCTCATACAACTGACTATATAAACCTCCCGTCGCGAGCAACTGCTCGTGTGTGCCGCGTTCAACGATCCTTCCTCGATCCATCACCAAAATTAAATTCGCCGCCAAAATCGTGGACAGGCGATGCGCGATGACGATGCTCGTGCGTCCTGCCATGACGCGCTTCAATGCGTCCTGGATCAGCGACTCGGATTCGCTGTCGAGCGAGCTTGTGGCTTCATCCAAAACCAGAATGCGCGGGTTCTTGAGAATTACTCTCGCCAAAGCAATGCGCTGTTTCTCGCCGCCGCTCAAACGGTAGCCGCGCTCGCCGACGATGGTGTCGTAGCCGTCGGTGAGGTCCACGATGAAGTTGTGGATGTTGGCTGCCTTCGCGGCAGACTCGATCTCGGCCTGGGTCGCGTCGGTTTTGGCGTAGGTCAGGTTGGTGCGGACGGTGTCGTGGAAGAGGTACGTCTCCTGCGTGACCATGCCGATGGCGGACGAAAGCGAATCGAGCGTAACCTCGCGCAGGTCGCGGCCGTCAATGCGGATGACTCCGTCGGTGGGGTCGTAGAGGCGCGGGATCAGGTAGGTCAGGGTGGTTTTGCCAGCACCCGAGGGTCCGACCAGCGCGACCAACTGTCCTAGGCGCGCGGCGAAGGAGATGTCCTCCAATGCGACCTCGCGCGCCTGGGAGGTGGAGTCCGCTTCCCCTGAGTCCGAGGCGGGTTCGTCATCCTTTTTCTTTTTCTCGGTCAATGACAAAACGGCAGCCACGTCTTCATGCCGCCCGTAGCGTTTGACGTCTTTGAGAAGTTTGGATTCGTCGACACTGTAGTTGAAGGTGACGTGATCGAATTCGAGTTCGCCTCGCACCTCGCCCAGGGCGGGCGCGCCGTCACGTTCGGCGATGTCCTGCGGGAGGTCTATGACTTCGAAGACGCGCTCGAAGGACACCATGCTGGTGGAAAATTCGACGGGCGCCCCCGCGAGGCCCTGGAGTGCGCCGTAGAGTTGACCGAGGTACGCGCCAAATGCAACGATGGTGCCGACCGTGAACACGTCGGTGATGACGTAGTACCCGCCGAGGCCGTAGACCAGCGCCGTGCCGACCGCGCTGACGAGGCCAAAAATGACAAAGAACGTGGAGCCAACGACGGCGCGGCGGATGCCGATGTCGCGCACGTTGGCGGCGCGCTCGCGGAAACGTTTTTCTTCTTCGTTGGCGCGGCCAAACAATTTGACGAGCAGCGCGCCGCCGATGTTTAGCGTCTCGTTCATGTGCGCGTTCATCTTGGCGTTATGGTCCATCGCTTCGCGGGCGATGTCGCGCAGCACTTTGCCGAGACGTTGCGCGGCAATGATGAAGAGCGGCAGAATCAAAACGCTGACGATGGTCAGCCGCCACTCGAGCGTGAGCATGACCGCAATGAGGGCGACGGCCTCGATGAAATTGGTGACGATGTTGACGATGGTGTTGCTGATGGCGTTCTGCGCGCCGACCACATCGTTGTTGAGGCGCGACATCAACTCGCCGACCTTGGTGTTCGTGAAGAATCGCAGGGACATGCGTTGCAGGCGCGCGAAAAGCGAGGAACGCAAATCGTAGATCACGCCCTCTCCGACGGTGGCATTCAGTCGGCGTTGGATAACATTGATCCCGCCTTCGATAGCAGGGATGAGCAACAACGCCACGCCCAGCAGGATGAGTCGATTCGTGTCCTTGGCGGGGATGACAACGTCGATCATGTTGCGGAAGATGAGCGGAGTGAGCAGGGAGATGCCTGTGGTGAGCAGGATCGTGAAGAGCATCCCCGCGATGTGCCACCAGTAGCCGCGCGCATAGGAAAGTACCCGTAAAAGAAGTTGGCGCGTCACTTTGGGCTTTTCGTCGCCCGAGCGCATGTATTGGAACCAGCCGTGCATGTAGTCTCCTGATCTGTTGGTCGAATGGTCTCATGGCCTGCTAGTCATTTGACTATCAGACAACTGACTGTAAGACACTCTGGCCAATCACGATATTCTTTGTTTTAACTCTTTGGGGTCGATATACATTTCCACGTAACCGCAGTTCAGGCAGGCGCGGGCTTGACGGATCTGCGTAACAGTTCGGAGCATCCCAGTCTGTTTTTTGGACAAATAGCCGATCTGGTCACTAACAGAGATCGCGCCTTCGTCCATGGGCTGGTTGCATTTGGGACAGGGGTGTGCTTGCATGGAATTCTCCTTTTCTACGAATAAACAAGTATGGCGAATTATAAGGCAGTCTGTCATTAATCCACCCGTACGAAAGGATATAATCCAGAAAACTTATCGGAGGCTCGCCATGAAAAACGGAACCTGTCCCAAATGCAAATCATCGAATGTGTATTTCAAACCTTATGCGTTGGATAAAGTCACGCTGGATGGAAAAGGCGTGGATTACACGGACTACGTCTGCACCGAACGCGGCTATTTCGAGACATACATCACGGACAAGGATGCGCTGAGCAAAATCCCTGTCCGCGCAGAGAAGATCGGAGATTGGAAGAAGGCGAAGTAGACCATGCCCAACAAAACCCCTATTACCGTTTCTGTCATCCTGACTGTTATCCTGCTTATCCTCGTCGCGATTGTGTCCATGTTCGGGCAGGTCGTTCTGCTCAACGGCGTCATCAGCGATAGTCAGGCTACCACCGCGCTGGGCATCGGGATCGGATGCAACGGCGTGACAATCATCCTGGCGGGAATTTTCTCTCGCTGGCTGGCAAAACTTCTGCTCGTAAAATTCAATTGGAATCAGTTCCTGGCGGTCGCGGTTACTGTGATTTTGGGGACTGGGCTGGGCGCGGTCCTGTCATTTCTTTCCATCATCGTTGGCACGCTCGCCGCGGGAATCAAATAAGTCGTAGGAACACATATCATATGAAACTCATTAGCGTTAATGTCGGAGAAAAAAGAACCCTGCAAAAAGGGGATAAATGGGTTACAACGGGCATCTTCAAATTCCCCGCCAGCGGACGTGTGCGGATCGGCGAACTCGGCCTCGAGGGCGACGTGATCATGGACGCGAAGCATCACGGCGGACCCGACCAGGCGGTCTATGTCTACGGGGAGGCGGACTACGCGTGGTGGCGCGAGCAACTCGGACGCGACCTGCCCCCTGGCATCTTCGGCGAAAACCTGACCATCAGTGAGTTGGAAAGCGCATCCTTCAACGTCGGCGATGTGCTTTTGGTGGGCGAAGTCAAACTTCAAGTCACCGCGCCGCGCATCCCATGCAGTGACTTTGCTGCGCGCATGGACGACCTGCAATGGGTGAAGAAATTCCGCGCGGCGGAACGCCCTGGCCTATATTGCCGCGTCTTGCAGGAGGGATTCGTGCAAGCGGGCGATTCGGTGACAGTGGAAAAATACGAGGGCGAAACACTGTCCCTCGTGCAGATGTACCGCGATCACTACCAGAGCGAAAAAGACAAGGCGTTGCTCCAGCGTCACTTGGCCGCGCCAGTCTCCATCCGCACGCGCAGGAAAATGGAAGATGAATTACAGAAACACTTTGATCCAAAATAAAAAAGAGACGGTCGCTTTGAAAGTGACCGTCTCTTGCATTATTCAGCAGGCTGAGCCTCGTCAGAAACGGAGGCCGGTGCGGGGTCCGCGTGGAGGCGGTTGGCGCGTCCGATGAGTGGAAGCGCTGGAGTGAGCAAGAGTCCCGCCACCGTGATCGCGGCGCGGATGGATGTCAGGCTGATGAGCGCCGCGACGGGTCCGCTGGCGATCTGCCCGATGGCGTCCACCTGTCCCGACATGGAGATGACCGTGGCGCGCGTCTCCGAATCGAGTCGCTGGTTCACCCACGCGTCGTAGAGCGGACTCATCACATCCCGCGTCACACTGACCGCGATATAGGCAACCACACTGATTGCCAGCACGGGAGAAAATGCGAAGGTCAGGATGCCCGCCGAGATGAGGACGGTGATCCACACCATGGCACGGGCGATGGAGGGCGCGTGGCTGGCGTCCAGCCGTTTCTCCACCTGCCGCGTGGCGAGGATGGCAAACACCATCGCGCTGGCGCGCAGGATGCCGAAGAACGCCACCTCGTTCATGCCAAAGAGATTCGGCAGGGGAAAATTATCCACGAGATATTTCACCCAGAGACGGTCCCAGCCTTCGGAATAGAGGCCATAGATGAATCCGATTGCAAGGATGGACAACAGCGCGGGACGCGAACGCACCGCCGCGATTCCTTTTTTTAAGATCTCGGCCATGTGCTGAAAAGAGTTTCGGTTCTCGCGAGGCGCGGGTTTGAATCCGTGCTCTGGCATGAACAACGCCAATGCGAAGGCAGTCAATATAATAAGCGCGCCACCAGCCAGGATGGGGACGTTCACCGCAAAATTTCCCAACGGGATGGCGACCAGCATGCCGATCAAAGAACCTGCCAGATCGAATTGGTTGCCGCGCAGAAAAGCGCGGTTCGCTTCATCTTCGCCGATCTCGTCCGAAAGCCAGGCTTGCGTCGCGCCGCTGGTGAAGGTGTAGCCCAATCCCCACAGCACTTGCGCCAACAGGATGATCGAAAAAACGGGAAAGAAACCTTCAAAAAGAAAGGCTATTCCCATCAAAAAGAATCCAATGACGATGGACAGCCTGCGCGAGTACGCGTCGGCCACCACTCCCGTCGGCACTTCAAAGAGCAGGACGGTCACCTCGAGCATCGTCCCGACCAGCACCAGTTGCAGGCCCGAAAGGTTTGCCACCGTCGCTTCGTAGAGTGATGCAACCACGAAGATCATGCTGAAGGCAAACCCTGTCAAGAATTGCAGGGCAAGATACAACCTGTAAGCGTTAACTTTTCGGATCATGAATTACCTTAACATTAAAGTGACAGTCTCTTCGAAAAGACTGTCACTTCGCATTCTAAACTCTGCTAGATTTTCAGCAGGTGTTTCAACTCGTCCAGTGCAGATTCGGGGTCTTGAAAATGGATGGCCGACATCCCAACCGCCCGCGCGCCCTCCACGTTTTCGATGAAATCGTCCACGAAGACCGCCTCGCTCGGACTCACTTCCAGTTGCTCCAACGCAAGGAGGTAGATCTCCGCTTTGGGCTTCACCTTCCCCACCTCCGCCGAGATGACGATGCGGTCGAAGGCATCGTCAATTTTTTCGCTGACAAGCCACTCGCGCAAGTCACCCCATGCGTTCGAGATCAATCCCGTTTTGCAATGTGGACGCAGGGAACGAATGAAATCCACCAGAACGCGGTCCACCACATCGCCCGCGAAAAATTCATCGCGGATGGTCTTGGCCTCGGAGGCGGAACGCTTCAAGCGATGCATCACCGCCGCCCAGTGCTCGTCCGCGCTGATGCCGCCAACAGACGCCGTGCGGCTGGTCTCACTTTCAAAGACCAGCCGCACGAGATCATCATATTCCATGCCGAGACGTTCAGCAAGGTGTTGACGCGGCGCTTGATATTCCGTGCGGTCAATGACCCCGCCAAAATCGAAAAAGGCGGCGCGAATTTTTTTCACCAATGCAAACGCCTATTTCTTGGCCTTCTTGATGGCTTCTTTCACTTTCGCGCGTTCTTTCTTATCGTCGTCGCCGCGGCGTTTGGCGTTCTCTTCTTTGGTTTTCAGGGTGGCTTCGCGCTTGGTCATTTCAGGCTCAACCACAGCAAAGGCCTGCAACCCGGCGACGAACAGATCACGGGCGGTGCGATTGGATTTGCCGCAACTGGAGCAAACAATATCATGGAAGCCTAGTTTGGAGGCGTCCATGGAAGCAATGGCGGCTTCGACAGCAAACTTGTCGAGCTTGGTGACGGTCTTGCAATTCCAACAGGTGATATCCATTTGATTCTCCTTGAGAGGGTTGGGTTGGCTAAGTATATTCCATTTTTCAGCCGATGTTTTGGCTATTTTTTCTTCGAGACGGATTTGCCCTTCGGGGACGATGTCGCTTTCGAGGCAGGCTTTTTGCCCTTCGGAGTGACCTTTTTCGCAGCAGGTTTGACCTTCGGGGCGACCTTTTTCGCCGCAGGTTTAACCTTCGGGACAACTTTCTTCGCGGCGGGCTTGACCTTTGAAGCGGTCTTCTTCGCAGGTTTTGGCGACGGTTTCCCCTTCGGGGACGATGTAGCCTTCGCGGCTGGCTTGGACGCGGGTTTCAGCGGGGCGGAATCCGCCCGGGTGGACGCGGCCGGCCCAGGTCGAGGGGCGTGGCGGTTACGGGTGGCCGTCACTGGCGTGGACGCGGGCTTTGTCACCACCGGTGGGGGTTCAACCCTTTCCCTTTCCACTTTGGCGGCCTCGGCTTCCAGGGTCCGCAGTCCCTCCTGCCAGCCAGGCGTGAAGATCTCGAGCCGCTGGCGCGAGACGGAGTTGGCGCGGCGGCAACGCGGGCAAAACACATCGTAATGATGCAGGTTTTCCGCATGCATGCGCTGAAGGGCGGCCAGTTTCTCCAACCGGCCCACTGTAAAGGGTGTTTGACAGTAGGTGCAACGCAGGTTCATGGTTTGCTCCTTTCGGCACGATAAGTATAGCCGAAACAGCCGTTTGACGCTATTCCTCTTCGGTCATGTCGCGGCCGGGGCGCAATTCCTTCAAGTAGTGGACAAACTCGCTGGCGACCTTCATCCCCGCGCGCTGATAGAGGCGGGTGGCGCCAGTCTGGTTTTCCGCGTCCACACCTAGACCGATGGTCTGGGTACCGCGTCGATGGAATTCTCCAAACGAGTGTGTCAGCAGGGACAGTCCCAGCCCGCGCTTTCGCCACGGGCGGCGGACGCCCAGCGTACCCACCCAACCCATTTCGGCGCGGTAGCGGCAAAGAGACACGCCCGCCACCTGATCGCCATCCCAAGCCACGTACCAAAGCGAGGGATCGAAGCCTTCGCGTTGCAGGTTGTGGCTGACCCAGTTTTCGTATTTCATGGGCAGGTGTCCCCAGTGGTCACGAAAAGACTCGTCCACCGCCGCGAAGACGGGACGCGCGTGTTCGTCGGCCACGAAGGGACGCAATTCCACACCATCTGGCCATTGCGGAGCCGCAGGCGGCGCGTCCAGTTGAGTCTCCATTCGCCACGAAAAGCGGATGGGAGAGTAGCCCTCGTTTTCGTGCATTTCGCGGGCGCGCGTGTCGGAGATGCTCATCGCATTACGGATGGTCACGCGCAGGTCGGGCTCGGCCTGTTTCATCATGTCACGGGCGCGCGCTTCCAGTTTTTTCAACATGGCTGTGCCAATGCCCTGCCCCTCATGGTTGGGATGAACGTAGCCATCCCCCTCGAAGGAGGCAAAACCGTGACGGTTGTATAGTTCCTCATAGCCGACGATTTTTCCGTCCGCGGTTTCGGCCACCCAGGTGTCGGTGTCAATGTGGAAATCAGGTTCCTGCCAAAATTGGCGCAGGTCTTCCAATGACAATGCTACCGAGGAATCGCCATCCGCAGTGCAGACGGCGAGTGAGAGCGCGGCCACAGACTCCGCGTCCGTCATTTTGGCGGGACGCAGTTTGAAGGTCCGCGGAAGAGGCGGAGTATCTATTTCAGTTGGGATGATCATGATGTTGTCTCCATTCTTCGCGCAGGATGCCCATGTAAAGGACGTCCCAACGCTTGCCTTCGCGCAGGATCGCTCCCCGCTGGCGGCCTTCGAGACGAAAGCCAGCCTTTTCGTAAGAGCGGATGGCGCGCGGGTTGTATTCGAAAACGGTCAACGTGACACGGTGCAGGTTGAGTTCGGTGAACGCGTATCGCAGGGCGAGTTGCATGGCTTCGGTGCCATAGCCCTTGCCCCAGAAATCGCGCGGACCGATGCCCAGCCCCACGAACGCGTCGCGGAAATTCCAGCCAACCACATCGAGATTGATGTCGCCGAGCAGTTGGTTATCAGCTGCGGCGCGGATGGTGAACCAGTGCATCGTGTCACTTTGCTTTTCCAGTTCCTTCTCCAGCCATTCCTTCACAGACTTGGTGGAATGCAGGCGCGGCGGATCGGTGTCGAGCAGGCGTTTGTATTCCGTGTCGCGATTCCAGGCCGCGAAACTTTTGCTCACTTCTTCGGGATCCACCGCCGCGAGGTGGATGAGTTTGCCTTTTAGAATATCCTTCATGCTTTGTCTCCTTGCATGGCCAGCCACTCGTCGCGCAGGATGCCCATGAAAATCCCGTCAGTACGACGGCCTTCGCGCAGGGTATCCTGCCGTAGCGTGCCTTCCACCTTAAAGCCAACCTTTTCATAGGATTTCAAGGCGCGCTCGTTGTACGAGTGCAATGCCAGCGAAACGCGTTGCAGGTTGAGTTCGATGAATCCGTATTGCAGGATCAGGCGCATGGCATCGGTGCCATAGCCCCTGCCCCAGTAGTCGCGTTCGCCCAGGCCAATCCCTACCCAGGCGTCCGCGTCCACCCATTGCGGATGGATGGAGACTTCGCCAATCAACTTGTCGTCGCTCAGGGTGCGGATGGAAAAACGGAAATTGTTATCGCCATCTTTTTCCATTTGCTTCTCTGTCCATTCCTTGTGCTTTTTCTCCGACCACAGTTGTGCAGGTTCGGGATCCGCCAGGCGGGTGAGTTCGCTATCCCGATACCAGCGGGTCTGGGACTTGGCGAGTGTTTCGGGCGACTCGACCGCCAAACGGACGAGTTCGCCGCGGAAAATATCCTTCATCGCTTCACCTCCGACCTCGGACCTGCTCCTCCCACTCCGAGCGTAACAGCCCGAAAGTGAGCAGGTCCCAGCGGCGGCCATCGCGTTCCGCGGCTTGTCGGCGGCGGATTTCCTCCGTGAAGCCGAACTTGCGAAGCATGTGGATGGCTACCTCGTTGTATTCGGGCACAAAGGCCGAAACGCGGTACAGATTTAACTCGGCAAAGGCGAAGTGCAACAGCAGGCGCACAACCTGACTGCCCAGTCCGCGCTGACGATCCTCCGCCGCGCCAATGCCGAGCTGAATCCAGCCGTTGCCATTGGCCCAGTCAATCCACTGGACAAGCGCCTTGCCGATCAAACGGTCATCCTCGCGGGCACGGATGGTGAAGTAATACAAATTGCGATCTTCCTCCATCTTCTTTTCGATGGATTCGTACTCCTTCTTTACCTGCGCGGGCGAAAGCGGGCGGACAGGTTTCCTCTCCATCAGGCGCATGAATTCGGCGTCGTGCGTCCACCTGGATTCGATATCGGGATGCGCCTCATGGTCAATGGGACCGAGGCGGATATCCTGTCCCTCAAAGAGTTGGGTTTCGATGTTGAGCATTTCTCCTCCGAAAAAATAAAACGGCCACAGGTCACTCTGACCCATGGCCGCGCAGGGGGCATAAAAACAAAACGGCCACGGGCATTCAGCGCGCCGTGGCCGTTAAAACACTTCGTGTATGCTAACGGTGAACAGGCGCACTACGACAAGGATCAGCACCCTGAGCGGTGCGAGAGACTTCAAAATAGAACGTGTTCATGATCATTGGTCGTGCGCCTCCTTTCGTGGAATTTGCTTTTTTCAAGCGGGCGCAAGTTTATCACGCAGATTTGCAGAACGTCAAGACTAGATAACAACCCAATCTTCTCATTGATCGCGGTGGTACCCTGGTCACCACCGCAACCATCTTCAGGCAAACACAACGACAAAGTAAATATGAGTGACCATTCCGTGCTGATCCTGTCGGACAAGGAAGTGTCCACGCGAACCTGGCTGGACGCTTTTCACCAAAGAGGACTTGCCGCCGAGTCCACCTCCTCTGCCGCGTCCGCACTGGACCGATGGCGGGCGGCTCCTCCCATGCTGACGGTGGTGGACCTTTCCCTGCCAGCGGAGGAAAGCCTGCAAATCTGCCGCGACCTGCGCGTTCTCGGCGGCGCGCCCATCCTGCTGATTCTCCCCTCGGCGAGCGGGGATGTGATCCTGGAAGCCTACCGCGCCGGCGTGACCGAGTGCCTGATCCAGCCTGCCAGCCCGGCGGTGATCCTGCTGAAGGCGCTGGCCTGGTCCATGCGCGCGGGCTGGGCCTGGCCGGTCAGCGCGCCCATTTCGACGATGGGGTTTTCCGAATGATCAAATAAAAAGAGACGGCCACTTTTTCAAGTGCCGTCTCTCGGTTTTACTGTCCCAATCCAATGTTGATGCGCCCGGCCAGCAGGTCTGTGAGCACCTGCTCGGCGAGCTGCTGTTTGCCCGGGGTGAGGATGGCCGGGTCCACGTCAGTGAGCGCGAAGGGGGGATTAAACGTCAGGCCGCCGCGCCCCGCCAGAAGGTCCGGCCAGGCCGCTTGAATGGCTTTGGCAACGTCGGGTTGCAGGCTGGCCGTCCAGTAAATGGGACGCGGGTTTGGAGTCAAATCCCCGATGGAGATGATTCCTTCGACACCGATGGCATTCACGAGGTCCGGGGTCGCAATGGAGGGGAAAACATAGGCCATGGCAACTTTTTTCTCTTTCAGAAGGCGGCCATATGCCGGGTAGAGTTCCACCTTTTCGTCTGTGGGGATTTCCACCACCTGCGGATATTCGAGGGCGTTGCCGTAGATGTCGAAGTAGTACAAGGTCTTTGGGCACAAGCCGCAGTAGTAGATCATGCCATTGCGAAAGGCGGCGAACGCGACCTGCGCGTTGGGGTCACCCTGTGGGATGATCATGCCAATGCGATAATCGTACTCTGTGGTGATCATGGCCGAAATGTAGCCAAAGAGGAAACCCACCAGATCGGGGCGGTTCTGACTGCCAATCACATTGACGTTCCCCGCGGGTACGACACCGGGGATGTTGACCGCCAGGAATTGCGCCTGTGGCGCCGCCGCGGCCAGCGCGACGATGCCCGGGTCCGGGGGGAGAACGACGACAATCTTCAGGGACGGTTCCAGGTCTGCCGCAGTGAGAGTGTTGCGGACCTGAAAACGATAGCCCGCCGCCTGTGCCAGCTCATAAACGGTTGTTTGGTAGAGGTTGGATTGGCCCGGGTCCATTTCCGCAGGGGCGACAAGGATAACCAGCGGGACAGATGCCGTGGCGGGGGGGGCGATGGTCGGAATGAGGGTAGGTATCACCGTTGGGACGGGAGTCTCTTTGGGGCCGCAACTGCCGAGGAGCAGGGAAAGGAGCAGGAGCGGAATCACAAGCAGGGTTGGTTTGATACGCACGTTTTTTCTCCAGTTTCGAGATTTCCCCGATTATACCCGTCAAAAAAGACCCCCCTAAAACAGACTTCCGAAGTCTGTGAGACTTCGGAAGTCTGGTCAATTTACTTCGCGACGATCTTGATCTTCTTCGGGCGGGCGGACTCAGCCTTGGGCAGGCGCAGAGTTAGCACACCGTCGGTGATCTTCGCCTCGGCCTTATCAGAATTGACCGCGGCGGGCAGGCGCAGGGAGCGGTGGAAGTTCCCAAACGGCAGTTCGCGCATCAGGTACTCGTTCTCATCCTGTTTGATCTCGCCTTCGATGGTGACCACATCTTCGAGGATGTTGATGGTCAGGTCTTCGGCCTTGAGTCCCGGCACGAGGGAGGTCAGCACGAAGGCGTCTTCCTCGTCACGCACATTGGCGGCCAGGCGATGTTCGCTGTTCTGGTCCGCCATGCGCACCCAGCGGCGCGGCATGGAATGGCGATGGGGGAAGGGTTGCATGTAGAAGGTCATGTGGTTTTCTCCTTTACTGGTAAGTGAATTGACGTCATGATAGCCTGCGGCCGTTGGAGAAGCGAAAATAAAAAATCATAATTTCATAAGAAATTCCGCCGAGGGAAATTCCCTCGGCGGAATGAGATCAATCAAGAAAAATTTGAGTATTCGTTATGGAGTGGCCGTGAGTGCCCCATCCGCGGTGGTAAGGCCATGCCCAGTGGCATCTGCACCCCAACAGATGGTCTCATCCACGCCGGTGGGGCCAAGCACATTGCGGCAACCGGGCGCAAGGAAAATGGCTGATGACTCGAGGATGGCTTCCACCTGCACCTGAGTGAGTGCAGGATTCTTCTCCATCATCAGTGCGGCGATGCCGGCCACATGCGGGCTGGCCATGCTGGTCCCGCCGAGGAAGTAGAAGGAGGTCTGTCCACTATTCACCTGGTAGGGACCTACCACCCATGAACCAGGCGCGGCTACATCCAGATCCTGCCCAACAAGTTCGCGGCTGGAGAAGTCGGTGATGTAGAAATCGGCCGGGTTGGTTGGATCGGCCACATTTTGATTCCACCACCAACTACGGTTACCTGCCGGGGACCATTCGCCTACCCAGCCAGATGCGGCTACTGAGATGACGGGAGCATACGCGCCGGGGTAACCCATCCCGTTCGTGCCGTTATTGCCTGCGGAGGCGACAATGATCACGCCCTTGCTGATGGCGTAGTCAATGGCGGCTTTTTCCACAGCGTCCAACACCGGACCGCCCAGCGACATGTTGATTACCACAGGATAACCAGCCAGTGGGCCCGCTTTCAGATCGGCTACATACACAATTCCGCGTGCAATTACAGAAGACCAGCCAGAACCGTTTTGGTTCAACACCTTGACCGGAATGACGGTCGCCATCGGCGCCACGCCGTTAATCGGCGTCCCAGTAAGGCTGTAGCCGAGGATGGTACTGGTAACGTGTGTGCCATGAGAATTCTGGTCATGCTCCCATTTGTTCGGCTGGGAGGAGACAGTTCCCACTTCACCCCCGCCGCCGCCAAAGGCGATGCCATATTCTTCCGCAATGCGTTCCTGCGGGAAATACTGCCGCCACGAATCGACCAGGCCGGTATCCAGCACCGCCACGTATACGCCGGTACCATCATAAACCACCTGGCGATTGTTGAAGTCAAAATCGGTTACGTTGATGGCATCCTGGTCCCAGGTGCTCAGGCCGTTCATAAAATCGCTAACTGCTACCGTGTCCACCGGCGCACCATTGCGCTCGGCATCTGGGTTGGCCGCAGCCACATAAGGCAGGGACTGGATCGCGCCCAGTTCGCTGGAGCGAATCTGCATGGTCAGGGCATCCACTTCATAAACTACATCCCGAACCTTTCCGTGCGTGCCCAGTTCGGTCAGGATGGCGTCAGTAATATCCGTATTGAGAAGCACATTGACGCCAATTGTCTTGTTCCCACTTGCGCCACTCAGACCAACGCTGGTGAACAGCAGGAACACAATCAGAACCACAGACAGGGAGTTGCGTTTCATACTTGTTTCCTCCGAAAGAATAGGGATGGCAGAATTGGAACAAAACAATACTAACAAAAATGCAAGGAATCTACAAGAGGTAAATTAATCGGTGTTTGTAACATAAGCGGTGGGTGAAATTGGAAACTGAAAAGTCCAAACAAAGGTAGAGGAAACACGTTGGGTTAGAAGAACGAACTCCCCGCCAG
>QZIJ01000100.1 GCA_003598975.1 Anaerolineaceae bacterium | reverse complement strand
GTAAATCGTAAGTTGGAGTAACGATGTTCAAATCATATTATCCAAAAGCGAGCGAGATCGAGCGCAAATGGTTTGTGGTGGATGCCACTGGCCAAAATTTGGGCCGCATGGCGACCCGTATTGCGCACGTTTTGCTTGGCAAACACAAACCCACCTTTACGCCTGGTGTGGAGATGGGCGACTACGTGGTGGTGGTGAACGCGGGAGCCGTGACCGTGACCGGCACGAAAACCAACAGCCGCCTGAATACCAAAATGTATTACAAGCACTCGGGATATCCCGGCGGGATGAAAT
The DNA here is from genome assembly GCA_003598975.1 of Anaerolineaceae bacterium. Lineage (GTDB taxonomy): Bacteria > Chloroflexota > Anaerolineae > Anaerolineales > Villigracilaceae > Denitrolinea. The sequence goes on along the minus strand of QZIJ01000100.1, from coordinate 13,873 downwards.
CCATCTCCCTGCGCGACCAGTTGCAGACCCGCCCCGACCGTGCCATCCGCGCGGCTGTCTGGGGCATGTTGCCGCACAACCGCAGAGGCCGCTCTTTGCTCAAGCGTTTGAAGATCTATGCTGAATCCGAGCACCCGCATACGACGCAAAAGGTCGAGCCTCTGGCTTAGGAAAGGAATTAGATTATGTCTGTGCAATATTATGAAGGCATTGGCCGCCGCAAGGAAAGCACCGCCCGCGTCCGTTTGATGAGCGGTTCGGGCAGGTTCATCGTCAACGAGAAGGAAGCGGAAGCCTACTTCACCCGCCTCGGCGACCTGCAAGCCATCCTCGCGCCGTTGGCCTCGGTGGGACAGAATCCCGCCACTTACGACATCACCGTCAAAGTGGAAGGCGGCGGTGTCACCGGCCAGACCTCGGCAGTGCAGTTGGGCATAGCCCGCGCGCTCGTCAAAATCAACGCCGATTGGAATTCCGCGATGCGCAAGGGCGGTTATCTCACCCGCGACGCCCGTATCAAGGAACGCAAGAAACCAGGCCTCAAGCGCGCCCGCAAGGCTCCCACCTACACCAAGCGTTAGTTCTAAAACGAAAAACGTAAATCGGTAAAACGAAACGTAATGCGTGATTGCTGTTATGATTACGCATTGCGTTTTGCGTTTAAAAGGATTGGATTATGGACTTTTCTCTCGTCACTTCGACTCTCGACACGCTCCGCATCCCTCCGACCTCGCGGCTGGTTCTCCTCGAAGCGCGGACTCTCGCCGACGCGCACGTGCCGCCCTTCCCATCCGAGTTCCCCGCGTTGTTAACGGGAGTCGACGCGCCTGAGCTGGCCGCACACATCCGCGAGGTGTTGCTGGCGGTATATCCGCGCGAGCATGAAGTGAGTTTGGTTGAAGGAAACAGGTTGAAAGTTGAGAGTCTTGCTGACCTGCAATCTTCAACTTTCGGCTTTCAACCTTCAACCACCCTTTACGTCCCCGCATTGACAGAGGGAACCGCCTTCGAATCCTTCGCGGAAATTGTGGCTCACCTGCGCGCGCCCGACGGCTGTCCGTGGGACAGGGAGCAGACGCACGCGTCCCTGCGAACGCATCTGCTCGAAGAATCCTATGAAGCGCTTGAAGCGATTGATTCGGGCGACTTCGCGTCCATGCGAGAAGAATTCGGCGACCTGCTCTTGCAGATCGTGCTCCACGCGCAGATCGCGGGCGAGGCGGGACATTTCACGATGACGGACGTGGTAAAGGGCATCCACGATAAGATCGTGCGGCGGCATCCGCATGTGTTTGGTGATGTGAAATTGGATGGCGTGGATGGGGTTTTGGCGAATTGGGAACGGTTGAAGGAAAAAGAGAGAAGCGACAAGGGAGAGGAAAAGAAGAAAAAGAAAGAGGGGTTGTTGGATGGAGTCCCGCTATCCCTGCCCGCGTTGACGCAGGCGCAGGAGTATCAGGACCGCGCCGCGCGCGTCGGGTTTGATTGGCCTGAGATCGAGGGCGTTTTGGATAAAGTACGCGAGGAGATCGAGGAAATCAAACAAGCCGAGAACCAGGAGCAAGTCGCGGCGGAATTGGGCGATTTGTTTTTTGTTTTGGTCAATCTGGCGCGCTGGAGGAAAGTGGACGCCGAGTCCGCGCTACGCGAGACTAATTTGAAATTCAAGAAAAGATTTGGCTATGTGGAACAGGGCGCGAAGAAGGAGGGGAGGAGTCCATCCGATATGACGCTGGAGGAGATGGACGCATTGTGGAACGAGGCGAAGGGGATGGATGCGTAAGTTTACAACTCCCTCGCCATCAAATACTCATCATAAAACTTCCCGTCCACCAAAATCGCTTTTGGATCTGTCCCCGTGATCTGAAATCCGCAACTCTCGTAGCATCGCAGGGCAGACTGATTGGTGGTGGTAACTCCCAATCGGGCGATCAGCGCGCCTTTTGCACGTGCCCAGTCACAGCAGGCGTGGACGAGGGCGCGGGCGATTCCGTGGCCGCGCCAGGCGGGGAGGATATACACGCCCCAGATGTTGGCGTTGTGTTTGGTCTTGGGGGATGTGTCTAGGCGGACGCCCGTCATGCCGACCAGGTTGTTTCCTTGAAATGCAAAATGGATGATGGCATTCTCACCAAAGTTGAAGTAACGTCCCCAATTCGCATCGTCCACTGTGAGATGGGTCTGGTAATCGGCAGAAAAGGCTTCGGGATGGTCGCGCAAGGCCTGGAGACGGAGGACGCGGAAGGCGGGCATGTCGTCCATGCGCGCGGGACGGAGGATAACCTCACCTTGTGGGGTGGGGAGTGTCATTGCTTGATTATTCACACCGAAACCTTGCCAGCGCCTCCTGCAACAAAGCCTCCGCGGTTCCATCCTGCGGACTGTAAACCTTCCACGCGAAGGCGCGGTCGCCGCAGACCCATCCCGCCACGCCGCCGAAGGGGAGCAGGGGAGATGCCGTGGTGGTGATCGGGCTGGAGAGCACGTTCATATCGTGGATGAGGCGCAGACCATACGTGCCAGTGGGCGCGTCCAACCCATCTTCGAGGATCAGATCCATCAGGAAGATGGGATCGGTCGCGCCAGGCGCGTGTTGCCAGATGATTTGGATGAAGAGACTGGTATTGTGCGCGGCTAGAATCCCGTTTTCGTAGGTGTTCGAGGCAGGGGAATCGGGGTTTTGCTTCGCGACCACATCATAGAAGGCCATCTCGGGCGGATGTCCGATGCAGAAGTTGTATTCGCAGAAGAGACCGTCGAGGCTGAATGGGGTGGGCGCGGGGCGGATGGGATTCGTCGGCGCTGGCGCGGGACTGGGGAGGGCCGCCAGCGTGGCGTTGACCGCGATCTGAATTTGCACGTTGGGGTCGGGAGTCGCTTTCAGCGAGCAGGAGGTCAATAGGAGGAAACCAATCAAAAGTCCAGCGAGAAGCGGTTTTTTTGTCATGCAATGATTATACAGGGAATCCGTTGGTGTCTTTCATGCTTGTCAAGAATCCTGCGCGGCGCGTCTTTGTTTTGTGATGACAAAAGTCATCTTGTTTCGTCAGGTAATTGGTTTATACTTTTGCTTACCCATCCCCCCTGGGGGGGGTAGAAAGACGAGACATCTGTGGAAAACGACAACACCCTCCGACGTTTGAAAACCATCGAAGGCCACCTGCGCGGCATCATCCGCATGGTGGAGGAGGACGCCTACTGCATTGAAGTAATCCGACAGATTCAGGCCGTGGAGGCCGCGCTTAACAAGGTTAGCGCGCAGATTCTCGAAGGCCACCTGAACTCGTGCGTCATCACCGCTGTACAGGGGACCAACAAGAAAGAGCGCGAGCGCGTGTTGAAGGAGATTACGGAAGTGTTTGAGATGTCTGCGAAAGTCTGATAGTCACGTAGTCGCATAGTCTGAGTCGGTGGTCGAGTAGGCCGAATGCAATTCGAGGCCGTATCGAGATTACCGAGAAATCGAAATCGTCAATCGAAAATCGTAAATCCAGAGGAGATTTCCCCATGACCACTGTTACCTATTCCGTCCCTGCTATTCATTGTGGCCATTGCACCCACACCATCGAAATGGAAGTGGGCGAACTGCAAGGTGTCCAATCCGTGAAGGCGGAAGAGGCCACCAAGAAAGTGACCATCACCTTCGATGCCCCCGCGGACGAGCAGAAGATCAAGTCCCTGTTGGCCGAGATCAACTATCCCGCTGAAGGTTTGATTTCCCTGTAATCAAAAAAACGGTACACGGATTACGCGGATTGCACGGACGAACACGGAAAGTTAAAAAATCCGTGAAATCTCTTTTTTCCGTGTAATCCGTGTACAAAAGGTTTTGAATGACCGACACCAAACAACTCACCCTCCCCATCACCGGCATGACCTGCGCGAACTGCGTCGCGACCGTGGAGCGCAATCTCAAGAAGCTCGATGGCGTGACGACCGCGGTGGTCAACCTTTCCTCCGAACGCGCCACGGTGGACTTTGACGCGTCCAAGCTCGCGATGCCAGACTTGATCGCGCGCGTCCAACGCGCGGGATACGGTGTCGCGACAGGCGACGCCGAACTCATCATCAAGCGCCTCTCGGACTCGAATGACGCGACGCGTCTCGAAAAAGCCCTCGCCAAACTCGAAGGTGTGCTCGAAGCGCAAGTGACCTACGCCAACGAAAAGGCGCGCGTCAAATACGTGCCGACCATCGTCACGCAGGCCGAACTTCGCCGCGCGGTTTCGTCCGCGGGGTTTGAAGCTGTCGAACTCGGCGGACAGGCGGAGGACGCGGAAGCCAAAGCCCGCGAGCACGAGATCAACGAACAACGCCGCCTGCTCATCATCGGTCTCATTTTCACTGTGCCGCTCTTTCTGCTCTCGATGGGCAAGGATTTCGGCCTGCTCCCCGATTTTTTCTACACACAAAATTCAATGGAAGGCATGCGCGACGCCCAGCCCTGGTTCGGCTGGCTCATGCTCGCCCTCGCGCTCCCCGTCCAGTTTTACGTAGGCTGGCAATATTACGTCGGCGCGTTCAAAGCCCTGCGCAACAAATCCGCCAACATGGATGTGCTGATCGTGATGGGCTCTTCCGCCGCGTTTTTCTACTCGCTCCCGATCACGTTTGGACTTTTGGCGGGACACGTCTACTACGAGACGGCCGCGGTCATCATCACGCTCATCAAACTCGGAAAATTCTTGGAAGCCCGCGCCAAGGGACGCACCTCCGACGCGATCAAAAAACTGATGGGACTCCGCGCTCGGACGGCTCGCGTCATCCGCGACGGGGAGGCGGTTGAGGTCTCAACAGACGATGTCCGCGTCGGGGACGTTGTCCTCGTCAAGCCTGGCGAGACGATCCCCGTGGACGGCGTGGTCGTCGAAGGCCGCTCCTCCGTGGACGAGTCCATGCTGACGGGCGAGTCGCTACCCGTTGAAAAGAAGCAGGGCGACGCGGTCATCGGCGCGACGCTCAACAAATTGGGACTGCTCAAATTTGAAGCGACCAAAGTCGGCAAGGAAACCGCCCTCGCGCAGATTATTAAACTAGTGGAAGACGCGCAAGGGAGCAAAGCCCCGATCCAAAAACTCGCCGACCAGGTCTCCGCGATCTTTGTCCCCATCGTCATCGGCATCGCCGCGTTGACCTTCGCGGGCTGGTACTTCTTCGGACCTCCCCTCGCCATCAACGCGGACATAGACAATTTCACCCGCGCACTCATCAACATGGTGGCTGTCCTTGTCATCGCTTGTCCCTGCGCTATGGGACTCGCAACTCCAACCGCCGTGATGGTCGGCACGGGCAAGGGCGCGGAGATAGGCATCCTCTTCCGCACCAGCGAAGCGCTCGAACGCGCGGGCAAAGTCACGATTGTCGTGCTGGACAAAACAGGCACGATTACCAAAGGCCAACCAGCCGTCACCGATATTGTCACGAACCCCCAATCTCCAATCTCCAATCTCCAATTACTCCAACTTGCCGCGTCGGTTGAAAAAGGGAGCGAGCATCCGCTGGGTGAGGCAATTTGGGCCGAAGCCACTACGCGCGGACTGGACCTGTCCGAACCCGCTGGTTTTAAGGCAGAGGCGGGGCACGGAGTCCAGGCCGAGGTCGAGGGAAGAATCGTCATCGTCGGGAACGCGAGGATGTTCGAGAATCGCGACATCCCGTTGGGCGGACTCGAGCCTGAAGTGGCGCGTCTCCAATCCGAAGCCAAAACCGCCATGCTCGTCGCCGTGGACGGAGTAGCTGCGGGAATCATCGCCGTCGCGGACACCATCAAGGATTCGTCCAAAGACGCGATTGCCGACCTGCACAAAATGGGCTTGAAAGTTGTCATGATTACAGGCGACAACCAAAAAACCGCCGAAGCGATTGCGAAGCAAGTCGGCATTGACCAAGTCCTCGCCGAAGTCCTCCCCGAAGGCAAATCTTCCGAAATCAAAAAACTCCAGAATTACCAATTACCAATTACCAACATCGTCGCGATGGTCGGCGACGGAGTCAACGACGCCCCCGCGCTCGCGCAAGCGGACGTGGGTCTTGCCATCGGCACGGGAACCGACGTTGCCATGGCCGCCGCGCCTGTCACGTTGATGAGCGGCGACTTGCGCGGCGTGGCGCGCGCGATTAACCTCTCGCGCAAGACGCTCGGCACGATCAAGCAGAATTTGTTCTGGGCGTTTTTCTACAACGTGATCCTCATCCCCGCCGCCGCGCTCGGTTATTTGAATCCCATGCTCGCCGCTGGCGCGATGGCGTTCAGCAGTGTGTTTGTGGTGAGTAACAGCCTAAGACTGCGGAGACAGAGCATCTAAAAATCGTAAACAGGTACACAAGTAAACACGTCACCTGTGTACCTGTTTACTTGTGTGCCCCCCAGAGACCACATGTCTAAAAATCAAACCAAATCCATTGACCTCGTCGTCGTTGTCATGATCGGCATTGTCTTTCTTGCAATCGCCATTGCGTTGTTTATCGTCCCGTCCGAGACCGTTCCCACGAACACATCCAGCGCCATGAGTCAAATGATGGTCGCGTTCATCACGGGCATCACCACAGGCGGGTTGAGTTGCCTCGCGGTGCAGGGCGGATTGCTCGCCAGTTCGCTGGCGCATCAGATCGAGCAGGATTACATCGCGCACGCGCCGACGATCCATCCCAAAAAACACGCCAAGAAAATCGAAGCCGTCCCCGTGCCGCGCGTCAATTCCGCACTCCCCATCTTCCTCTTCCTTGTCGCGAAACTTGTTGCCTACACTTTGCTTGGCGCACTCCTCGGCTGGCTCGGCTCCTTCCTCACCCTCAGCCCCGTCACCCGCGCCTTGCTGATGATCGCCATCGGCATCTTCATGATCGGCAACGCGTTGCGCATGTTCAACGTCCACCCGATCTTCCGCTACTTCTCCATCGAACCGCCCAAATTCATCACGCGCTACATCCGCAAAACCGCCAAAGGCACAGACACCGCTATGCCCATCTTTCTCGGCCTGCTTACTGTCTTCATCCCCTGCGGCGTGACGCAAGCCATGATGGCCACCGCCCTCGGCACAGGCAGCGCGATGTTTGGTGCGGCGCTCATGTTCGCCTTCACACTCGGCACGAGTCCCGTCTTTTTCGTCATCGCGTATTTGACCACCGAACTCGGTGCGCGTCTCGAAAAATTCTTCATGCGATTCGTCGCCATCGTCGTCTTGATCCTTGGACTCGTGACCCTCGACGGCGGACTGAACCTGATGGGTTCGCCCCTCTCGCTTCAAAACCTGACCCGTAGCTGGTCTACCCAACCGAGCGACTCTGTCCCCGCAGCCGCCCCCTCCGCGTCGGACGGGAGTCTCATCCTCAATGTAGAAAACAACGGCTACTTCCCTGCCATCCTTAGGGCTCCCGCAGGTAAGAACCTGACCCTCAACCTAATCACCGACAAGACTTATTCCTGCTCGCGCGATTTTGTCATCCCCGCGCTTAACTACTATCAGTTGCTTCCCGCCTCAGGGACGGTGCAAGTGACGATTCCCCCGCAGGCCGCAGGCTCGAAACTCTTCTTCACCTGCTCGATGGGAATGTACACGGGGCAGATCGTGTTTGAATAGTCAGACCGTAGACGGTAGACCGAATACCATCCACAGTCTACCGTCTGAGGAATTAAAAATGATCAAACAAACCTTTAAAGTCGAAGACATGACCTGTTCCAACTGCGCTATGAAACTGGAGAGCCTCGAAGACACGCTTGAAGGCGTGAAAGAGATCAATGCCAGTTATCACAAACTGACAATGATCGTTGAATATGATGAGTCCAAACTCACCGAAGAACAAATCATCGCCGCAGTGAAAAAGAAGGGATATATGGCGGCGGCAATCTGGGCGGACAACACGTAGACAAGTAAGATTTTTAATCTCAATCATTTCATCTTGTGTACTTGTGTACTTGTGTACCTGTGTACCTGTGTACCTGTGTACCTGTGTACCTGTGTACCTGTGTACCTTTTCCGTGTATACTTTCCCCATGTCCACAGAAAAAATAGGCCGTTATGAAATTGCCGACGAACTCGCCGTGGGCGGCATGGGAATCATCTACCTCGCGCGCGACCCGTATATTCAGCGCCAGGTGGTGGTGAAGGTGTTGATGTATAGCCGCACGCTCGAAGCGGTGTATCGCGAATTTTTCCAGCGCGAAGCCGAATTGATCGCCGCGCTCGAACACCCGAATATTGTCCCCGTGTATGACTTTGGCTGGCACGGACAACAACCCTACATCGTGATGCGTTACATGGCGGGCGGTTCGCTCGAAGACCAACTCAAAAAACGCGAAGTTAAATTGAACGAAGCGGCGCGCATCTTCAAGCGCGTAGCCAGCGCGTTGGACGCGGCGCATGCGCGAGGAATTGTCCATCGCGATATCAAACCGTCAAATATCCTTTTCGACGCGGATCACGAAGCATTCCTGTCCGATTTTGGCATTGCCAAATCAAAGCCGATCTCGGATGAAGATGGCGAATGGATGGTTGGCACGCCCGCCTTCATGAGTCCCGAACAGGTGAACGGTTTACCCGTAGATGGCCGCGCCGACGTGTACGCGCTGGGCGTCGTTCTCTATCGTTTGTTGACGGGGCAACTGCCATTCTCTGCCGATTCCACCACTGCGTTGATCAACGCGCATGTTGAATTGCCGATTCCCGATATGCGCCAGGTCGAACAAAATATCCCCGCCGTCTGGCAGGAAGTCGTCGTCAGGGCCATGGCAAAGAATTCAAACGACCGCTATTCCACTGCTGGTGAGTTTGCCCGCGATGTGGATGAAGTGGTTTCGGGGAAATGGTATTTGCGAAAGTTGTAAGAATACGAAACCAGGTTTCCCGCAGAAACCTGGTTTTTGTGATTCGATGAGGTGAAGCATGAAAAAAGGAATCTTGTACGGCATTGCGGCCTATGCGCTTTGGGGCTTTTTCCCCGTTTATTGGAAATTACTCCAGCACGTCCCCGCGCCACAACTGCTTGGACATCGCATCGCCTGGTCGTTTCTGCTCTTGATGGCGGTTATATTTGTCACCAGACAGTGGCGGGATTTTCGCACTCTCCTCAACCAGCGGACCATCTTCATCTATTCCATTGCCGCGGTGCTGATCGGCGTCAACTGGCTGACCTACGTTTGGGCGGTCAATGAAGATTACATTGTCGAGACCAGCCTCGGTTATTTTATCAATCCGCTATTGAGCGTTTTGCTGGGCGTGATCATCCTGCGGGAAAAATTACGCTCTTTCCAGTGGATTCCCGTTGGGCTGGCCGCCGTGGGTGTGATTTACCTTACGATCGTCTACGGACAATTGCCATGGATCGCGCTGACGCTGGCCTTTTCATTTGGATTTTATGGACTGGTCAAGAAGATTGCGCCTCTTTCCTCGCTTTACGGCCTGACTCTCGAAACGGGCCTGCTCTTCCTGCCCGCGCTAGGGTTCCTCGCCTTCAGTGAAATACGCGGGGATGGCGCGTTCACGCATGCGGGACTTGCCTCCGACTTGTTATTGATCGGTGCGGGCGTCGTCACCACCATCCCGTTGCTGATGTTCGCCTCTGCGGCGCGCCAAATCCCGTTGACGGTGGTTGGCCTTCTCCAGTATATCGCCCCCACGCTCCAATTTTTGTTGGGCGTGCTTGTCTACCACGAACCATTTGACCAGACGCGGCTGATTGGCTTCAGCATCGTCTGGCTCGCCCTCATCATCTTTTGGGTGGAAAACTATCTGGCGCATCGTGCTCCCGCCGAGCCGATCCCTGAATTGGGCGAGGGTTGATGCCTAATCCGTGATGGCGGGTTCGGCTGTCGTGTGTACCCGCGGCTTTAAATAATGGAGACTCGCCAGCCCTGCAATAAGCATGATGATCGCGCCTGTCAGGAAAGGAAAATGCAGGTCCAGGTCAAGCACATAACCTGCCCATAATGGTCCAACGATTCTCCCCAGACTCATAAAGGCATTGCTCAATCCCATTGCCGCGCCCTGGGGGATGTCCGCCCGCTTCGAGGTCAGGGATGCGACGCCTGGTCGGAGCATGGAGTTGCTGAGGACGAAGAATCCGCACGTCACCAGCACCCAACCCAGATCGGGCGCGGCCAGCATCGCAAGAAATCCCAACACACTCGCGAACAGCGAAGCCTTGATGACATTTTCGTCGCCGAACCGCCTCGTCGCGGGACCTGTCAGAATCCCCTGAACGATCGCCGAGATCAGGCCGACAACGGTCATGATCAATCCGATGGTGGGCGGGTCAAAGTTGTAGCGTCTCTGTGCATAGAAGCCGAAGATACCCTCGAAGTTGGTCAGCGCGAAATTGTGCAGAAAAGCCAGGATGAGCATGAAACCGATCGGCCCGAACAACGATCTCCACATCAAGCGCAAGTCCAGCCCGCGTACCTGGCGGTGAGTTTCGGAGCGTTTCTCGGCGGGCAGGGTCTCGGGCAGGAAAATCCAGATTAAAACCATCGCAAGGATGGAAGTTCCCGCCGCGAAGAAGAACGGCGCTTGCAGGGAAATGTCGGCCATCACACCGCCGATCCCCGGGCCAAGTGTCATGCCCACACCAAAGGCCGCGCCCACAACGCCCATTCCGCCGCCGCGTTGCTTTTCGTCTGTGCTGTCGCTGATGAAGGCCATTGCCGCGGGCATTGTGGCTGAGGATAGCACGCCTGCCAGCGCGCGCGCTGAGAACAGGATCCAGTAATTCGTGGCAAAGCCCATCAGCGTCATGCTCAAGGCGTTGCCCAGCGCCCCGAGGATTAAAACGGGCTTGCGCCCGATGCGATCGGAGAGACTGCCCCAGATCGGGGAAAAGACGAATTGCACGGTTGAAAAGATCGTCATCAACATTCCCATTTCCAGCCCGCCCCCACCGAACTCATCCACGTAAAACGGTAGGATGGGAATGATGATGCCGAATCCCAGCATGGACACGACCAGGCTGAAGAATAGAATGGCAAGGTTTTTGTTCTTGAACATGGGCGCGATTATACCCCCTTCGATTTTTGGCTTACCTCAACTCATCCAACACCGCCTGTACCGCAAAAGGAACCGCGGCGGCAACTGGCGGCGAGAGTTCCTCTGAAAAATCGTAAACATTCTTGGCTTCCACCGCCACTACTGTGACCGATGCGGGTAACTCCAGCCCCATTTTGCGTCCCATCTCGAGCGCGGTCATCAGTGACGTATCGTGGATCGCGGTGGAATGTCCCGCGGACGGATTCGACAACGCTTCCAGCGGGAAGACGCGCACGCTTCCTTCTGGACTTTGACCTGTCTCCATCGAGTCGACAAGGATCACACGCTGATAGCCCACCAGCCGCTCCATTAGGCTGAGGCCGCCCAGCGCGGCATAATCCACCTCGGCGGACGGCACGTGTTGTATGACTTTCGATTGCAACGGGCGCATGGGCATGTGATAACGCACGTCCGAATCGATGCGCTGTTTCACTTGCTCCGCCACCTTCCATCCGACGCCGTCGTCGCCGAGAATCGGGTTGCCAAGACCAATGATAAGAGTCTTCATGTTCCAGGTTTCGAATTCCGCGTTCCATGTAGTGACGACTTCAGTCGTTGGATGGTTGAAGCCGTCACTACATGGCGTTGGTTAAGCGAGATACTATCTCACACTACTAGCAGAATTGTTTTAACACATCCACTGTGTTCCCGTCCGCGTCGCGGATGGTGACTTCGAGCGGCATCTGCCCAGGCAGGGAGTGGGTGGCGCATCCGAAGCAGGGGTCGTACGAGCGGAAGGCCATTTCCACCATGTTCAGGATTGGCTCGGTAACCACTGTTCCCTTCTTGATGAGACTGCGGGCGGCCTTGTTGATGGACATGCTGATCGGCGCGTAGTTGTTCGTCGTGCCGACGATCAGGTTGACCTTCGTCACCACGCCACGCTCGTCGGTGGTGTAGTGATGGGTGAGCGTGCCGCGTGGTGCTTCCACGATGCCGATGCCCTCGGTGGGAGTCTCGGTGGGGACGGTGTGGAAGTTCGGGCCAGAGGTTTCGGGGTCGGAGGCCAGTTCCACCCAGCGCTCGGCGGCGTAGAGCAGTTCGATCAGGCGCGCCCAATGGGTGGCTAAACGCTGATGGACAGGTTTCCCGCCCAACGTCGAGAAGAAGCGTTCGTATTCGGCCTGGGCGAGCGGGGTCGCCATCCCGTCTGACGCGTTGACACGCGAGAGCGGGGTCGCGCAGTAGACACCCGAGTCCTTGCCGTCCACAAAGCCCTTCCAGCCGACGCCCTTGAGATACGGGAACTTGAGATAGGTCCACGGCTCCACGTGTTCGGCGATGTGCTTGGTGTAGTCCTTCGGCTCGTATTTAACGAATTCCTTGCCGTCTGGGCCGACCACGCGCACTTTGCCGTCGTAGAAGTTGCTCTTGTTGTTCTCGTCCACCATGCCCATGTAGTAGGTCTGGTGGGTGTAGATGTCGCCGAGGATCAGGTCCACGTAGGCTTTGTTGCCGAGCACGATGTCGTTGAAGAGTTTCAGCGAGAACTGGCCGAACTCCACTGCCCATTTGCCCATCTCCAAAATTTCTTTGCGCTGTTCCTCGGTGATGCCCTTGGTCATGCCGCCAGGGATGGCTGTGCAGGGGTGAACCTTTCGTCCGCCAATCATCTCGACGACAGCGTGGCCTGCCTTGCGTGCCGCGATGACCTTGCCGCCAATCTCCAATCCGACTTTGTGGATGACGCCGAGGATGTTACGCTCGGCCACAGGCGCGTCGGGTCCCATGACAAAATCGGGGCCAGCCAGCGCGTAGAAGTGGGTGGCATGGTCGGTAACGTAGAACGCGGAGTAAAGCAGTTCGCGCAGGTTCTTGGCGGTGCGTGGCGGGTCCACGTGATAGACCGCGTCGGCGGCTTTGGCACCTGCCATGTGGTGCGCCTCGGGGCAGACGCCGCAGATGCGGTTGGTCAGCAGGGGCAGTTCCTCCACGGGGCGTCCAACGCAGAATCGTTCGAAGCCGCGCAGTTCGGGGATCTGGAAGTAGGTATTGGCAACGTCACCTTCATCGTTCAGGAAGATCTCGATCTTGCCGTGGCCTTCGAGGCGGGTGATGGGGTCAATGGTGATTCGCTGTGTCATGTTACACCTTCTCTTTATTCCAGGCGGATTTGCCTGCTCTCAGCAAAGAGCCTGCAAGATTGAAACGATAGAACTGTCCTGTCGGGTCGGGGATGCCGTCCAGGATGCGGTCAATTTCATCGGGGTCCTTGCTGTCAATCACTGAAGCAAAGCCGGTGATTAGACGCGCACCGTAATCCACCACGCCTTCTGCAGGGCCGTAGCATCCGATGCACTGCGCTCCAGCCGTTGGACAGCGGGCATTACATCCACTGCGCGTGGCGATGCCGTTGCAGGGAATTCCCTGTTCGAGCAGGCACAGTTCGGGATCGATTGGCTGGCCGAAGATGCGTTTGAAGGACGTGATGCTCTTGACGTTGCGCTTGCGGGTGCACTCATCGCACACGGTGGAGTTGCCTGCGCCGATAACTGCGCCCTTGGGCGGGAGTTCCGCTTTGCCTTGAAGCACCTGAATGACGAGGTCAATCACCGCCGCGATCTGATGCGATTCAGGCGGGCAACCCGGCATGTAGTAATCCACATCCACCACCTGGTCGAGGGTCTTCAACACAGGGTAGATGGTGGGGATGTGAATTTCGCCTTCGGGCATGTTGTAGGATGTCTGCGGGTAAATCTTGTTAGGGTTATCGGTGCTGACGGTGTTGAACGCGGTGGTGATGATCTCGTGCGAGTTGCTCAGGTTTGCCAAACCAGGAATGCATCCTTCATTGGCGCACGAGCCAAACGCGACCAGTATCTGAGACTTGGCGCGCAGGAGTTTGGCGATGTGTT
>QZIJ01000038.1 GCA_003598975.1 Anaerolineaceae bacterium | reverse complement strand
CACATACCGCCGCAGGAACAACTCGACCTCCGCCGCCAGTTCTCGCTCCTTTACCAATTCCCCCAACCCAGACGGGAACATCACCGCGCCTTCGATGATCACCGAATCGGGCTCGCGTGGCGTGTACCTTATTCCATTGATGTCAACATACTTCGCCGTCCCGAATCTCCGTTCTGGATTTCGATACGCGAACATCGCCTCGTTCTTGGTCGGATCGTAGATATATTCCAACAACCAGCCCTTGCCGTCCTCCGTGCGGATCCACCCGCCAAACGTCTCCACGATCTCGCCTGGCTTGCCGTCATCCTCATCCACTTTTTCCTTGCGCGCAGTGGCCAGCAGATTCTTGAATTCACGGATCCCGATCTGCAACGCCTCCCCGAACGCGGTCCGCAATTGCTCCACAACCAGCCTGTCCTCGATCCGTGCAATGATCTCGACCACCCGCTTCGTTGCCGCGATCTTCTCGGCGCTTCCAAACGACAGCCTGCCCGCCGCGCTCGCCGCCTTCAACGCGATCGGCCTCGCCTCGTTCAAGACCCCTCGCAGGATCTTCGCTTCCTCGCCATCCTCCACCTTCGTGTCCCTCGCCCATTGGCGCAGGTCGTTGGCGTCCTTCACCGCCTTTGGCTTTCCATTCGGTCTTGTCCATTTCTTATCAGGCCACTCGATCACCCGCGCCATCCCGCCCACCACATCGGCAATGGGATAATCGTTCTCCTTGCCGATGATGGCTTCCTGTCCTGTCCCGTCTCGGTCATACGCCAGATACAGCGTCCCATGTTGCTTTGCCAGGCGGGCCAGTTCCTTCTGGGTGTGCTCGTTCTTCCAACCCACACCAGCAGTTGCAACAGCCGCGTAGCCATATTGTCCCTGCGTCACCGCATCCATCTGCCCCTCGACGATCACCACCTCCGTCGCCTTGCTGTAGTAGCAGTGATTGAAATAGAGTTCCTTCCGCCCGCCAACCAATTCATTTGGCAGGTTGTAACTCTTTCGCTCCTCGGTCTCGCCATCCTCGTTCACCTGCTCATCGAATGGCGGAATGTTTCTGCGACTGAAATACTGCACCGCCCCGCCATGAATGTGCGGGAAAATAATGCCAGGCACACCGAGCATCGAAGGGATGCGGCCATTACTGATCCATCTGCCCTTCGGCTCGATCCCATTCGCTTCGCACCACCCTGTAATGGCCTCTGCTCCCCTCAACTTTCCCCACTCCCTCAGCCCCATCAACGCCACCGCCGCGGGTGAATCCAGCGGCACCCCGCCCGCCTGCAAAGCCGATTGCATCTCCTCCCAATACCGAGCAGTAGCAGTCCGCTCCAGCGAACGGTCCCCGCCTCGACCGCTGAATCCCAATCCTGCTCCCCTGGCGATGATCCTCCTCACCCCATGCTTATCTTCCTCGCCATACGTCACCAGTCGGATCGTATTCTCATGGATGCCCCGATCCTTCAGGTACTCCATCGCCTGCTCGTCAGCCAACATCCATTTCTCGAACAACTCCTGCGCGATGTCGAACGCATTCATCTGCACGCGAAACGCCAGGCGTTTGGCGGGATCCTTCTCATGTTCTTCCCACTCTGGCATACCAGCCCTCTTTGCCAACGTGCGGAGCGCGCCGAAGAAATCAACGTGATCCCGCGTCTCCACCCAGAAGATCACATCGTTGTAGCGACCTCCGCCGTATTCGCCATTCCCATTCCAAGCAAATCGCTGGCGGTCCAGGTCGACCACCAGGCTATGGATACCTGCGCCGCGCCCGCTTCCGCGCGTCCATCCATGCCCGCTATGCCGATCCAGCGCGACCGTCTCCTCGATCACATCCTCGATCCTGACCCGTCGCTTCAACTCGCTGACGTATTCTTCGATGCTTGTGTATGCCATTTTTCCGTCCGAAACCTACAGAATTTTTCAAACCGTCCGATCAACTTACCGAAACTTGCAGTGAAACTTTCATCAATACCCAGGGAGCGTTTCTCCCCATTTTTGTAATTTTTCTCGGCATGCGAAGCCCTACCAGCCACCAACCCACCCCTCGCCGAGAATTTGCCCCTCCCCCCCCTCCCCTTCCGATCCGTGTCACATAACCCCATGTTATGTGACCTGAATTCTGGCGGCCACAAACCCTTTTCTACACAGCGCGCCCGCTCGCCACACAACGCACCCAAAACGGGAACTCTGCGATTCTTCCTGCTACTGCAATAAAAACATGGATGCGCCATCATCACTCCTTCAACAATGCCAACGCCGCTGTGACCTGCTCACTAATCGTGGACACACACTCATCCACATCATCTATCTCCTCCAGCGCAGGGGACAGTAGTCCTGCCAGCCCAGTGCGCTCACGTGCCTGGCTCACCCTCAGCCCGATGACTGGCATCCGCTGGTTGATCGTGACCAGTTCCAGGATGATCGTCTCGAGCGTTGCGCGGATCAACGAGTCTCTACTGCTTGGCCTTGCCATCACTCACCTGTCTCAGCAACGCATTCTCTTCGGTCTTGTGCTTGTCGTCCCAGATCAAACCAACGACCGCTTCAAATCCATAACTCACCAGCACGGACAGGCCAGCCGTCCCGATGGTCTTCCACAAAGCCCAGACCAGCACGAACTTGTCAACCTGTTCCAACCCAATGAGCCAGAACGTGAACGGGATCATCATCGCCAGCACGCCGAGTGTGTATGCGACCACTGGATGCAACTTTCTTCCGAGCAGGTATTCCTGCTTGCAAACGAAATGCAGTAACGCCTCGCCCATGGCCACCGTCGCGTAAAGCCATCCTTCGTTCATGAAAAACCTCCGCGTTTGAACGCTCGCGCTCCGCATGGATCATTTGCAGTAGCAGATAGACTCCCGCGCGCCATGCTCCGATCTCGTCCTCGTTGATCGGTACGAACTTCACTTCCGTGGTGATCGTCAATGCGCGCTTTGGCATTCATTACTCAGTCTCTTCGAAGCGCGCGTACATGCGCTTGAGTTCATCTGTGATATGTTCGTCAAACCAGTGCTTGATCTCAACCATCGGGATCGTGATGCCTTGATGAGGAGCGCTGGCAATGAAGGCTCTTTTGAAATCTTGGTGTAAAACCCAAGCCAGCGACCAGCACTGTCCATCAAAGCAAGCTGTTTTCTCGCCTTCATAATCAATGCTGTTCAGATAGGCTTGGCAAACGTTGAGCGCCAAATCTGCGGGACCCGAGCCGCCATAACCAAACTCGAATCCCGAAGGCGAATGATGAACCACCAGGTGCGGCACGTTCGTGCGGACAATGGCATGATCGTCATCACCATCCCGCTGAAGAACCAAAGCCTGACTGAGGGGAATGGACTCATCAATATCGCCATCAGCAAATTCGTCTCGCTTGCAAATATCATCTTTCATGTCTCGTCCTCCATGACCTCTACAAATGGGACCCATTCCAACATCCACTGAAATTGGATTAGATAATGGTTTCTTGCAACGCGAGCAGTAACTGATCCTGCTCACGCCACCGAAGGCTAGTTGTTGCAACATCACTCACCATCCTCTCGGTTTTCATATTCATCCGCGAAGCTCTGCAACTCCTCGCGCATTCGTTCTTCTTCTTCCATCACTTCCTGCCACTGGTCATGATCAATCAACTCCCCAACGTTCTCGCGAACCAGCGTGGCCAGCGTACGCGGCTCGACCGCGTCCAGTTCCCAGGACGAATTTCCGAATTCCGCTCGATAGGCTTCGAAGCGGCTGTCCGTTTCCTTGGCGGGATTCTCGGGCGGTTTCCAATCCTCGACCTGTTCCCAATTCAATGCCAGGCGGTGGACTTCGATCTTCGTAGAGCGGGCGAATTGCGCCAGGCGTTCAGCAATGTCCCGCGTCATATCAATCCCGCTCGGGTCGTGATCCCCGAAATAAAAGACATGAACCTGCTTGCCGTATCGTCTCGCATACTTCATGCGTTGACCAGCCTCGTACATGGCCGAAGAACTGCTGTAGCCTTTGTTCGCCGTGAATCTGACGTGCAATTCCCTGCACACAGGCTCAAGGATGCCGCTCAACGCGTCCTTCTCGACCATCACCTCCACGTGGCAGGGCTGACCCATCCAGCGGTCCACACGGAACTGCCGAGCCGCCGCACGGACAATCTCTGCAGGTGATGTCCACGCCGCAGGGATGACCGCCTCGCGGTTGCGATCTTCGATCCTGTCCCAGTCGAGCAGACCAGCCAGCCGCGCATCACTGACCAGGTTGCCGATCCGTTTATAGGACTTGACCGTGTTCTCGATGATGTCCCGCGCCACCAGTTGGTAGTACAACTGGCGCAGGCTCAGGCGATAACCTTGCCTGGCATATTCGTCCAAAATATTGTCCGCTGTCTCGATCAACTCCAAGGACGCGCGGTTGAATTTGTGATCAATGAATTGTTCTTTAGCCATTGCCTTCCTCCAGCGTTTTCAAAACCCAACGCAAGGCGCTTCTCCATGTCTCAAGCGTCAGTTGCTCAAGTGCAAGTGGAGCGTTCTCGACGATCGTGGCACTCGGATAGCTCAAGCGCTCATCGGCCAACACTTCATCCAACTTCTTTTGAACGGCTTTCCTGCCCGCGCTCAACCTGCGGCGGATTTCGTTTGTGACATCAATACGTTCGTATTCTTTGCCAAGCTGGATAATGGCCGTAAGTTCGCCGATGGATTTTTCCCTCAATCCTGTTTCAAAGAGAATGCGTCTCGGCGATCTCCATGAGCCGCCACATACAACGCCCTTCGAGACGTTATGCTTCCGAAAACGATTGCTACCATCTACCATCTGATTGATTTTGCGATTGCAAATAGGGCATGTTTCCATCACATCGCCTCCACCGCCGCGCGCATCTCACTCTCACGCGGACCCGTGTAATACTTCAACAGCACCACTTCGTTATCGCCCGTTTCCTGGCTGGCCGCTTTCAGCGCGGCAGGGAATCGGCTCGGGTCGCCCCTCATATAGGCCGCCATATAGTTCATCACGAACGTGTGCCGCATCGAGTGCGGAGTGCAGGTCACGCCCGCCGCTTCGGCGATCAGCGTGAAGCGCACCCACGCGGTGTGACGATCAATCGCATTCCCGCGCTCGTCGGTGATCAACGTCCCTTCCAAAGCGACGGGCATCCTATCCAGCCAGGCGCGGATGCGATTCGCCAGCGCGCTCTTCACGTGCGGCCAGCGGTGCTTCTTCCCCTTGCCCAGCACGTGGATCTTCCCGTTTTCCAAATCCAGGTCGGAGCGTTTGACTTCGATCGCCTCGCTGATGCGTAGCCCCATATCCAGCATCAAATGGAGAATGAGACTGTCTCGCTGACCGAGCAATGTCCCGCTTTCCTCCAACGCCTGCGCCGCCGCTTCCAGCCGTGACTGCTCATCGGGTGTCACGTCCCGCGGCGCTTCCTCTACCGCGTCCACGTACCCGATCCACTCCGAAGGGTCGCTATCCAACTCGCCCGCCAGCATCGCCCACTTGATCAGCAAGCGGACAGATGCCAGTTTGCGCTTGTGCGTCTTCGGCGCATTCTCGAACTGGACGAAATACTCCTGCAGGTTGACCGTGTTTATCTGGCTCGGCTCGAAATCCACCGCGTACCGATCCTGATACCAGACCGCCATCAATTTGATGTCGCGCTCATAGGCTTCCAGCGTCTTCTGGTCACGCGCACGGTTCTTCTGGCTCGGCGTATTGCGGAGCCAAAGCCCGAACTCCTCCCGCCACCCCAACGCCACCCGCACTTGACCGAAATCAGTTTGCGGCAACATTCACCACCGCCTTCCCACGCACTGGGCAATTCACATCATCCCCCGCGTGCAACGAATCGCAACACGTACAGGTTGGCTTATCGGCGACAAAGCGCTGAACAAAGAATTCAGGGGCATCGCCGATAAAATGCACCAGGTAACAACCGAAGCCAGGCTCGTCCTCATAAAGAAATTTCACGATCCGCGCATTCCCTTCCTTGCGCTTCATCGTCAGCGGATCCTCGTACACTTCCACAATCGTTCCATTCTTGATCATTGGTGTTCTCCTTCTGGTGACTGAAAACTGATCACTTGCTCACTGGTGACTTCCTTCCCTCGGTGGTGTGCGCCCGATCGAGACCAGACGCACACCGTACCAAAGGAGAGAGACGCAAACTGATGTCTCTGGGCGGGTCACCAATCCGCCGTGTGGGCTGTGACGGCCTCGAACCGTCTTGGCGTTTCCGAACCGCTCATCTTGATCGGTACAAGAAACCTATTTCTAACAGCGTCTCGCCCGACGCCCGCCAGCCCATGTTCACTTTTCAAAGTTCTCCTTGTTTCTGCCTTCCCCCATCGGTGCTCTTCCCGATGGGGGAAGTGGCCGAAGGCCGAAGGGGGCAATAATGTCCGCTTTCCAAACATCCGTGCTACCATCTGACCTATGAGCAACCCGTCCTTGCTCTGGTGGTCAAGTAGGGGTCGGGTTTCCCGACCTTGTAACAAAGACCACAGACAAAGAGACCACGCGGACCCCCGTCCACCGCGTGGTCTCTACTTTTTGCTATCCTTTGCCTTCGACTCGTCTTCACGCTCCAACTTCGCGACCAGTTTTGAAGCCGCCAGTTTTTTATAATCCTGCTCGATCAACCACTCGGCGTGACTGCCCTTCGAGCGCTTATAGGTCTCTGCCAGCGCCCTCAACTGCTCGCTGGCTCTCTTGCTGATTTGAATTGTGGTCAGGTCGTTTGCCATAATAGTTTCCAGTTGCCGTCAATATAGTTTCCAATCGGCAACCCTGATTATATTGAAATTCTATAGATTGTCAATGGTTGGAAACCTATCAATTCCTACTGGAAACCAGTGTTGTGTAACAATTGGAAACAGATGTTCAACGACTGGCTACTCAATCAAATGCAACAAAAAGAATGGTCTCAGGCGGATCTTGCTCGCCATTCTGGGCTGACAAAAGGAGCCATCAGCAAGTACATGATGGGTAGAATTCCCGACGATGAAGCCATTCGTAAAATAGCCCATGCACTAAATCTTCCCGCTGACCTTATATTTGAACAGGCAAACAAATTGCCACACAAACCAGAACTCTCAAACATAAAAAGAAAACTTCTACACATCGCGAAAGACCTCCCCGATAGTGACGTGGAGATCGCCATCACCCTCCTCGAACAGCGGCAGGAATACTACAAAAAACACCCGCAAGCCAAGCCCGCCAAATGAATCGCCGCCTCCATGATGCCGTCCTCCAAGCCTCCGAAACACGTGCCTTTCTCGTTCTGATGGTCGTGCTGTCCCTCCGCGCTCGCAACACCATCGCATCCCTGCGCCCCGCGCAAATGCTCCTCCCCATCACACTTCTTCAAAACATCGTTCTCGGCCTCGCCGCTTTATCTCGTCAGCATTTCGTCTCGATCTTCGCCATTGGGAACTTCATCATCGTTTGGCTGGCAATTCTCCCCTCCATGTTCCTGCCCCGTCCAATTCGGGCACACTGGGTGACAGGAAATGAAAACCTTTAGGCTCATCACTGGCATCCTCGCCATTATCCCCCTCGCCCTCTTCATCGCATCCATCGCCGATCCAAAATTCACCATGCGTAATCCCGCCGCCGAGTGGCTCTTCATCCTCGTTGGCACCCCCATCCTCGTGCTCAATCTCTGGGCATGGGATGCGCCGCATATCATCAAAACCATATTCAGGAAAAACTAATAAATAAAAAAAGGAGATAATCAATGGCCGCCATCCCCAAAAAAGTGCATGAAAGACTCAGCGCAGGCATCAAACGTTTTCAGCCTGTTCTCGCTTCCGCAAAATCCCGCGATGTGAACGAATCCGACACCGTCACAATCATCACCGACATGCTGGCTGACGTGTTCGGGTACGATAAGTATTCTGAGATCACTTCCGAATATGTAATCCGCAACACCTATGTAGACCTCGCGATAAAACTGGACGGCAAGACGCAATTGCTCATCGAAGTCAAAGCCATTGGTCTCGATCTCAAAGATGCCTTTATAAAACAAGCAGTGGACTATGCCGCCAATCAAGGTATCGAATGGGTGGTGCTCACCAATGCGGCAATTTGGCAAATTTATAAAGTTACATTCGGAAAACCCATAGGGCAGGATCTTGTATTGCAAATAGACTTTGCGAATCTCGGTCCCAAGAATTTAGACCATCTCGAAAACCTCTACCTGTTGACAAAAGAAGGCCTCGGCAGATCTGTGCTCGGCGACTACCATACCCAACGCCAGGCGCTAAGCCGCTTCTTTATTGGAACAATCACTCTTAGTGAACCTGTTCTCGATGTCATCCGCCGCGAACTTCGCAAATTATCGCCCGATGTAAAAATAGACAACGAACAAATCAAGGATGTATTGGTTCAGGAAATCATCAAGCGCGACGTGATGGAAGGCGAAAAGGCCGATGAAGCACAGCGCAAAGTGAATCGCGTCACAAAAAAAAGCGCCAGAAAAACATCCAAGAGCACATCATCTCAAGACGAGCCCGTTGTAAACGCAATACAGACTGAAGCGACAGGAGAAGAACAAACATCTTCACAAGACTAAAAACGACTTCTGGCAGGTAGATCTTATGAACAAGATTAGGGAACTGTGGAAAAAGAGCACGCTCAACAAAGTCATCATCTCCATCGTTGGCTTTGTTTGCCTGCCATGCCTGGCCTGCCTTTGCATTATCGTCATCATCCCCACGCCGCCATCCACTCCTGCGCCTGCAGTGGCTATTTCAACAATCATCGAAGAGACCTCCACCGCCGCCCGCATCCAAACCGTCGCCGCCCCAACCCTCGCTCCCCTTTTCACCGAACCGCCCTCTCCCACCTCCGTCATTCTCCCCACCCTTACGCCGTTTCCAACCCAGAACATATCCAGCGTTTCAGTCCCCGCTTGCGTCCCCAACCGTGAACCCCAAACTGGCCTCGTCACCAAAGTCGTGGACGGCGATACGATCTACGTCAGGCTCGATGCCGATGGCCAAACCTACTCGGTCCGCTACATCGGCATAGACACGCCCGAAAGCACAATTCAACACGAACCATTCGGCAAAGAAGCATCGGATAAAAACGCTGAACTCGTTTCAGGTAAAAGAGTCACCCTCTTCAAAGACGTTTCAGAAACCGATAAATATGATCGTCTCCTCCGCTACGTTTTCACAGATGAATATTTCGTGAACTATGAACTCGTTAAGCAGGGCTACGCCAACGCCGCCACCTATCCGCCCGATGTAGCCTGCGCAGATTATTTTCGAGAAGGCGAATCCTACGCCAGAGACCTTTTGCTTGGACTATGGGCGTTTCAACCCGAACCGACCAGCGCCTCGCTTCCGCCAAACACAACACAGACCGTGATCATAACCGCCGTCAACAAACAAGCCGAATACGTGGACATCAAAAACATCGGTCCATCGCCTGTCAACCTGAACGGCTGGACGCTCGTCTCCGAAAAAGGCAACCAGGCCTGTAGCCTCGGCGGCATCCTCGAGCCAGGCGCAACCCTCCGCATCTGGGCAGGCACAAACGCAACTGGCTTCAGTTGCGGCTACAACAAATATATCTGGAACAACAGCGAACCCGACCCCGCCGTCCTCTACGACGCCCAAGGCCACGAAGTAGATCGGTATTGACCAGCGACCACTCCGACCACTCCGACCACATGACCAACTACCTCCCCCCTCCCTCCTCCCTCCCCCCTGGCTCCATCGTAGACACATACCGCCGCGACAGCGGCGGTACTCGTCAAGAACAATCCACCGACCAGCAACTCAAACAACTCCAGGACTATTGCGCCGCGCATGGCCTCCTCCTCCGCCACAACTTCGTGGATGAAGCCAAAAGCGGCGGCTCCACCATCGGCCGCGACGACTTCAATCGCATGATAGATACCTACCGCCTCCCCGAACAACGTCCCGCAGGCCTCATCCTTTGGAACTACGCCCGCTTCGCACGCGACTTCGACAATGCCGTCTACTACAAAGCCCTCCTCCGCACCTACCACATAACCGTCCACTCTCTCAACGACCCCGTCCCCGAAGGCGACTACGGCCGCATCATCGAACTCTTCATAGACCTGAGCAACGAAGAAAAGCGACGCCAGACATCCGCCGATGCCAGGCGCGGCCTGCGTGAACTCGTCCAAAAATACGGATGCGTCCCTGGCACGCCTCCTCGCGGCTTCAAACGCCAGCCCGTCACCATCGGCACCCACCGCGACAACACGCCTCGCACCGCCCATCGCTGGGTCCCCGACCCCGATCTTGTCCCCACCGTACAGCGCGCCTTCGCTATGCGCGCCGCTGGCCAATCCCTCGCCGCCATCAACGACCAGACACGTCTCTTCGGCTCCGTCAACTCCTACAAAACATTCTTCACCAATCGCCTCTACATCGGCATCCTCGACTTCGGTGACCTCGTCATCGAAAACTATTGCGAACCGCTCATCGAACTCCCCACCTGGAAGGCTGTCCAGAAAATTATCCAGGCACACGCCGAACGCTTCTCCCCCTCCTCAAGTGGCAGACTTCACCCCAAGCGTATCGCCTCCTCCTACCTCCTCAGCGGCCTCGCCATCTGCGGTCACTGCGGCTCTCCCCTCTGGGGCATGACCAGCGGCCAGCGCAACGGAAACCACTACCAACGCTACGCCTGCACCCGCGCCAAACGCCGCCGCGACTGCGGCTTCAAACCTGTCCCCACTGCTCTGCTCGAGCAGGCCGTCCTCGCAGATCTGCGCGTCTGGTCATCCGACCCCTCCAACCTCGCCGAACTCCTCGATGCGGAGCGCCAGCAAACCGCCCAACTCCACGATCAACAAAAATCCATTGCAAAAAAACTGCAAAAAGAACTCGCCTCCCTCAGACGCTCCATCAAACGCATCACCAGCGCCATCTCCGAAAGCGGACATAGCAAATCCCTCCTCGCCGAACTCAACGAACTTGAAACGAAAGAAACCAACCTCCAATCCCGCCTCCTGCGGGCCAGATCCCAAACCCCCGAACTTCCCCCCCCGCTTCACCCCGACGAAATAGCGAAATGGGCCTCAAACCTGTACGCCCTGCTATCTGCAGAAGATCGCCCATCCCTCCGCGCCGTGCTCAACGCCCTCGTCCACAGCGTCATTGTCACCCGTAATGGACAGGAAGTTCATGCCATTACAACCTTCAAACGCCTCCGCGAACCCGAAACTTCCGAGCCAGACCCTGCCCGCCATACTGCGCCTACAACCCACACCACCGTGGAAAGTCAGGATGGTCAGGGAACCGCCTTCCTTTTCACCCTGCCGCTCGCCACCCAGCAACAGATTGTCACAACGCCTGCCGCTTAGTCCTTTCTGGAGAACCTCATGCAATCCATCGCCAACAAAGTTTATATGGAAGATTCCTTCCCCGGCGTGACACTCGGCGCCATCAGCACCCCGCGCGGATTGATCCAGATCGACGCGCCGCCCTCCCCCGAAGACAGCCGCACCTGGCGCGCCTCGCTCATGAACCTGGGGGCAGGTCCCGACCGCCTGCTCATCAACCTCGATTCCCATCCCGATCGAACGCTGGGCGCGCGCGCCATGGACTGCACCATCATCGCCCACGAAAAAACCGCCCACGCCTTCCGCAACCGTCCCACCACGTTCAAAGCGCAAGGCGATGAAACGGGCGCCAGTTGGGAATCCATCCCCGGTCTGGGCTCCGTTCGCTGGGCGCCGCCCGAGATCTCGTTCACGCAGGATATGGTCCTGTACTGGGGCGAGCATCCCATCCACCTTCACCATCGTCCCGGCCCCACCGCAGGCGCCATCTGGGTCGTCCTGCCTGCCGATCATATCGTCTTCGTCGGTGACCTGGTTCTTAAAAACCAGCCGCCCTTTCTCTCCAACGCCAACCTTCCGCAATGGATCGACTCGCTCAAAGCCCTGATGGGCCCGGACTTCAAAAAATACGCCATTGTCAGCGGACGCGGCGGCGTGGTCACTGCCGCGACCATCAAATCCCAACTCGACGCCATCAAACACCTGCACGATCGAATGGAAAAACTTTCTGCCCGCAACGCCGCTCCCGAAGCCACCGAAAGACTGGTGGATGGACTGCTCAGCGGCTACAAAGTCCCCGCCGCGCGCCAGAAAAATTTTACCCAGCGGTTGCGCTATGGCCTGCGCCACTATTACATCCGCCATTACCATCCTTCCAACGGAGCCGATGACGAATAACCATGTCCCGCTTCGAAGCCCTCTTTGAACTGACCCGCGGCCGCATTGTCGAGTCTATCCACTTTGGCGCCATCGCGGTCGTGGACACGCAATCCAACCTGCTCTACTCCTACGGCGACCCGCACATGGTCGCCTTTTTACGCTCATCCGCCAAACCCTTCCAGACCCTGCCGTTCGTGGAACGCGGCGGCGTTGAGATTTTTGGCCTAACGCCGCGCGAACTCGCCCTCTCCTGCGCCTCGCACGAAGGCTCCGACGAACACGTGCGCGTGGCCGAATCCATTCAGCAAAAAGCGGGGATTGACGAAAGCGCCCTGCAATGCGGAGTCCACATGCCCGGCGACAGCGCCGCCTACAAAGCGCTGATCGCCCGCGGCGAGAGACCCACCCCCAACCGCAACAACTGCTCAGGCAAACACAGCGCCATGCTGGCCTGTGCCAAAATGCAGGGACTCCCGCTCGACACCTACCTGCAGAGTGACCATCCGATTCAACGCGACATTCTGGCGGGTTTCTCCGAAATGTGCGGAGTCCCAGCCGACAGCGTGGAACTCGGCGTGGACGGTTGCTCCGCGCCCAATTTCGCCGTTCCCCTCTTCCACGCCGCGCTGGGATTTGCCCGCCTCGCCGACCCGCGCGGACTCGCGTCCACGCGCACTGAGGCCTGCGGCAAAATCACCTCGGCCATGACAGCCCATCCCGAAATGATCAGCGGGCGCGGCGAATTCGATTGCCGCCTGATGCAGGTTGGACAAGGCAAAATCGTCTGCAAGCGCGGCGCGGAAGGATTCCAGGCCATCGGCCTCCTGCCCGGCGTCATTAGCAAACACGGAGTCGGAATCGCCTTCAAAGTCAGCGACGGTGATCTGCTCTTCCGCACCATCAACATAGAGCCGCTCAACCGCGTCCGCCCCGCGGTGACGTTGGAGATTCTCCGTCAGATCGGCGCGCTCGATGACGTGCAACTGAAAGAGTTGTCCGCATTTGGCCCCACCCTTCCCATTAAGAATCATCGCGGCATCATCGTGGGTGAGTCGCGGCCGGTGTTTACCCTGCAACGCGCATGAACCAGTTATCCAAACGCGCCCTAAAAATCCACGAGACTTTGCTTGAAGCCTTCGGCGAACCCATCTGGCGGAATCCGCTTCCGCCGGTGGATGAACTGGTGTCCACCATCCTCTCGCAAAACACAAACGACACCAATCGCGACCGCGCCTTCAACGCCCTGCGCGCCAAATTCGCGGACTGGGAATCCATCCGCGACGCGAAGGCCGAAGAGGTGGTGGCTGCCATCCGTCCCGCGGGACTCGCCAACCAGAAGGGGCCGCGCATCCAGCAGGTGTTACGTCAAATTACGGAGGAGCGCGGGGGACTCGATCTGTCCTTCCTAAAAGACTTGCCGCTTGAAGAAGCGCGCAGTTGGTTGACCAAGTTCAACGGCGTTGGCCCGAAAACGGCGGCCATCGTGTTGTGCTTCTCGCTGGGGCGTCCCGCCTTCCCCGTGGACACGCACATCTATCGAGTCAGCGGACGGATCGGCCTGCGCCCCGAAGCGATGACCGTCGAGCAGGCGCATCCGCATCTTGAAGCGTTATTCCCCCCCGAAACGTATTACGCCGCGCACTTAAACCTGATTCGATTGGGGAGAGAGACATGTCACGCGCGCAAGCCCGATTGTCCAAATTGCCCAATTCGAAAGTTGTGCGATACGGGGAAAACCGTACGTTTGTGAAATTTGTCATTGACATAATTCAGCGACTGAATTATGATTGCACTACAAAGTCCATTGTACTAGTAGACATTAAATCAGAAGGATAGTTCATGCGCCTCTCCAAACGCGGCGAATATGGCCTGCGAGCCATGATCATGCTGGCGGGTACTCCGCACAAAAACGCTCCCCTGCCGGTGGTGCAGATCAAGGAGATTTCGGAACGCGAGAAGATCTCGCCCAAGTTCCTCGAGCAGATTTTGCTCACGCTCAAGAAC
>QZIJ01000108.1 GCA_003598975.1 Anaerolineaceae bacterium | reverse complement strand
CGGCGCGGTGAAAGTAAAAATTCCCGCAGGCACACAGCCCGACCAGGTCTTCAGGCTGGCTGGACGCGGCATGCCGCACTTGAAAAAAGCAAATACAAAAGGCGACCTGTTTGTAAAGCTGAAAGTACAAGTTCCGAAATACCTGTCGTCCAAGCAGAGGGAACTGATCGAAGAAGCATCCATAATTAAATTTTAAGGTTAATGACAGGAGTGTTATGAAAACGAAAAAGAGCATGACCGCTTTAATGGTTTTGGCGCTTACCGCACTGGCATGCCAGACCCCTGTGCTCACCAGGCAAATATCACCGACATCTGTCGTTGAAACAGTTGCAACGACTGCGCCGGTTGCCTCCAGTATTTTGGTCAACGCTGCTGCGCAGCAGGAGAACATGGTTGCGCTTTATGAACACGCAAGCCCGGGCACAGTGGCGATTGTTACCGATCAGGGACAAGGTTCGGGTTTCGTGTACGACAAAGTCGGTCATATCGTCACGAATTACCATGTCATCGAAGGCGCCAAAAGTTTGGAAGTCCGCTTCAATTCGGGTTTCATGGCGTATGGCACTGTGGTCGGGACCGACCTGGATTCGGACCTTGCAATCGTCAAAGTGGATGCGCCAGCCGAGAAGCTTTTCCCGCTCCCGCTCGGCGATTCGAACTCACTGAAGGTTGGCCAGACCGTAGTGGCCATCGGCAACCCCTTTGGCCTGGACAGCACAATGACCGTGGGCATTATTTCAGCTCTGGGCCGCACCTTGGACTCAGTTCATGCGTCGCCTGATGGCAGTGCCTTTACCGCAGGGGACATCATCCAGACGGATGCGGCGATAAACCCCGGCAATTCGGGCGGCCCGCTTTTCAATATCAATGGTGAAGTGATCGGCATCAACCGTGCCATCCGCACCACGAATTTTACCGATACCGGCCAACCGATAAATTCGGGCATTGGTTTTGCGATCTCCATCAATATGATTAAGCGTGTGGCTCCGGTCTTGATCGAATCCGGGAAGTATGATTATCCATTTTTAGGGATTTCTTCATTGAATGCGCTCAGCCTTGACATGGTCAACGCGCTGGGCCTGAGTCAATATACCGGCGCCTATGTTACCGATGTGATTTCGGGCGGTCCCGCAGACAAGGCGGGTATCAAAGCAGGAAGCACATCCACCGATATCCCCGGCTTGCTTGGCGGCGGCGATTTGATCATTGCCATTGACGGACATGAGACCCGCACCTTCGATGAAATGCTGGCTTATCTCATCACCAATAAAGGCCCGGGGGATGCAGTGGTTCTTACTGTCCTGCGCGGCGCTGAAAAAGTGGATATAACCGTTAAGCTTGGCAAAAGACCATAAGATAAAAATTCCGAGTTCATCCAGGACTCGGAATTTTTATAATTAGCGGTATACTCCCGCAATGCAAAGTCAAATCATAGAAACGAACAATATAAGACTGCATGTGCTGACCGACGGACCTGAAAATGGATCGTCGGTCGTTTTGTTGCACGGCTTTCCGGAGTTCCATTATGGCTGGAGAAAACAGGTTCCGGCTCTGGCGGCGGCGGGATTTCGAGTTATCGTACCGGATCAGCGAGGATATAACTTGTCCGATAAGCCTGGGAAGGTCTCCGCTTATGATGTGAATATCCTGGCGAAAGATATCGTTGGTTTATTCGATCACTTTGGAATCAAAAAGGCAAAATTAGCAGGACACGATTGGGGCGCAGTGGTCGCATGGACGGTGGCTTTGAATCATCCGGAACGGCTGGAGAAACTTGTAATCTTAAATGTGCCTCATCCTGATGTGATGGTGGATTTTATTTTGAACAATAAAGCACAGCGAAAGAAATCCTGGTATATATTCTTCTTCCAGATTCCACTTTTTGTGGAGTGGATCTTGAGCAAAAACAACTTCCACAATCTGGAGCGGATGCTGGTGGGCTCCGGGCGGAAAAGCACGTTCACGGCGGACGATTTGACGGAATATAAAAAAGCCTGGTCGCAACCCGGCGCGTTGACAGGGATGTTGAATTGGTATCGTGCGGTCGTGCGGCGCAGTTTGAAATATGTTCTTCAAAGAAGGGATATTCCGCCGCGACGGGTGACCCCCCCCACATTGATGTTGTGGGGCAAAAGGGATGCGGCCCTCAGCCATGAAATGGTGGAACCATCCATTAAGTTGTGTGAAAGCGGCCAGGCTGTCCTGTATGAGAAGGCCACACATTGGGTGCAGCATGATGAAGCGGACGAAGTCAATAAAAGATTGATCGATTTTTTGAGGTAAATCCATGCCAGCTCTTGCTCTCGTTCTGCTTTTCTTTTCTGCATCCATGCATGCGTTGTGGAATTTTTTACTTAAGAGTTCGGAAGAAAAATATATTGCCATGGGATGGCAGGTTGTCCTGAGCGGGGTATTCTCACTGATACTCATTATCATCACAGGCCTGCCGCCCAGAGATCTGTGGCTCTTCGCCGTTATCAGCATGATGTTGGAAGCGATCTATTTCATTTTGCTGTGCAGCGCATACAGCGACCACGATTTTTCGCTCGTCTATCCGATCGCGCGTGGCGCGGCTCCGGCCCTGCTGGTCTTGTGGGCTGCTATTTTTTTGCGCGAGCAATTGACCGCCGGCGGGTATATTGGGATTGCCATGATCACAGGCGGCATCATCGTGATCGGAGCGACGACACTCCTGAACAATAAAAGTGAGAAACCGCATTTGAAAGGGATTCTCACGGCGTTATCCGTGGCACTGGTTATTTCAATTTACACATTCATCGACGGGACCGCGGTCAAGAACGGCCCTGCTTTGCCGTATGGACTGTCCATGTTTGTGATGATCCCATTTGTGACCACGCCGTATCTCGCAAGAAAGTATGGCTGGAGTCAGTTTGTGAATATGTGGGAGAAAAAGCGCGGATATTTATTGCTGGGCGGCGTATTGGGTTTGGTGGCCTATATGCTGGCCTTATTAGCCTACACATTTGCGCCGCTTAGTTATTCGGGTGCGATTCGAGAAGTCAGCGCGGTGATCGGGGCCTTTCTAGGCTGGAGATTTTTGAAGGAGGAAATGGGCGGGGTGCGCGTGGTTGGATCCGTAATTGTGTTTGCGGGAGTGATGGTGATTGCGGTGTTTGGTTAATTTATCTTCAGATTTCGCAGGCGTCATACCTGAGTGGGTCTGCTGCGGATTTTACAGATTTAACAGGATATAAAAATGGCTGACCAGATTTTTCCGGAACCGACGGTGGGCGTATTCGTCTTCAACAAGACGGGTGAGATGCTGCTTTTGAAAAGCCATAAATGGCCGGGCAAATATGTTGTCCCGGGCGGCCATGTGGAGTTGGGCGAGCGGATCGAGGAGGCGGTCATCCGTGAGGCCAAGGAAGAGACGGGGCTGGATATATACGACCTGAAATTTATCAATTTTCAGGAATTCATCTACGCCCCCTCGTTTTGGAAGAAAAGACATTTTATCTTCTTCGACTATGTTTGCAAGGCGGACTCGCTCCAGGTGAAATTAAATGATGAGGCAGAGGAGCATGTTTGGGCTAGGCCGGAAGCGGCCCTTCATCTGCCCCTGGATTCTTATACGCGTACTTCCATCGAAAAGATCATTGCAGGGAATTTGTCATAGCTCTTCCTCAAAATCCAGTTACTTTATACAGTTGCGCCATCTCAAAAAAATGTGTAAGATATGGTTGCCATGATACGAATTTTGGCGCTGCGTCTTTCTGGCGTTTTTTCGCTTTCCGGTCAGCAAGCCTGATGGGTACGTGCGTACCTAACAGGCTTTTTTTTATCTCTTAATTAAGGAGTATGAATGCAAACACCGTGGGAATATCGGTACGCACACCGCATGAAAAACATGGGAAGTTCTGTGATCCGTGAACTACTGAAGTTAACTGAACAACCGGATATCATCTCGTTTGCGGGAGGCTTGCCGGCGCCGGAGGTCTTTCCGGTCGCTGAATTTAAAGAGGCCTGCGACCGAGTGCTCTGCGAGCACGGCGCACAGGCTTTGCAATACAGCACCACTGAGGGATACCACCCTTTGCGTGAAATGATCGCGCGGCACACTGCACGATACAGCGTGCAGATCACGCCTGAAAATATTTTAATCACCTCCGGCTCGCAACAAGCGCTCGATTTTATCGGCCGGTTGTTCATTAATCGCGGCGATTATGTCGTAGTGGAGTCGCCCACTTATCTCGGCGCTTTGCAGGCGTGGAATGCGTATGGCGCGCAATATATTTCCATCCCTTCGGACGAAAACGGCATGATCGTGGATAAACTGGAGGAAGCGCTTCGGATCGGGCCGAAGTTCATTTATGTGCTCCCGAACTTTCAAAACCCGACCGGTCTGACTCTCAGCCTTGAACGCCGCAAGAGATTGATTGAGCTGGCGGACCAGTACGGTGTGCCAATCATTGAAGATGATCCCTATGGTCAACTGCGTTATGACGGTGAACATCTTCCATCGGTGGTTTACCTGGATGATTATTTCCGCAATGACGGTGAAGGCGAATACAGGGGCAATGTAATTTATTTAAGCACCTTCTCCAAATTGCTTGCGCCGGGTTTGCGTCTTGCGTGGGTGGTTGCCCCGCCGCAGGTCATCAGCAAACTGGTGATGACCAAACAAGCGGCAGATTTACACACATCGTCTTTTAATCAACACATGGCGTATGAAGTGGCAAAAGGCGGATTCCTGGATGAGCACATCAAAGTGATCCGCGCGACGTATAAGGAACGCCGTGATGTGATGCTTGAAATGATGGATGAAATGTTCCCGCCGGAAGTGCGCTGGACGAGGCCGCAAGGCGGCATGTTCCTGTGGGGCATGTTGCCAGAAAATGTGGATGCAGCCGAGGTGCTGACGGCTGCCATAGACCGCAAGGTGGCATTCGTGCCGGGCGCGTCTTTCCATCCCAATGGCGGAGGCGACAATACCATGCGTCTCAACTTTTCGTTCTCTTCACCGGACACTATTCGTGAAGGTATCACCCGGCTTGGCACAACCTTAAAAGAGATATTGAAGAAAAACGGGCACAAGTAAAAAATTTTGTAACACTTAATAAGGGATATGTAAAATAATGAAGCGACTCTTTTGAGTCGCTTCATTATTTTTGCATATATACTGCTTCAGTATATTAATGTAATTTATTCCTCCACATATGGCACATAATCTGCGCGGGCTATCCCCTGTTTGATCGCCATCTCGGCCACGGCGCGCGCCACAGCATGGTGTACTTTCCTGTCCAACGGATTGGGCACCAGTTCACCTGGCGGAGTCATTTCTGCAATTACTTGTGCGGCAGCCAAATACATTTCGTGGGTGATGTACGGCGCATAAGAATCGACTGCGCCGCGGAAGATGCCGGGGAATCCCAGGACATTATTCACCGATTTTCCATCCGCCGCAAAAGCCGCGCCGCGCTCCATCGCAACCTCGGGGTCGATCTCTGCATTCGGGTTCGAAAGGGCAAGGATGATCTGTCCCTTGCGTACCATTTCAGGCTTGATGAGATTCTGTGCGCCGGTCGTTGCAATGACAATGTCACACCTTGCCATGATTTCTTTTATGTTGGATTTAATACCTCCGCCTTTTTCAAAGCGCTCCAAGGCATCCGGACTCAAATCCGCGCCGTGGACCGGGTTGCCGGTCAACCGCATCATCATTTGGCCGATGGCATAACCAGCCGCCCCAAGCCCGATCTGTCCGATGACAGACTTGTTCAAGTTTGTGCCTGTCTGGCGGGTGGCGACCATCAAGGCCGCAGTGCAGACCACCGCCGTACCATGCTGGTCATCGTGCATGACAGGGATATCCAGCATGGCCTGCAATCTTTCCTCGATCTCAAAACAACGCGGCGCGGAAATATCCTCGAGTTGTATTGCGGCAAAGGTTGGCGCGATCGCGGCGATGGCATTGACGATTTCATCCGGGTCTTTTGTATTCAGCAAAATCGGAATGCCTGAAAGGCCCACCAGCGTTTCCATCAACATGGCCTTGCCTTCCATCACCGGCATGCTCGCCAGCGGGCCGATATCCCCAAGCCCAAGCACCGCCGATCCGTCCGTGACAATCGCGACCATGTGACTGATGCTGGTATACAAGCGGGCCTGTGATGGGTCCTTGGCGATCCGCAGACAGACTTCCGCCACGCCGGGGGTGTACACACGCCGCAGTGTTGTCAGCGAATCAATCGGGTAGCGAGAGCGGATGGCGATCTTTCCTTTTTGGTGAAGTTCAAGAACTTCGTCGCGCACTTCGATCACGCGCGTGCCTTCGTTATTCCGCATGGCTTCCAAAACCGCGTCGAGGTGTATTTTGTCCTCGGCATTGACGGTGATATCGCGCACCACGTTTTGCGATGTTTCGGTCACAAGTACGATACTGCCGGCGCTCCCGCCCGCTTCAGCGATGGCGGTCAGTAGCCTGGCCAGCACGCCTTTTTTCTGTGAATTACGCACGCGCACGATACGCATGATCTTACGTTCCCAGGCCATATATGCCTCCTTTTGATTTCACTTTCATTTTAACGCGAATAGTGGATAATCGTCATTGCGAGGCGGCATTCGTTCGCCGAAGCAATTCCCCAATACGATAAGGGGGATTACTTCAGGCTTTACGCGCTTGCAAAAATGATGAGCCCCGCATTGCTCATGGAATGGGTACAATAGAGACATGCCCTCCACGCTTCCCATCCTGCGCGCCCGCCGTGAGCGCAGGCTTGAACAACAAAATAAAGGATCGGCGCAGGCGCGCGGAATGATCGTCAGCGCTGGCCTGCTTGTTTCGCTTCTTCTTGCGGCAGCGATCATTATCGGTGCATTCGCCTATGCAGATATCACCCGCGAACTTCCGTCCACTGAAATTCTGCCGCGCCTATTGAACCCGCCCGATGGCTTGCTGCTTCAACCCACGCGCATCTATGACCGCACGGGCCTGCAATTGCTGGCTACGTTCGCTCCCAATGATTCGCCGCGCCGTTACGTCCCAGTCAACGAACAAAACCCACAGCACATTCCCGAAAACTTAATCAATGCCGTCATTGCCGTTGCCGACCCGCAGTTCCGTACTCATTCCGGATATGCCATTCAAGGATATGACGATCCCGAACTTCATCCCACCATTGCGCAAAAACTTGTCAGTGATTTGATGCTTTATAACGAGCCGCCTTCGCTGAGGCGCGCCATTCGCGAGCGCATCCTGGCCGCACAGATTACCGCGCAATTTGGGCGCACGCAGGTCGTCGAATGGTATTTAAACAGCGCTAACTTTGGAAACCGAGCCTATGGCGTGGAAGCCGCCGCCCGACTTTACTTCAACAAGCCTGCTGACCAACTTACGCTGGCCGAGTCCGCCATCCTCGCGGCGGTGAGTGAAACGCCCGCGCTCAATCCGCTGGATGCGCCGCAAGTGGCATTCCAGCGGGGACGCGAAGTCATTTATATTTTGAATCAGCTTGGGCTTGCAAGTAATGAAGCGACAGTGCATGCATTGGCAGAGACGCCATCGATACAGTCTGCGCCTCTTTCTCCGCCGAGTATTGCCCCTGCTTTCGTGAACATGGTTATGTCCCAGCTGGACTCGCAAATCCCGCGTGAGCGTATCGAACGCGGCGGACTAACCATTACCACCACGCTGGATTATGACTTGCAAAAGAAAGCCGCATGCGTAACAGAAGTCTATGCGGCCCGCATGGCAGGCTCCCCCGAACCTAAAGCGGATTGTGACCCAGCGAGGTTGCTGCCATCCCTGCCGCCCGCCGTCACGTTCGCAGATTCATCCGCAAGCGCGTTGATCCTCGATCCGAATACGGGTCAGGTATTGGCAATGGTGGGCGAAACCATTCAAGGCGTGGAAACTCCTCTTGTAAGCGCACACAAGCCCGGGTCCAGTTTGGATGCGTTTGTCTATTTGACGGGTTTCACACGAGGCTTGAGTCCGGGCTCATTGATCTGGGATATCCCGAATGAAGGAATCGTCCAAAACTTTGACAACCAGTATCATGGACCGCTGCGACTAAGAATCGCCCTGGCGAACGATTACCAGGTTCCCGTCGAGACCTTAAAGACCCAAATGGGAATTGAGAATGTGGCGAAAATTGCCTCATCGTTTGGGATTGATTTGAATTCAGAAGTAAGCATGCTTAAACTTGCAGGCGCGTATGGCGTCTTTGGCGTGCAGGGTGTGTATTTTGGCCAGAATGTGAAAGATGCTTTTACGCCGGTGACTGCATTGCGCGTGGAAAGCGTGGACCGGACCGTGATGTTGGATTGGTCCCTGCCCCAGGCGCAAACCGTTGTGACGCCCGCGATGGCGTATTTGATGACGCATGTTTTGAGCGATGAGGCTGCACGCTGGCAATCTTTGGGCAGGTCGAATGCGCTTGAAGTTGGAAGGCCGGCCGGCGTGAAGGTGGGACAAACCATGGATGGACGAGATGCCTGGGTGGTTGGGTATACGCCGGCCTATGTGGTGGTGACATGGACGGGCGTGCGTGGGGAAGGTGACTTAGTGACGCCGCGTTTTCCCGCTGTGTTATGGAATGCCCTGGTGCAAACCGTCTCTGAAGGCAAACCAGCAGACGGTTGGAGTGCGCCGCCGGGCGTGACCGCCATGACAGTCTGCGATCCATCTGGGATGCTGCCGACGCGTGAATGTCCAAACCTGGTGACGGAAGTTTTTCTGAACGGCAGTGAGCCAACCCAGGCGGATAATATGTATCGCGAGTTTTCTGTCAACCGCGAAACAGGTCTGCTCGCGACGGTATTCACGCCTCCCGAGTTAATAGATACGCGAGTCTATATGCTTGTCCCTGAAAATGCGCGGAATTGGGCGCAAAGCGCCGGCCTGGAAATTCCCCCGGCTGCTTATGATGCGATCCAGCCGCCGCCGGTCAATCCCTTTGCGAAGATCACATCCCCTCAGCTGTTTGCAGAGGTGAACGGTACGGTGCAGATTATCGGCACAGCTTCGGGTGACGGATTTTCATACTATCGTGTGCAGGTCGGAAAAGGATTAAATCCGCAGGAATGGATTCAATTGGGTGATGATGTCGCGGCGCCGGTTGAAAATGATGTATTGGCAGAATGGGATACGAAAGGATTAAGCGGTTTGTATGCCGTGCAGCTGGTTGTGGTGCGTGAAGGCCAAGTGGTGGATACAGCGGTTCTTCAGGTGACGATAAAGTAGGGGCGGTTACCCCTGACCAGCTTTATCGAATTATCTCGCCAGCACCTTGGCCATGTGAAAG
The DNA here is from genome assembly GCA_003598975.1 of Anaerolineaceae bacterium. GTDB lineage: Bacteria > Chloroflexota > Anaerolineae > Anaerolineales > Villigracilaceae > Denitrolinea. The sequence continues at coordinate 5,295 of QZIJ01000108.1, read as the reverse complement.
TATTCCATGTTCACCTTGCGCTTATTGCTGATCACGTCCAAAAGCGGAATGAAGTCCACGCCCTTGCCTCTGAGCCCGGTCATCACACTATGTTGACCTTCCACAAGCGCTTCCACGGCTTTCACGCTCATGCGCGAGGCCAGCAGGCGATCGTATGCGGTTGGCGAGCCGCCGCGTTGGATGTGGCCGAGGATGGTCATGCGCGTCTTAAAACCGACGTCAAGGTCGTCAATCCGTTGCGCCAGATCAGTGGTCAGGATGCCTGAACCTTCTGCATTGATGATGATGGCATGTGTCTTGCCGCGTTGGTAGGCTTCCTCCACCGACTTGGCCACCTCGTCTGCGGTGATTGGGACTTCAGGTATCAGCGCCACTTCAGCGCCGCAGACAATGGCCGCCATCACAGCCAGATAGCCGCTGTTGCGTCCCATGGTTTCGATCAGGAATGCGCGCTGATGGGAGGAGGCCGTATCGCGCAACTTATCCACAGCTTCCATGATGGTATTCATGGCGGTGTCTGTGCCAATCGCCATACTCGTGCCCCAGATGTCGTTATCGATGCTGCCAGGAATTCCGATTACCTTAAAGCCTTTTTGTGAAAGCGCATACGCGCCGTTCATCGAGCCTTCGCCGCCGATCACGATCAAGGCATCCATGCCCGCTTCATTCATTTTGCGGATCGCATCCCGCTGGCCGGACGGCTCCATGAATCGCTTGCTTCTGCTGGTGAGCAGGACCGTCCCGCCGCGCTGCAAAATACCGCCCACATCGCGCGGTCCCAGCGGACGAAACTCGCCGTTGATCAAACCTTCGTAACCATGCATGATGCCAATCACGTCCATGTTATTTACGAGCGCAGTTCGCACCACCCCCCGAATTGCCGCATTCATGCCGGGTGCGTCGCCGCCCGAAGTAAGGATTCCAATTGTAAATTTCTTTTCCATCTTATATTTCTCTCTTGATCTGAAAAGTATCAAAGTCGCGCGCCACCACCGTATTCGGAAAGACGGATTGCGCTTCAGCAAGCATATCCTTTCCGCGATAGCGGCGCGAAATATGAGTAAGAATTAGTTTCTTAACCCCCGCTTTTATGGCGAGTTCCGCGCCCATGCGCGCCGTGAGATGGGAAAACTGTTTTGCCATCTCCTCTTCTTCATCCATGTATGTGGACTCAATGACCAGGGCATCCGCATCCTTGCAGACCTCGAGCAGGTTGTCGGTTCTGGCGGCATCGCCCACAACGATTAGCTTGCTGCCCTTTTCCCAGTCACCCAGCACATCGTCTGGTGTGATGTGTTTGCCGTCGGGCAGGGTGATCTCCTTGCCGTCCACCAGGTCATGCCGTTCGGGTCCAAATGGAACGCCAAGTTCGTCCGCTTTGTCTGCCAGGAATGGGCGTCGCGCCTTTTCCTCAAATACATAGCCCAGACAATCCGGTCCGCGATGCATAACGGAGAAAGCGGTCACCGTAAAATCATCCGCCTCAAAGACAACGCCGGGTTTGATCTCGATTAATTTTAAAGGCATGGGAGGCTGGTTGCCGCGCAGCACCACGTCATAAAGAAGCGTTCGCACACGCTCAAGCGTGGAACGCCCTCCGAAGATCTCAAGTTCTTCAATGGCTTCCCATCTTAAAAAAGTGGAAAGCAAACCGCCCAGCCCAAGGATGTGATCGAGATGTCCATGGGTAAGCAGGATGCGCGTGAGGCGTTTGAACCCAATGCCGGATTGAAGTATCTGCCTTTGCGTGCCTTCACCGCAATCAATTAGAAATCGGTACTCGTTATGAGAAACGATTTGCCCTGAGAGCCCGCGCCTTGCAGATGGCGCGGATGCAGATGTGCCAAGAAAAAGAATTTCGAACAAGGTTGAGTCCTTACAATGGATGATCGCAGAGGAAAAAGAATTCCACGGTAATTTTTGAAAATAGACGATAAGCCCTGCAATTGTACCTTAAAGAAAACAGACCATTTGTGCTATAATATTTTAGCATCGTTTTTTTTATGAGTTGCGCCTTATAGTTCCCGTAAAATGCCCCTCCTCAAACCCTCCATCCCGCCTAAAAGAAATAAAAAGCCTGCGGGCAAAACCTCGCCTTCCAAAAAAGGCGGAGCGTCGCGTGGCAAATCTTCAGCACACCATGAAACTTCGCCTTCCTCACGCGAACCTTCATGGTGGGATAACCTCTCCGATGAACGCAAACTGGATGTGGTCGGCATTATTCTTGCATTTATTGGCATCGTCATTCTTTTGGGGTTAATTTCCGCCAACCGTTCCGCCCTGATTGGCGGCGCAATATTATTCCTTTCACAAATTTTCGGCTGGGGCGTTTATATCCTTCCGCTTGGCTTGCTTGTTTTTGGCCTTTGGCTCGTCTTTCGCAAGATCGAACGCATTCTGCCGCTCACCCTTGAACGCGCAGTTGGCAGTGTCATCCTTTTCCTCTGGCTTCTTACTGTTTTACATTCCCTGGTTGCCACAGCTCAGACAGCCGAAGCGATTGCCCTTACAGGTGCAGGCGGAGGCGCTCTCGGCGGTCTCTTCCAACGCATTCTCTGGGCGGGATTTGGCGGTGGTGGCACGTTCATTGCATTGCTCGCCTGGCTCATCATCGGTATTGCAGTTACGTTGGACAAACCCGTCTCGGAATTATTCTTCTGGCTGACACCGTTGACTGCAAAATTGCGGCAGCTGTTGAACAAATCCATTGCGCCTCCAGCTGCGCTTGATCCTGTTTCAGGTGCGATGGATGATTTCACCCCGATAGATGCCTCGACAATGCCTCCAGTGACCACCTCTGCCGTTCCCGTCCAACCCATTCGGACGGCGAGCGGTTCCGCCGTTATTCAATGGAAATTACCCAGCGTCAGCGACATCCTCGATTCGGGCAATGCGCCATCCATCAATGAAGAGTTTATCCAGCAGCGTGCGCGGTTGATTGAAGATACGCTGGCTTCCTTTGGCGCGCCAGCGCAGGTGGTTGCGATCAGCCGCGGGCCGACGATCACGCAATTTGGCGTCGAGCCTCTCTTCGTCGAGACCAGAGGCGGCGTGCGCACCAGAGTCCGCGTGAACAAGATCGCATCCCTGTCCGATGACATCGCGCTCGCACTGGCCGCGCCGCGCATCCGTATTCAAGCGCCTGTGCCGGGTCACAGTTATGTGGGTATTGAAGTGCCAAATGAAGAAATGGCGATGGTGGCTCTGCGTGATATTTTGGAAAGTGAAGTCTATAGAAACAATCAAAAGCCGCTCAATTTTGGTTTGGGGCGGGATGTGGCGGGGCTTCCGGTCATTGCCAGTTTGGAAGGCATGCCGCACTTGCTGATCGCAGGCACAACCGGCTCCGGCAAATCGGTGTGTGTCAATTCCATATTGACCTGCATGCTGCTTTACAACACGCCTGATGATCTGCGGATTGTGTTGGTCGATCCAAAGCGCGTGGAGTTGACCGGCTACAACGGCATTCCGCATCTGCTCGGACCTGTGGTGGTTGAAATGGACCGCGTGATCGGAGCATTGCAATGGATGACGCGCGAAATGGATAAGCGCTATCACTTGTTTGCACAGGTCGGTTCGCGCAATATCATTGATTACAACGCCAAGATGAAATTGCAGGGGCAAAGGAAACTGCCGTATCTCGTTATCATCATCGATGAGCTGGCGGATTTAATGATGATCGCCCCGGATGAAACTGAAAGGACCATCACCCGCCTTGCACAGCTGGCGCGCGCCACCGGCATTCACATGATCCTTGCCACGCAGCGTCCTTCTGTGGATGTGGTGACGGGTCTCATTAAAGCGAACTTTCCCGCGCGCATTGCTTTTGCAGTGGCTTCCAATACGGACAGCCGCGTCATCCTCGACCAGCCCGGTGCGGAGAGATTGCTCGGACGCGGTGATATGTTGTATCAAGCGCCAGATGCACCCGGGGCCGCGCGTTTGCAGGGTGTCTTCGTCTCCGATCCGGAAATCCAGCGCCTGGTGGATTTCTGGCGCACGCAGATGGGCGGGGCCAGCCTGTATGCTGCGGCAGGCACGCCGGTGGATGCGCCCCTGCCATCCGGTGTTCCGCTCAAACAGCAGGCGCTCTGGGAGGAAATGCAGAAGGAAGATGAAAGTGACCCGCTCTTCAGCGAAGCGGTCGATCTGGTGCGCCGCCAGGGACGCTGTTCCGTGTCCATGTTGCAGCGCCGTCTGCGGATCGGTTACACGCGTGCGGCCCGTCTGGTGGATGTGATGGAGGAGAAGGGCATTGTCAGCGGGCCGCAGGGGAATACGCAGGTCAGGGAAGTGCTGGATTACGGCCCCGCCGCGCCGCCAAAAGAAGATTGAGTGGGAAAACCATATGGAATATATAGAATTGGCATTCGTGCTGGCAATTGCAGTAGCTTCAGTATTTGCTGCGATTTATTTTACAAAACAACATCGGGCAGAACAAACGGAAGAACAAGAAAAGATTAAGCCTGTAGAGATTATCGGAACAATATTGATGGTCATTGGCACTCCCTTTATACTTGTATTTGTATTGTTTCTATTTTTAGGTGGTGTAGCGGTCGAATGTAATGTAGATAAAGGATGCCCAGAGTATATAGTTGTTCTGATTGGTATAGGTTGTTTTTTCCTAGGACGATGGCTAAAGGGCGGATGAGTTATTTTTACAATAATTGGCAATCAATTAACTAACTTTACCCAGCAAAAAACATATCTACTTTGCTTGTCCGTTCAGAAGCAATGCACTATAATCAATTTTTCTCGCCCTGGTAGTTCAATGGACAGAACAAGGGACTCCTAAGCCTTAGATGTGGGTTCGATTCCCGCCCGGGGCATAAATTTTACAAAACTTTAAGGTATTTCATATAAAAAGGGTATTGCCTTAAATTCCAGAATATAGTAATATCTAGTTGGCAGACGCTAGGGTGCCCCCCTCACCCTGGCGTTTGCCATTTAAAACAAAAAAGACCTGACAGTGTATAGAAGCCTGTCAGGTCTTTTCAGTTAAGCGGCTATTTTCTTCAGGGCCTCACCGAATCGGGCGACTTCCTCCAACGTGTTGTAATGCGCCGCGCCCACGCGCACCATGCCGCCGCTGGATTCGATTCCCAATCTTTCGGTGACGGCCAGGGCGTAGTAATTCCCGTCCCAGACGTAAAAGCCTTCATTTCCTAATGCTTCCGCGATCTCGAGCGGGTGCCTGCCTTCCAGGGTAAATGAAACGGTTGGCACGCGCTCGTCCAGGCGTTTCATATCTGTAATCCCGTGGATATGCGTTCCCGGCACAGACTGGATGGCTTC
>QZIJ01000119.1 GCA_003598975.1 Anaerolineaceae bacterium | reverse complement strand
TATTTTATTAGCCGAGATCTTTGAACAAATTGCCCGCTTGGGCATGGTTCATCCCGTTTTTGTGCCGGTTTCTACTTCATAATTGACGAAGGTATTGCCTGTTGCAGAAAATTCATAACCTAACCCTCCAGGCAAAACATGATTAAACCCAAAATTAAGAAATCTGCCACGAACACTTGCACCTGGCGCACACCTGCCCTGGCGGGCGGTGCCAGGGAGTGCAGGTGTTACACGGATTATCACGGATTTAAATTTTTTTGGCCGACTCGTTGTCTTGGAGTCGGCCAAATCTGTGTAAATCTGTGACATCGTGCCCAAAGGGTAAATCCGTGGCTAAAGATTAAATTCGGGATGAGTCATGTTCTTGTTTCCTTAAAAATCAATCAGATTACCAGACTATTATAGACTACTACTGCGGCTCTGCCACTACAATCTCATAATGTGAAATGGCCTTCCAATCGGGCGGCGGCCAGTAAATCAAAACCGCCTTCCCAATGACGTTCTCCATCGGCAATAATCCCCACGAGTGCGAATCGGACGAATCGTTGCGGTTATCACCCAGCACGAACAAGAATCCCTCGGGCACCTGCCACTCTCCCTGATAAGCAGGAGAGGCGGCAATATATGGCTCAGAGAGCACCTGTCCGTTCACGAACACCGTCATATTCCTGACCTGTACCGAATCTCCCGGCAGGCCGACGATGCGCTTGATCAGGTCCTGTGGCGGCTCGCCCGGGTATTTGAACACGATAATATCCCCATGTTGCGGCTCACCGATTGTGTATGACAACTTGCTTACCAGCACATACTCGCCATCCTGCAACGTGGGCACCATACTATATCCGTCCACGCGCACGCGCGCCGAAACGGCATTGATGCCAAAATACAACAACACAGCCAACGCCAAAGTTTCCACCAGGTCAAACAGCAACTGTTTCCAGTTTGTTTTCTCCTCCACCGGCACGGCGGGAGTCGTCGGCACATCAGCGGTCAGTTCGGGGGAAACGGTGGTTGGAACTTCATTTGTCGATTGAAAAGGGTCCATTTGTCTCCAAAAACACGGCGATTATATCGCACAAAGAGAAACCAGGTTTCTTGAAGAAACCTGGTTTCTCAAACGCGGCCCCACACAAAATACGTCGGCACGAAAAGCACGCGCTCGCCGCGCTCCCAGGCTTTCTCGTCCAGCAATTTCATTTTGTGGATGTCTTCGCCCGGAACGGACGCGGCCAAATCGGCCTCCAGCACCGCCCATTCTTTTTCCCGCTCCTCGCGCGACGCTTCACTTCCTGACCTTTGAATGGTTCCCGTTTCGATGACTTCGATCCCCGCCCGCGCGAACGTCTCCGCGAGACGCGCCCCGAAGGACGGGTCCGCGCCTTGTGCGCGCAACGCGTCGGCCTGCCATTTTCCCAGTGGCGCGAGGGACGCGGGCTTGTCCACGCGCTGGCGGTAATCGGGCTCGGCCAGCGCCAGCACATGCCCCTGCGGACGCGTAACACGCGCCATCTCGCGGACAGCTGTCAATGGGTCGCGCACCCACAGGAGGAGGAAGTGGCAGAAGGTGATGTCGAAGGTGTAATCCGCGTAGGGGATCGATAACGCGTCCGCGTGGACGAGGGAAACGTGCGGGGCGTGGAGGCGCGTCTCGGCCAGCGCGGCCCGCGAAAGGTCAAGGCCATGAACCGAGGCGGGGGAATCCATTTCGGAAAGGATCGCGCCCGTCCCGCATCCCACTTCGAGGACGCGTGAAGCGCTTTTCAGTCCCGCCTTGTCGAACAGGTATGCGCGCAGGTCGCGCGTCCAGCGCGCCTGCTGGGTATAACGTTCATGCCAGTTCATGCCACTCGCGGACGAATGCGACCTGCTCGTCGGTTTCGGGCGTGCGCGGGTAGTAGGCGCGGCGCGGGTCGTTTTCCCACCATCGCGCGAGTTGGGCGAGGGCTTCGTCGCCTGTCATCCCGTGGCGGACGAGGTAGCAACCCACGGTGGTGCCTGTGCGCCCGATGCCGCCCCAGCAGTGCAGGTAAACATTGTGGTCTCTGGCGAGTGCCTCATCAATGTGGTTGAGGATGTTCACCATTTCCTCGCGGGTGGGCAGGCCGAAATCATGGATGGGGAGGTGGATGGTTTGCGCGTCGCGGCTGTGGGCTTTGGCCTGCTCGCGCAGGACTGTTGTGTAGGAGGGAAGTTCGTCGGGTTGGGTGAGGTTGATGAAGGTGGTGAGACCCGCGTCAAGACAGGCGTCCATGCGCTGGCGGACGCGCTCGCGATTGAACCCGCCAGGGTATTCGCCCGCGAGGAACCGCCTGGGGATGACCCAATAGGAATTGGGGATGGGGAGGCTGCGCTTGCTTTTATCTGTTGCTAGAATCATTTTTTAACCTATATGCACCGCGTGTGCGGGTCCTTTTTTCATTTTTTTGCCACTGCCCACATATTGAGCATGAATTCAAAGTAACCAAAGTTGACCCTGGTCATTTCGAATCCCGCGCGGCCGAAATACCATCCCAGCAGGGGCAGGGTGTACGCGAAGACGTGTTCGCGAATCTCCTCCGCGCTGACGAGGCCGAGGCGCGCCATAAATTTCAGCAATCCGTCGGACCAGGCCGCGGGCGTTGTCAGAATCACCACGCCGTTTGGCTGGAGCACGCGATAGGTCTCGGTGAAGAGGGCGGCCATGCTGTGCGGGTTGAGATGTTCCACCACGGCCAGCAGGGTGACGGCGCTGAAGAAATTATCTTCGAAGGGCAGTTTGGGCGTGGAATTCAGGTCGAGTGTATGCCACTGGATGTTGAGCCGCTGTCCGTGTTCGCTGGGGGGCAGTTGGTCCACCGCAAATTTTTGCTGGAAGACGGTATGCGAGAGAAAGTACGGGTAGGAACCGCAACCAATATCGAGGATGCGTCCCGCGCGCAGTTCGGGGGGAATCAATGCGTTGGCGCGTTGGGCTCGAAATTTGGCGAGCAACGGTTCGAGTAGGCCCCGTCCACGCGTGACGTGTTGACTGGGATGAGACATGGGCTGGATTTTACTACGCCCGCCGCGGAATTGTCCTTCCGATTTATTGCGCGTAGGAACACATGGCTTGGATCATCTGTTGCCGCAATGCCACCAGTTCGGGATAATCGTAGAAGAAGCGCATTTTCTGGGCGGAAATCCCGCCGCCAGTAGCCTTGGGGTGGAGAATAAAGTATTCGAACGAGACCGCCAGGTCTTCTTTGATGTTGGTGGCGGCATACGGACGCGCAAACTGTTCGGAGTGCCTCAAATAGAATTCGCCCACCGCCAGGAAAAATTCATCTTCGTCGTTGGCATCGGCATTGTAAACGGTATCCAGCCAGTCTTCATAAATGCCAAACCAGAATTTTCGATAGAACTGGTTGATGTACGAATCGGGCGTACTGCATCCCTCGGTGGAAGTGAATTGGGGGCAGACAGCCGAGTTTTGGAAGGGCGTGTAAATGAAATCTTCGCTCTGAATGATCTGGTCGGAATTCAGGGTGATGAGGTGGCCCACTTCATGGGTGAGGGTCTCCGTCAAGTAGATCGGGTCGGTGGCGTCCAGAATATCCACGCCCAGTTCCCAGCGCGAGTTGTCATCGTAATCCTGTTTGCCTACCCAGGCCAGCGTGTTGGAATTCCCATCCGTGAAGACGGTGTATTTTTTAATCCATTTCCGTTGCTCGGTGGGGATCAGCGAGACGAAATACGCCCACACACGCTCGTGCGCTCCCGTATCTTGTTGAAAGGGTTTGTATTCCGACGGGACCCAAAGAACATCGGGCTCCGAGATTTGGTCGCCGTTCACTTCGTATGTGACCAGGTTGAAATTTGAGTCTGTGCCCTCGTAGTCGCCGCCGATCTCACCCTGGGGCTGGGTGGACAGTTCCTCGTTGATGCGATCCAGGCAGGCATCCAGGCAGGAATCGTCATTGCAGGTGATGGGCGTCGGCGCCACGCGCGTGACCGTGGGGCTGGGCGCGCTTTCAGCCGCATTCGTCGCGGCGATGGTCGCCGAGGGAGTCCACTCGATGGTAGGCGATGCTTCGACGGTGGGAGTGGCAGGCGCGGCGATTCGCTGGACGGTCTGGCAGGCGAGCGAAGCGGCCAGCAGGAAAATGCTCAGGATAATGAAGCGTTTCACGAATCCTCCATTGATCTTTCCCCGATTGTAACAGGTAGGGGCGGACCAGTGTGTCCGCCCCTTTGGAAAACCGAGGGTGAATACGCAGGTTCGTCCCTACTTGTAGATCTTCTCCCACGGATCAGACAGGAAATTGCCCATCACCTTGTCTGCTTCGCCCTGGGCGGGGAGCACATCGCCGTCGGGTTCCACGTAGAGCCAGGCGCGGCCCGCGCCAGCAGGCACTTCGTCATCCTCGACTTCCACGGCCACAGGGTTGGATTCTGAATACGGCACGGGCAGGTCCCAGCGCATGGTGAAGTTGAAGGCGTTGGCCTTGTTTTGGATGGCAAGCATATCGCCGAGGAACTTTTTATCGGGTGTGCTGAGTGACAGGTTGCGGACGCCGTACTTGGCGAGTTTCTCCACCGTCTTTACGCCGTCTTTGGCGGTGGACTTGTTCACAGTGAGATGGATAGTGAGGAAGATGTCCGCGTCTACGATGAGTTTGATGGCCTTCCACGCGGCCGCGTCATCGGGATGCAATGTCAGCAGGATGTGGTCGAGGCCAGTCTGGAGCAACTGTTCGAGGTATTTTTTCTTTGCCAGCGCCGAGCCTTCTGTCAGCAGGCCGCAGACCATGCCGAGTTTTTCGGCGTGTTCGATTAGCAGGGACAGGTCTTCGCGCAGAGTGGGTTCGCCGCCTGTGAACGTCACGTGCGGGATGCCGACCTGCCAGGCTTTGTCGAGGACGGCGCGCCACTCGTCGGTGGTGAGTTCGCGGGGGGCGCGCTTGGTGGGTGCGACGTCGGGCTTCGTCCCTTTGGGGACTCGGTAGGTGAGGGCGCAGTCAATTCGCAGGGGGGCGGTCAGGTCGGCCGAATGGGGCGCGACCCGCTCAAAGTCCAGGAAGGAAACGGGATCGAGGTCAGGAGTCTCGATGAGGGCTTGAATCCGCTCGGCGAATTCCGAGTAGTCCTCCAGTGCCTGCACGCGCGGAATACGATAGCGCGACGCGATCTCTTTGGCGGCATCCTCGGGTGGTGTCCCTTTGATGAAGTGATAGGCGTACTCGGCCGCGGTGGCGTTGAGTTGCAACACGGTGGAGGCGTTGAGGATGAGCAGGCCTGTGCCGTCCTTGCGGAGTCGCAGGTGGATGCGCAGGGGCTTTTCATCGGCCTGCATGTGATAGAGGCCTTCGGGCAGGGGTTGGACTTTCTTGAACTGGTCGGCGAGACGGTTGAAGATTTTCATATCGACTCCTATTTGCCAAAGAGACCCACGTCTGCGAAGAAGAGGTAGATGTAGCCGATGAGCAGGATAGCCCAGCCTGCCATTTCGATTCGGCTCCAAAGGCTTTCCACAGACAGGGTGAAATTTTCCTTGATGGTTTGGGTGATGCTTTCGAGATTATCGAGTTTGCCGCGGATGGCATTCTTCCATTCCTCGAGATAGAATTCATCGCGGATGGTTTTGTAAAGTTTGGCAGTGTACCAGTCGCCGATGAGCAGGAGGTTTTGTTCGGCGCGCTCGAAATCGAGCATGACCTCGAGGCGGTGTTCCACGATTCGGCGAATGGCGCCGCGGGTGGGACGGGGTCTTTTGCGATTGAGAAAGAATGATTCGTTGATATGGTCGAGCAGGGTCTCGACGGATTTGTCGAGCATGCGATAGCGGATCAATTGGTAGTTGCCGATCTTGAGGAGCAGAATGTCGGATGCGAAATCACCGTCGGCGGCGAGGATGACCGCGCCTTCCCACTCGACGAGGGTCAGGTCCTGTTTCGAATAGCGGACGCGTGATGCGAGAATTTCATCTGTCTCTTTGCGGTCCAGAACTTCGCGCTGGGCGCGCAGGAATTTGGCGAGGCTGCGCCCGTGGTGGTCGATCCATTTGTCGGGTGTACCGCGGATTTTTTTCACGAGCAGGATGATGTATTCCTCGAACAATCCACTCTCGCGGTATTTTGCGGGGATGAAGCGCGCCTGCAAGGCATCCTTTAATTCCCGGCGTGACTGCAACGAGGAGGCCGCAAACGGATCTTCCTGCTCAAAACGAAACTCAATTACCTGCACCTGCCCATCGTAGCGCTGACGCATGACCGAAACGGGGTGACCCAGAATCTCCACTGTCTCCATGCCGAGGGTGTGCAGGTCAATGTCCACGGGCTGGAAGTAGGGCGCGTCCTTCAGACCGTGGAACGGTTCGGGCGTGGACGGTTTTTCGTTCATATCGGGGAAGGCGAGGAGGTAGCAGAGTTCCATGTAGTCGGATAGTCTAAATGGTCTAAGTGGTCTGATTGTCAGGAGCGGATGAAATGAGGCAGGTCGCCGAAGGGGATTTCGAGGGACATTTCCACGAAGCCCGCGTACTGTCCGTTTTTGTACCAGGGGGATTGATAAATGAGTTTCTTGACGCCGTTCTTTTCAACGGTGTAGACGTTCTTCGCGCGGCTGGCAAGAAGGCGTTCCGTTTTCGTGCGCGCGAGTTCGGGATGACAATCGAGCATGTTAGAGCCGATGAGTTTCCGTCCGCCTTCATTCTCGTAACCTTTGGCGGCTTTATTGTTCATCTCGAGCAGGATGCCTTCTTCGTCACAGACGGTGATGGCGGCGGGGAATTCCTTGATCCATTCGTTTTCGTTCATGCAACCATCTCCAGCGGGATGAGATTATCCTCGAATTTAAGCGGACAGCCTCCGCCGCACTCTGCAACCACGGGACAGCCGTCGCATTTGGACGGGAGTCCCTGCCGCTCGCGCAACTGCGTGGATAGTTTGTGGTTCCAGATCGAATCCCATGAGTCGGTCAAGATATTGCCGACGGGCGTGTAATAGGATTGGCACGGCAGGACATTTCCATTCGACTCGATGCACATGCTATATAGCGCGGCACTGCATCCTTTGACTCCGAGATTGCTGGCAGTGGGATCGAACTCGCAATACTGCGTGGGTGTGTACCAGATGAGACGCTGTCCACGCGCAGATGTCTTTTGCGTGGCAACGTCGAGGATGGGTTGCAGTTCGCTTTCGCGCAGACCTGTCCCCACGGTCAGGCCGTGACCCGAGTAGATGAGCGCGTTTAGTCCGATGGTAGGGACTCCGATCTCGGCGAGGAAATCCAGCGTCTCGGGAATCTTGTGGACATTGGTGCGGAGCATTGTCGTATTGGTCATCACATAGAGTTTGGTTGCTAGTGCGTTTTTCAGGCCAGCGATGGTCTGCTTGAAGGCGCCTTTCAGCCGCATCATCTCGTCGTGGATTTGCTCGTCGCACGATTCGACCGTGATCTGCACGTGGTCGAGTCCCGCGTCCACAAGTTGCTGGACGTAGCGCGCGTCCGAAAGACGACGGGCGTTGGTGTTGAGTCCCGTGATCTGTCCGTTGGACTCGGCGTGGCGGATGAGTTCGGGCAGGTCGTCGCGCAACGTCGCTTCGCCGCCCGTGAAGACGATGTGCGGCACGCCCAGCGCCCAGAGTTGATCGAGAATCCTTTTCCAGTCGTCCGTTTTCAGTTCAGGGAAGTTGCGCTCGCGGGCGTTGTAGCAGTGGGCACAGTCGTTGTTGCAGCGATAGGTGACTGCTAGGTCCATGCGATACGGCGCAGTTGGACGGTCACTGAACGGCATGGTCGTGTCCAGTTCCAGTTCATGGACGGGACAGGCGCCATCGGGGCGCAATAATTCTGAAATCTGAATCCTGAATTCAGAAAGATCGGTGCGCGCCTGTGATGCGCTGACGCGATATTTTTGCTGGAGGGATTTGACGGCGCTGTTTTCCTCCGTGTCCTCCAGCACAAGAAAAGCCATCAACGCCGCGGTCGGGTTCAAGTGCACGACGCGGTTGGCGTTGACGATGAGCGTGCCGACACCGTCGGGATCGACGCGAAGATGAATGCGCGATTTCTCGTGCTCGTCCTCGCGGGTGTAGTGGTAAAGTCCCGACGATGGACCGTGGACAGCGGACGATGGTTTCCAAACGCTTTTTATCGAATCCATGAGTGACATGATAAACCTCTAATCGTAAATCTCCAGTTACCAATAGCCAATTACCTGCCCCCACCCGCGCAGGCGCAGGCGCAACCCGCGCAGGCACACGCGCAGGCGCACCCGCCACCGCTTCTACCTCCACTTCGTCCACTGGAGGCAGATGGTTTGGGAGGCGGATTGGTCGTGCCCGTCACTTTTTCGGTAAAGGTATTCACGTTGCCCAAAACCTTGTTGGAGAAACTCTGCACACCTCCCACCACCGAGGCGGCAAAGTCCGCGCCAGGCAGGGACTTTGTGCCGCCGCCCGCGGAGGTCAGCGACTTGCCCGAGGAAGTGGGCATCGCTGTCCGCCCCGAATATTTCGGGTCGTAGCGTCCCCACCAGGTGGGCATGAAGACCGGGCCGTGCATAGTGCGGCGGGTGCGGTCATCGTAATCCTTGTCGAGCATTGTCCATTCGAGGTTCTCGTCGAATTTCTGACTCTTTACTTCGGGCGTGTTGGCGGCTTCCACCTGTGTCCAGGCTTTTTCCATGATGTTTTTGTAGTATTCCACCGTTTCCTTGCGGCTGAAGCCTTTCATCTTGTCCGAGACGGAGCGCACGAGGGCGACTGTCGTCTCCTGCAAAGACTTTTGACGCGCCAGACCGTTCTTCTCGCCAAAGGCTTTCAGGAAATCCTTTTCATACTGATGCATATCGGCAGGTTGCTCTTTTGCAAACGACAGCGCTAGCGGGTCGCGTTTCACCACTTCTGCCGCGCCCTTTTTGATGACGCCGAACAGGATCATCGTCATCACCTTGTCGAGGGGCTGTTCCATCAGGATGGCGGCCTCCACCGCTGTCAGTCCGCGCTTGATGCCGTGTCCCTCGATGGAGATCTTTGGCGGCAGGTATTTCAGTTTGCGTCGGTTGGCGTTGACGACGCCCAGGATGGGGAATCCGAAGAAGAATATCCCAAAACAGCACATGACCAGGAAGGGTGTGAGCGCATCCCAATCAATGAGAGGTTCGGCGGGAGGCGTGTAAATCGAATCGACAGGGACATACGTGCGCGGGAACGACGCACCGAATTTGTATTGCGTATGCATGTTCGCATTCGCCGAATACCAGGTGTAGGTGATGCGTCCTTCGTTATCGAAACCCGCCTGCGGCTCGGACGGGAATCCCGATGGCGCGGCGTGCCAGCGCGGCTCCTCGGGCTGGACGCCGGGCGGCAGGTGGAAAACTATTGAGAGTTCGGTGCTTCCCGTCACGTATTGCGAGCCGAAATATGTGGGGGCAAAGTTGACCGATGTGTAGGTCTCGTCGTCTGAGTCGGGATAGAGGACGCGTTCCACTTTTCCGACGAAGGCATGCACGGTTCCCCTCTGACCTGAGGGGATGGCGCGGCCTCCCAAAACGATCGCGAATCCCGATCCGTTTCCTTCGTAATCTCCCTGCGAAGCAGAGACGGGTACTCCGTCCACATCCGCGCTGACGGTGGACATGTCGAAGTAGTAATTGGGCATGCCCACATCCACGTACTCGATGGCGTGTCCGCTCGGCTGGTTGACAAAGATCCAGGTGTAGTCCAGCGACATCGTCCCATCCGCATTCAAATACACATGGACGATTTCTTTTTCCACCGCGAAATAGTACTCGCCCTGCGCGAGCGCGGGGAAGGACATTGCCAATATCACAAAGATGAGCACAACAAGGGAGAGGAGTCGACGTTTCATGAAATGCTCCTTGAAATTTCAAGTGTCAAATTCCAGGTTCCGTGTCGTGCGACCACCTGAAACTTGACATCTGAAACGTGAAACTGAATCACCATTTCGGTTCTTCGGTCAGTTGATAGATGGTATGGCAGTAGGGACAATTAACCATCGGTGCGCCGTTGGCAAGTGTGACATCCTTGGCAGACAATGTTCCCCCGCAGGAGCGGCATTTGACTTCCTCGATTTTGGTTTGCCCGGGCAAATCCACCTTCATGGTCACCTGCTGGACGACTTCGGTCTTTCCTGCCCGTGCCGCGGCGTAGACGAGTCCCGCGCCCCCCGCCAGGAAGAGAATGCCCACGAAACCGAACCCCAGCCCGAAGGTCAGCCAGGAGCCGCTTCCGCTTGCAGAGGTGGAGCCGATGATATTAAGCAGTCCGTAGCCGAGCAGGCAGAGTCCGATCAGGAAAAGAATCGCCGCCCCGACATAAAGCATTGGTTTCGCATTCATAAGATGAAGCCTCCGATGACGATATACGGAAAGTTTAACATTTATTTGCACATTTTGGCATGTGACTTTTGTCTCTAAATATTCCTGTTTTTGTCCAATTCTGGGAGCAGGGGGTTTGGCTGTATACTTGGGGAAGGAAAGATGAAAGATGAGTTATCCTTCATGACACTTCGTGCCCTTTGTGTTTAAAAAGGTTTTCACCATGACCCTCAAAGACGCATTCCAAAAATGGCAAGACTCCACCCTCAAGAAGACCCTCGAAAAATTCAAGGAACGCAAGAAACGCTTCGCGACCTCCTCTGAGATCGAAATTCCGCGCGTGGCGTTGCCCGCAGATGACGGACCCGACTACGCCGAAAAACTCGGATTCCCCGGTGAATATCCCTTCACGCGCGGCGTCCAGCCGACGATGTATCGTTCGCGCTTCTGGACGATGCGTCAGTACGCGGGATTCTCGACGGCAGAGGAATCCAACAAACGCTATCGCTTCCTCCTTGACCAGGGGCAGACCGGGCTTTCTGTCGCGTTCGACCTGCCGACGCAGATCGGCTACGATGCGGACGATCCCATCGCGCAGGGAGAGGTGGGCAAGGTGGGTGTCTCGATCTCTTCCATCCGCGATATGGAGCAGTTGTTCGACCGGATTCCACTCGACAAAGTTTCGACTTCGATGACCATCAACGCGCCCGCAGGCGTTTTGCTGGCGATGTATATTGCCGTGGCGAAGCGCCAGGGCGCGGACATGCACCAATTGCGCGGCACCATCCAAAAT
The DNA here is from genome assembly GCA_003598975.1 of Anaerolineaceae bacterium. Classification (GTDB taxonomy): domain Bacteria; phylum Chloroflexota; class Anaerolineae; order Anaerolineales; family Villigracilaceae; genus Denitrolinea. The sequence goes on along the minus strand of QZIJ01000119.1, from coordinate 3,532 downwards.
GACATTCTCAAAGAGTACGTGGCGCGCGGGACGTATATCTTCCCGCCCGCGCCGTCCATGCGGCTCATCACGGACATCTTCTCGTTTTGCGCGCAGGAAGTCCCATTTTGGAATACGATCTCGATCTCAGGCTATCACATCCGCGAAGCAGGTTCCACTGCCGTGCAGGAAGTGGCTTTCACGCTGGCGAATGGAATCGCCTACGTGGAAGCGGCCATCAAGGCGGGACTCGACGTCGACTCGTTCGCGGGTCAACTCTCGTTCTTTTTCAACGCGCACAATAATCTTTTGGAGGAAGTTGCCAAGTTCCGCGCTGCACGCCGCATGTGGGCAAGGATCATGCGCGAACGTTTCAAAGCGCAGAAACCGTCCAGTTGGCAATTGCGTTTCCACACGCAGACCGCAGGCTCCACGCTCACCGCGCAACAACCAGAAAATAATGTGGTGCGCGTCACGTTGCAGGCTTTATCGGCTGTGTTGGGCGGCACGCAATCCTTGCACACCAACAGCATGGACGAGGCCCTCTGGTTGCCCACTGAAAAGTCCGTGCGCGTGGCGCTCCGTACACAGCAGGTCATCGCCTACGAGTCGGGCGTGGCGGATTCGGTGGATCCGCTGGCGGGTTCGTATCTGATCGAACATCTGACTGACGAGATCGAAAAAGGCGCGCTGGATTACATCCGCCAGATTGACGAGATGGGTGGCGCACTGCAGTCCATCGAACGCGGATTCATGCAAAACGAAATTCAGAACGCGGCCTACGCCGCGCAACAGGCGATTGAAAAAGGTGAACAGGTCATTGTTGGCTTGAATCAATTTGCCGTGGACGAAGTTCTCACGCTGGAACGTTTGAAGGTTGACCCGTCCATTGAGTTGGGTCAGCGAGAGAAATTGAAGAAGTTGAGAGAGAGCAGAGAGCAGAAGGTAGTGAAGCAGTTACTTGGGAAGTTGGTGGAGGCGGCGAAGGGAACCGAGAATTTGATGCCGTTGTTCATTGAGTGTGTGGAGCACGACATCACGCTTGGTGAGATTTGCAACACGCTGAGGGGTGTCTGGGGCGAGTATGTGGCGGAAGGGTTTTAGATCGTCCCTTTGCACAAAGAGAAATACGTTTTAAAAAGGAGAATGCAAATGGCAAAAATTGACAATATGGTGCAGGACTTCCTTGCCCAAAAGAAGATTGCCGTCGTTGGCGTGTCGGATAAACGCGAGACGGGCTGTAACCTGAACTACAAGAAGTTCAAGGATAACGGCTATCAGGTCTACGCGGTCAACCCGCGCATCACCACCTATGATGGCGCGCCGTGCTACCCCGACCTGAAATCCATCCCCGAAAAAGTGGACGCGGTCTTCATCCTCGCCAGCCCGAAGGTGACCGACCTGATCGTGGATCAGTGCGTGGAACTCGGCATCAAACACGTCTGGATGCACTGCATGATGGGGACAAAGCCCGGTCTCGTGGCCAGCATGACCAGCGTCTCGCAATCGGCAGTGGAGAAGGCGCGCACCAACGGGATCGCGGTCATCCCGGGGTCGTGTCCGAATCAGTTTTTGAAGCCCGATTTCGGTCACGATATGATGCGAAGGATGTGGCGTCTGTTCGGTTTCATGGGAGTCAACTAATGGCAGTCGTCAAATCCATCAATCACGTCGCCGTCGTTGTCTCGGACATGGAACAGTCGCTGTCGTTCTGGCGCGACGCGCTGGGAATCGAATTGCATGAACTGCGCGACGTCCCCGCCGAAAAATCGCAGGTGGCATTCCTGCCGTTGGCGGGCGCGGAAGTGGAACTCGTCATGCCGACCACCGACGATTCGGGTATTGCCAAATATCTCGCCAAGCGTGGACAAGGGATGCATCATCTCTGCCTCGAGGTGGACGATATCGCGGGTATGTTGACGCAATTGAAAGCGAAGAACATCCGCCTCATCAACGAAGAACCGCGCACTGCCGCGGACGGGAAAAAGTACGCCTTCATCCATCCCGAATCCACAGGAGGGGTATTGGTGGAGTTGTATCAATTGTGACCAGATACAGAAACCCGATTTCTGCCAGAAATCGGGTTTCTAACTCTTGGCATCTTGTGGTTTAATTGCCCCCATGCTCCCCAGCATGGATTCCATCCTCCACGAGCAATGCCACCTTGACCCGAAACGGCCGATTGTGGTTGCCGTCTCCGGCGGGCCAGACAGCCTGTGTTTGATGGATCTCCTCCGTCAGGCGGGCTATCCCATCATTGTTGCCCATTTCAATCATAAACTGCGCGAGAATTCGGACCTCGAAGCCAACGCCGTGGAACAGATTTCGGCGCGGCACGGGATTCCATCCATCATCGAGAGCGCGGATGTACGCGCTTTCGCGACCGAGAAAAAACTCTCCGTCGAAGATGCCGCGCGCACGTTGCGTTACCGCTTCCTGTTCACGCTGGCGCGCGAGCGCGGCGCGCAGGCGGTGGCGGTCGGTCATACCGCGGACGATCAGGTGGAGACCGTGCTCATGCACTTTCTGCGCGGCGCGGGCCTCAACGGTCTTCGGGGGATGGCGTATCGCACCGTGCTTTCTGTGTTCGATGTTGAGATTCCACTCGTGCGGCCGTTACTCGATGTCTGGCGCGAAGAGACCATCATCTATTGCGCGGGGCAGGGTTTGCGCCCGCATTACGATCCCAGCAACGATTCGCTCAATTTCCTCCGCAACCGCATCCGCCACCTGCTCATTCCCAATCTCGAAACCTACAACCCAAAATTCCGCGAGGCGGTCTGGCGCACGGCGCAATCGCTCAACGCGGATCGCGAGATCATCATCCATTCTGTGGATGCGGCCTGGACGCGCGCCGTAGTCAGCGAATCGGATGGACTCGTCATCTTCGACTCGGCCGCGCTGACGGGGCTTTCGCTCGGCCTGACCCGTTACCTGTTTCGCCGAGCGATTGAGCGGATCCACCCCGCGGCGGATATCACCTATGCCTTGCTCGATCGGGTAACCAGCTTCCTTCAGAACGGAAAAGCGGGCGGGTCGCTTCCCCTCAGCGGCAATCTGCGTATTTTACGCGAAGGCAGGCAGGTCTTTGTCGCGGGCGAAAATACTGTTCTGCCATTCGAGGCCTGGCCGCAATTTCCCACCGATGCCGATTCCATCCCGATTTCGGTCCCCTCGCGCGTGGACCTGCCCGGGGGCTGGCGTCTGACCAGTGAATCGTGGAACATCCCCGCGCTGGCTCGTGAGCAGATGCAGGAAAACGAAGACCCGTATCAGGTCTGGCTCGACGCGGACGCATTGAACGGCGACCTGTCCCTGCGCGTCCGCCGCGAGGGAGATCGCTTCGAACCGCTCGGTCTCGATGGTCATTCACAAAAATTGTCGGACTTCTTCACCAATGAAAAACTCCCCCAGCGGGCGCGCGAACGCTGGCCCCTGCTTTGCGCAGGGGGCAGGATCGCGTGGATTCCCGGTTATCAGCCCGCGCACCCGTTTCGTTTGACGAAATCATCCAGGCAGATTTTGTATTTCACGCTTGTTTCCCCCACCAAGA